>JBKPCF010000019.1:0-17363 GCA_046727235.1 Candidatus Dormiibacterota bacterium
TCCGACATCGGCTCCCACTGGATGGACCTGATGACATTTCTGACCGGACGGCGAATCGCCGGCGTGATGGCGGACCTGACGACGTTCATCAAGACGCGCCACAAGCCGGCCGGTCCGGTCGAGACATTCGCCACCAAACGAAGCGGTGGTCTCGCGTCGCGCGAGATCCATACCGAGGACGTCGCAACGATCCTCCTTCGCTTCGACGGCGGTGCGCGCGGTGCGCTCACCGTGTCGCAGGTGAGCGCGGGACGCAAGAACTCGCTTTGGTTCGAGATCGACGGTGCGGAGTCCGCAGCGTCGTGGAACGCGGAGCGCCCGGACGAGCTGTGGATCGGCCATCGCGGCAGGACCAACGAGCTCCTGCTGCGCGACCCGGCGTTGCTGAACGACGAAGGCCGGCGCGCGGCGTACCTTCCCGGCGGCCACGCCGAGGGCTTTGCCGACACGTTCCGGGCGCTCTACGCGGCCGTCTATCGCGCGGTGGCCGAGGGCGGGCCGGGAGCCGGCTACCCGACCTTCGCCGACGGGCACGACGAGATGCTGGTGTGCGAGGCCGTGGCGCGAAGCTCGCGTGAAGGTCGCTGGGTCGAGGTCGAGCGGGCGACCCGGGTCGCCGGGACGCGATGAAGCTCGGACTGCTCACCGCGGCATTCGCCGACCTCACCCTGGAGCAGGTGGCGGAATGGGCGCACGAGCACGGCTTCGACGCGCTGGAGATCGCAGTCTGGCCGTCGGCCGGCGGCGAGCGGCGCCGGTATGCGGGCGTCGCGCACATCGACGTCGACGATTTCGATCCGAAGAAGGTTCGGGACCTGCTCCGGTCTTATGAGCTGGAGATCTCGTCGCTCGCGTACTACCCCAACAACCTCGATCCCGACCACTCAGTCCGCGAGGCGGCGAACGACCACCTGCGTCGCGTGATCGAGGCGGCCGAGCGTCTCGAGGTCGGCGTCGTCGGCACGTTCGTCGGTCGCGACCAGCAGCGGTCCGTCGCCGACAACCTGGAAGACTTCAAGAAGGTGTGGCCGCCTCTGGTCCGATTTGCGCGCGAGCACAACGTGAACGTGGCGATCGAGAACTGCCCGATGCTCTTCTCCGCCGACGAGTGGCCCGGCGGGCGCAACCTGGCCTACTCGCCCGCGATCTGGCGCCAGATGTTCGAGATCGTCGACGACGACAACTTCGGCCTCAACTTCGACCCGTCTCACCTGGTGTGGCAGTTCATCGACTACACGCGCGCGCTCCGCGATTTCGCTCCGCGCATCTTCCACGTCCACGCCAAGGACATGGAGATCGACCGGGACGGGCTCTACCAGCACGGTGTCTTGTCCGCCGGCGTCGGTTGGCAGGTGCCGAGGCTGCCCGGTCTCGGCGAGGTGCGCTGGGACAGGTTCATCAGCACGCTGTACGCGATCGGGTACGACTGGGTCGTCTCGATCGAGCACGAGGACCGCAAGTTCGAGGGCGACCTCGACCTGGTCCAGCGCGGATTCCTGCTCGCGAGGAATGTGCTCCGACCGCTGATCGTGTGACCGGGTAGCATGGGCGCGCTCACGGGTGGGGTGTCGAGCAAGCAATGGAGGATGTCATGAGCACGACCACCGAACGTCCGACTGCTGTCACAGCGCACGAATCAGAGCAGGTCGACCGAGCCAACAAGTCCGGTCGCACCCCGGTCGTTTTCATCCACGGACTCTGGTTGCTGCCGAGCAGCTGGGACCGCTGGGCGACGCACTTCGAGAATGCCGGCTTTACGGCCGTGAAGCCCGGCTGGCCGGATGACCCGGAAACCGTCGCCGACGCCAAGGCACATCCGGAGATCTTCGCCGGGAAGACGGTGGGGCAGGTGGCGGACCATTTCGACGCGATCATCCGCAAGCTGACCAAGAAGCCGGCGGTGGTCGGTCATTCCTTCGGCGGATTGCTCACACAGATCATCGCGGGTCGGGGGCTGGCGGCCGCCTCGGTGGCCATCGACCCGGCGCCGTTCCGCGGTGTGCTGCCGCTCCCGATCTCCGCCCTCAAGGCGGTATCGCCGGTGCTGCAGAACCCCACCAACTGGAACAAAGCGATCCCGCTCACCTACGAACAGTTTCGATTTGCCTTCGCCAACGCGGTCAGTGAGGCAGAGGCCAAAGAGCTGTACGAGACCTTCGCAGTTCCGGCGCCTGGCGCACCAGTGTTCCAGGCGGCCGCCGCGAACCTCAATCCGTGGACCGAGGTCAAGGTCAACACGACGAATCCCGATCGGGGCCCGCTGCTGATCCTCGACGGTGAGAAAGACAACACGGTCCCGTGGGCGATCGCCAACGCTTCGTACAGACGCCAGAAGCGCAACCCGGGCGTGACCGAGATCACGAAGATCGCGGGACGCGGGCACGCGCTGACCATCGACAGCGGCTGGCAGGAGGTCGCCGACACAGCGCTCGCTTTCATCAAACGCTTCGTCTGAGTCGAGGCCCGACCGGCTCGACGCTCAGCCACCTCGAAGGTGGCATGTCGGGCCGGTCGTATTCGGCTGACGAGCTCCGCGGCCTCGACCCTTCCGACCAACGACCTCTCCTGGCGCGCTACGAGCTGGCGCGCGCCGCGCAGACGCTGCATCGGCGAGCGCTTGCCGAGCGCACGTCAGGCGGACTGTGGCGGTGGCACGAGCTGCTGCCGGTCGGGCGCTGGGAGTCGGTGCTGCACCTCGGCGAGGGCGCCACTCCACTCCACGGAGCAGCGCGACTCGCGTCGTTCCTGGGTCTCGCTGACCTCAGCGTCAAACGCGAAAGCCTGAACCCGACCGGCTCCTTCAAGGCGCGCGGCATGGCGGTCGCGGTGAGCCGAGCGGTCGAGCTGGGCGCGAAGCACCTCGTCGCGCCCTCGGCCGGCAATGCGGGCGGCGCGCTTGCCGCGTACGCCGCGGCGGCAGGTGTTCGGGCGACGGTGGTCATGCCCGCGGACGCGCCCCCGGCGAACCGGGTCGAGGTGCTTGCCGCCGGTGCCGAGCTGCTTCTGCTGGACGGGCTGATCTCCGACTGCGGCCGGCTTGCTCGCCTCATCTGCGATGAGCTCGCGGCCTTCGACCTGAGCACGCTGAAGGAGCCGTACCGGGTGGAGGGCAAGAAGACGATGGGCTTTGAGCTGGCCGAGCAGCTTCCACGGCTCCCCGACGCGGTCGTCTATCCGACCGGCGGCGGGACGGGGCTGGTCGGCATGTGGAAGGCCTTCGAGGAGCTAGAGGCGATCGGCGTCATCGGCGCGGAGCGTCCGCGGATGTTTGCGGTCCAGGCGGAGGGCTGCGCCCCGATCGTGCGCGCCTTTCACGAGGGAGGTCGATTCGCGGCGCCGTGGGATGACGCGCGAACTGCGGCCGCCGGACTGCGCGTCCCAAGCGCGGTGGGCGACTTCCTCATCCTCGACTGCCTCCGCGCCTCGGGCGGGTCGGCCGTGGCCGTGCCCGAGGCCGAGCTCGTCGCCATGCAGCAGCGAATGGGCAGCCTCGGCCTCGGCTACGTGAGCCTGGAGACGGCGGCCGCGGGTGCGGGTCTGCAGGCGCTGGTGGAAGCGGGTCTCGGCGCGCGCGACGAAAGCGTGGTCCTTTTCGACACGGGGGCCGGCTTCAAGTCAGAGGCGGCGGACGTGCCCTCGATCAAGCCGATCCCCAACGACATGGATTACTGGAGGGAGAAGGTCGTGCCCCCGCTCAGTGAATCAGGCGCTCCGGCGCAGCCCAGCGACCGTCCATAGCAGGCCGCTCTGGTCGAGGACCGGCTCCAGGCCCTGGGCGCGCGACGTGGCGATGATCCGGTCCGGGCGGTGGACGAAGATGTGGAACTCGCGCCGCAGCAGCCGAAGCATCGCGTTGCCCATTCCAAGGCCGATCCGCGTCCACCACGTGTACCTCGGGTAGCTCATCACGAGCACCTGGCGCGCGTGGCCGGCCGCGGCGCCGGCGAGCCGCGGCATGTCGGGGTAGCAGCAGATGACACGGTTCATGATCACCACGTCGGCGGGCGCGACCTGGCCTGCTTCCTGGGCGAAGTCCATCAGCTTCCGGTCGACCCGGTCGGCCAGGCCTGCCTCCTCGAGGAGGCCCCTGGCTTCATCTTCGTACGTCGGCGTCAGCTCGACGCTCGTCGCGCGCGAGGCGCCGGCCTTCAGGAGCTCGATCTGAATGGCGCCGATGCCACCTCCGACCTCGAGGACGGTGCGGTCCTCGACTCCCTGCGCGACCAGGAAGTCGACGATCCTGCGCGACGTGGAGTCGAGGCCCTTGCGCCGGTACCGCTTAGCTTCCGCGCGGGCGCTCCGCTCGCTGAAGACCCAGCGGTACCCCTTGGGCGAGCAGCACTCGCTCACGTCATATCCAGCCGCGGCGCTTGAACAGGTACAGCTGGATCAGCGTCGCGATGAGCATCGTGAGCACTCCAACCCAGAATGCCCAGTACGGGATCTCGAGCACCTGGGTCAGGTAGAGGAAGTTCATGCCGTAGAAGCCGGTCAGGAAGGTCAGGGGCAGAAACAGGCTGGCGATAACAGTCAGCGTCTTGGTCGTCTGGTTGAGCCGGTTCGAGACCGTCGACAGGTAGACGTCCATCGCGCTGGTGAGCAGATCGCGCAGCGAGTCCGCCGTCTCGTACTGCCGCACGATGTGGTCGTACACGTCGCGGTAGTAAAGGGTCATGTCCTGCTGCTGCAGGTGAACGCCGTGTGTGATCAGAGCCTGAAACACGTCGCGCTGCGCGCCGAGAAACCGGCGCAGCTCCGTGACCGTGTGCTTCAAGTGGTAGATGCGTTGGAGCGAATCCTCGGTGGCCTTCTGGGTGATCTCGTCCTCCAGCGAGTCGACGGAGTCGTCGAGGTTGTCGAGCACTGGAAACGTGGCGTCGACCAGCGCGTCGACGGCGAGGTAGGTGAGGAAAGATGGTTTGCCGTGGGTCAGCTCCGGACTCTTGTGAATCCGCTCCCCCAGCGCCTTCAGCTGCACCGACGGTTCCTGGTGGACGGTGATCAGATAGTTCGGGCCGACGTAGAGGTGCTGCTCGCGGAGCGCGATATCGTCGTTCTCCCAGACCGCAACGAAGATCACCGTGAAGTTGTACTCGGGGTATTCGTCGACTTTTGGGCGCTGATTCTGGTGGCGGATGTCCTCGATGGTCAGGGGATGGAACTTGAACGTGTGCTCGAGGAGCTCGTAGTCGGCGTCGTCAGGCGCTTCGATGTCGAGCCAGAAACCTTGCTCGTGCGCTTCGTTGAAGCACCGGGTGATCTCTTCGACGTGCGTGGTCGGAGTCTTGCCGGTGACGGTGAGCAGCGTTCGCAAGGCATTGAACAGTCTGCGGTAACGGGCGCCCGTGGGCGCCCTCCCTGCCACCATTGCGCCCATGCAGCCGCCTGAAGGTTCGGGACCGCGCTGGTCGCCGGACGGGATGTACTGGTGGGACGGCAGGAGCTGGATCCCCGCCGCCCAGCTCCCCGCGCCGCCGCCTCCCCCGGTGCCGCCGAGCTATTACATGGTCCCGCCGGCGGCGGGCTCGGACTGGGCGCCGTCTCCCGGTCTGCGAGGGTTCCTGATCGTCTTGCTGGTGATCGAAGCCGTCCTGACCGGGTTGTTCAGCCTTGCCGGGATCGCCGGGGTGAGCCAGTCCCCGGACCCGCTGGGCGTCTCACTCCTGGTCCTTTTCCTCGCGATCTTCCTGCTCTCCGTGCTGGCCCTGATCGCGGTTTTTCAGCGCTTGTCGTGGGCCCGCTGGGTCGCGCTCGCCGCCGGAATCGGCGTATCGCTGACCTGTCTTGGCCTCGTGATCGGCATCCCGGTGATCGTCTCGGCCGCCAGGGCGCCCCTGGCCAGGGACCCCTCGCCTCACTCGCCGCCTACGGCCTCCTGACGCCAGTCGCCGCCGCCGCGACGCCAAGCGCGACGTACGTGGCGGCGGCAACGCGGCCGGTCCGAACCTGGGCCACGCGGCTCCGCATGAAGCGGCTGGACACGGCGGAGGCCGACATCACGTAGGTCACGTCGACCACGATCGCGATGGCGACATAGACGACCCCGAGGACGGCGACCTGCGCAGCGATGGGCTGCCTGGTGTCGAGGAACTGCGGCAGAAAGGCGACGAAAAACACGGCGACCTTGGGATTGAGCAGCTGGGTGACGACACCCTGCACGAAGATGCGGCCGAGCGGCGCCCGCGGCGGAGCATAGACGGCGCCCACCTGCCGCCAGCGCTCGATCCCCAGGTAGATGAGGTAGGCGGCGCCGGCGAATCGCAGCACCGTGACCGCGCCCACCGACGCGGCCAGGAGCGCGGCCACGCCCGTCGCCGCGGCGGCGAGCCACACCACCTCGCCGAACTCGATGCCGAACATCGACGCGAACCCGGCGCGCCGGCCCTGGGTCAGGCTGCGCGCCGTCACGTAGAGGACCCCCGGCCCAGGCGACACGGTGAGGAGAAACGTCGCGAGCGCAAACAGAGCGACCGTGGTCGGGTGCGGCATTGACTAGCGACCCACCTGCCGAAGCTCGTCGACAATTTCGCCTTTCATGCTCTTGTTGAGCTCGACCGCGGCCACGTTCTCGTCGATCTGCTGCGGTTTCGTCGCCCCGAACAGGACCGACGCCACATGTGGGTTGGCCAGCGCGAACGCGATGGCGAGCGCGGCGGGGGGAGAGCCGCTCCGCCTGGCAAGCCCCACGAGCTGCTCGCCGGCTCGCAGCGCGTGCGAGTAATCACGCTTGTCGAGCCTGGCCGTGATCCGGCCCTCCGCGCCGGGCTCTGCGTACTTGCCGCTCAGCGCGCCGCCCATCAGCGTGTACGAGGCGACGACGCCGACGTTCGAGCTCTCCAGGGCGTGGACCATGTCGTCGTCCTCGACCGGCGACCGCATGACCAGGCTGTACGCAAGCTGCGCCGCGCATGGTCCGGCGACGCCGCGCTCAGACGCGATGAGGCCGGCTTCTTCAATTAGCGACGCAGGCCAGTTGAGCACGCCCCACGCGCGCAGCTTCCCCGTCTTGATGAGGTCGTTGACGTCGTGGACTATCTGTTCCACGGTCAGTCCTTCCGGTGGCCGCTCCGCGTACGCGAGGTCGATATGGTCCATGCCCATGCGCTGGAGAGAGCCGTCGAGCTCTTGGGCGGCCGACTGTTCCGGCCAGAAGTCCCACCAGAGCTTGTTGGCAAGGATGACCTCATCGCGCTTCCAGCCCGCCGCCCGGAACAGCTCGCCGAACACCACCTCGGAGTAGCCGGTCTTCAGGGGTGCATCGCCCGTCTCGTCGTTGTAGCGGGCGTCGTCGAGGAAGTTGATCCCAACCTCGCGCGCCTTGCGCATGACGGCGATTCCGGCGTCGCGCGGAATCCTTTCGTAAGTGCGCCAGGAGCCGAGCGCGAGCACGGAGACTTCAAGGTTGGAAGCGCCAAGGCGTCGTCGCTCGATCGTGGTCAATCCCCGGCCGAGTATAGAAACGAGCGCCGGGTTGCCGGCGCTCGTGAAGAACTCTCGATCAGACGGTGCGCATCGGCTCCCGCTTGATCAGATGCACGATCGCGACCAGGACCACGGCCCCGATCAACGCGACGACAAACGAGATGACGAGACCCGCCGGCTGCGTGCCGAAGATGAGCGTGAAGACGAACCCGCCGACGAGCGATCCCAGCACCCCGAGAACGACGTCCCAGATGATGCCGTAGCCGTGGCCGGTCATGATCTTTCCGGCAAGCCAACCGGCGACGGCCCCCATGATCAGAAACCCCAGGAGCTGCATCTCCCACCAACCTCCAGGTAGGTTTGGCCCGCCGCAAGGCCGGCCTTACCTCAGATAACCCGGAGCGAAGACCGGCTACCTGACGGGCGCGCCACGAGCCAGACGCCGCAGTGGTACTGACCACCAACAAGTGGTATTGACCACTTAGCCCGATTGTGCTTTAATGCCCGTGCATGGTAATGCTGGGAGGGCAGTACCACTTGGCCGGGACGGCCTCGTGAGCAAGCAAGAAGACACGCGCGAGCGGGTCCGCGACCTGATGGAGTCGCTCGAGGTCGGGCAGCCGATCCCGGCCGAGCGCCAGCTCGCGACCGACCTCGGCGTGTCGCGTCTGACCTTGCGCGCGGCGCTGGACGAGCTGGTCCGCGACGGTTACCTGGACCGGCGTCACGGCAGCGGGACCTACGTCACCGAGCCGAAGATCGCGCAGCCGCTGACCCTCACCTCCTTCAGCGAGGACATGCGCCGGCGCGGCATGACCGCCGGCAGCCGGACGCTCGAGCTGATCACGACTCTCGCCGGCGCCCGCCTGGCCCACCGGCTCGGTGTCTCGCCGGAGACGCGCGTGATCCGGGTCAAGCGTCTCCGCCTCGCGGATTCGATTCCGATGGCGATGGAGGTCCTGCACGTGCCCGAGGCACTGGTGCCAGGACTGACCCGCGCCGACTTCGAAGACCACTCGTTCTACGAGCTGCTCGCCCAGAGGTACGGCATCACGATCGCGTCCGGCACCCAGGCGATCGAGCCCACCGTGACCAGCGAGGAGGAGTCCGAAGTGCTCGGGGTCCCCCTCCACACACCGGCATTTCTCTTCGAGCGGACGACCGTCTCCGAGTCAGGTCGGATCGTCGAGTTCGTTCGCTCCATCTATCGCGGCGACCGTTATCGCCTGGTCGCCGACCTCGTGCTTCAGCGCAGCCGCAATGGACGCTCGGCCGGCGTCCGGCGCGGCACGCCGCCTGTGGCGCGGGATGTGGAGGCGACCAGCAGCAAGGCGCACCCGCGCCGCATTCACACATAGGGGGAAATTCGCCTAGATGAACTTCAGGAAGGCATGGTTCAGCGTTTTCACGATCGCCGTGGCGCTCGTTGCTGCCTGCGGAGGCACCTCGAGCTCGAACAACTCGGCGAACCAGTCCGGGACTCTCACCGTCTGGCTGATGAGCGGCAGCGCGCCACAGAGCGTGGTCGACGGTGTCAACACCGACTTCAAGGCCAAGTACCCGAACATCACCGTCAAGGTCGAGCTCCAGCAGTGGGGTGACATCGGCACCAAGCTCGACACCGCTTACGCGGGCAGCACCCCACCTGACGTCGTGGAGCTCGGCAATACGCTGGTGGCCAAGTACGCCGCGGCCGGGGCGCTCGAGGACATCAGCGGCAAGAAGTCGAGCTTCGACAACTCCGGCACGTGGCTGCAGTCCCTGACGGACTCCTGCACCGTGAACGGCAAGCTCTACTGCGTCCCGTACTACGCGGGAAGCCGCGCGATCATCTACCGAAAGGACTTCTTCGACGCGGCCGGCGTCCAGCCTCCTGACAGCCTGGACGGACTGCTCACCGTCGGCAAGAAGCTCATGACCGCGCACAGCTCGGACCCGAACTTCTCAGCGCTCTACTACCCGGGCAAGTACTGGTACGCGGCGCTGCCCTTCGTCTGGGACTTCGGCGGCAACATCGCCACCCAGTCGGGCAGCAAGTGGACGGGCGCGCTCAACTCGTCGAGCTCGCAGCAAGGCCTCACCACTCTCAGCAACATCGTCAGCCAGCTCTCGAAAGCCGACAAGAGCGGCGATGAGGCCAAGCAGGACGCGGCCTTCGCACAGGGTCACATCGCGATGATCATCGCCAACGGCTGGGAGGTCGGCGTGATCACCGACCCCAAGGCGGGCGATCCCACCCTCAAGGACAAGCTGGGCGCGTTCGCGATCCCCAGCCACAACGCGGGCCAGACGGCCCCGGTGTTCCTCGGCGGCTCAGACCTCGCGGTCGCGGCCAAGAGCAAGCTCCAGGACGCGGCCAACGCGTGGGTCCAGACCTTCACCAACCAGAAGAACATGGCTCAGATGGCGACCGTCGGCGGCGTCATCCCCAACAACACCTCACAGCTCAACCTGGCAAGCGGCCTGAACTCCGTCTTCTTCAACGCGGCCAAGAACAGCCGCTTCGTCCCGAACTCGCAGAACTGGGCCAACGTCGAGAACGCCAACGTGCTTCCCGACATGCTGGTCAAGATATTCACCAAGCAGCAGGACATTCCAACCGCGACCAAGGCTGCCAGCGACAGGATCACCTCGATCCTCAACGGCGGCGGCTAGTCTCGTAAGAACAAGGACAAAGGGGGCTGGTTCGATGGGAGTGGCGGTCACAACCCCGGACCTCGAATCAGCACCCCGGCGTCCGGGTCCCCTTCGCATAGCGCTCCTGCCATATGCCCTGATCAGCCCGAGCCTGCTGGTGATCGCGGGCATCCTGGCCTTCCCGCTCGGAATGCTCGTATGGCTGTCCTTGCAGCATTACGGGCTGCGCGAGCTGATCCAGCACTCCGGCGACTGGGTCGGCCTTGGCAACTACCAGTCGATCCTCGCCGACCCCCTCTTTCGCCAGGTGGTCGTGCGCTCGCTCCTGTTCACGTTCGCCTGCGTCGGACTGACGATTGCCCTCAGCACGCTCATCGCGCTGCTGCTGCTCAAGGTGCGGCAGGCGGTCCGGGTGATCGTGATGAGCGCGCTCGTCTTCGTCTGGGCGACGCCGGTCATCGTGACCGTGGACATCTGGCAGTGGATGTTCGACTACGAGTTTGGCGTCATCAACTACCTGCTCACGCAGCTGCACCTGGGCAACTTCATCCATCACAACTGGTTCGACAGCCCGATCCAGGGTTGGTCGGTGTTCGTGGTGGTCGTCGTGTGGGGGGCGATCCCGTTTGTCACCATCACGCTGTTCGCCGGCTTGCTCCAGGTGCCGGCGGACGTTGTCGATTCGGCGAAGGTGGACGGCGCGGGTCCGTTGCAGACGTTCCGGTTCGTCACGGCGCCGATGCTGAAGCCGATCTTCCTGATCGTGACCTGCCTCTCGACGATCTGGGATTTCGGGGTGTTCACGCAGATCTACGTGATGCTGAACCAGCGCCCGAGCTCCGACTACTTCACGATCGCGATCTATTCCTATCGCGAATCGTTCGGCGTCACCCAGTACGGACTCGGCGCCGCGATTGCAGTCGTGCTCGTGGTGATTCTCATCTTCGTCACGCTGTTTTACGTGCGCGAGACCGTCAGGGTGGCTGAGATCGGATGATCGCGCCCGGGACAGCGCAGGGTGTTCGAGTCGGCGCCGCGCGCTCCGCCGCGCAGGCCGGGCTGCGAATCAATGTCGGCCAGCGGGTCAAGCAGCTCCTGTACGACGTCGTCGGTCTCGCGGTCGCGGCCGTGATGCTGTTCCCGATCTACTGGATGGTCGCGACGGCGTTCAAGCCAGGCCGCGACATCCTGAGCCTCACGCCGAAATGGATCCCCAACCCGATCACGCTGGAGAACTTCCAGTACGCGGTCCAGCGCCCCTACTTCGTGGACGACGTGCGGAACAGCCTCGTGATCGTCGGTTCGATGCTCGTCATCGGGCTCGCGGTGGCGTTTCTCGCCGCGGTGGGGACGGCTCGCTTTGGGTTCAAGGGCCGCACCGGCTACCTGGTGATGATCATCGGCGTCCAGATGGTGCCGCTCAACGCGCTGATCATCCCCGTCTACCTGATGCTCGACAGCGTCGGCCAGACCGACGCCCTGCCCGGCGTGGTCGCCGTCTACCTCGCGGTGGTGCTGCCATTCATGATCTGGACCCTGCGCGGGTTCGTCGCCAACATCCCGCCTGAGCTCGAGGAGGCCGCGATGATCGACGGCTGCACCCGGGTAGGCGCCGCCGTGCGGATCACGTTTCCGCTCGTCGGCCCGGGCCTCGTCGCAACCGCGATCTTCGGGTTCATCCAGGCCTGGAACGAGTACATCGTCGCCTACGTCCTCCTGTCCAGCCCCAACAACCAGACGCTCACGGTCTGGCTCGCGTCCTTCACGACCAATCACGGCCCGGAGTGGGGTCCGCTGATGGCGGCCGCGACCCTCACCGGGCTTCCGGTCGTGGCCCTCTTCCTGGTCCTGCAGCGATACCTGGCGGGCGGCCTCACCGCCGGCGCGGTGAAGGGATGACGCCGGTCGAGGGGCTCGCGCTGCGCTGCCTCCTGCCTGGTTTTGTGGGCACTTCCGCGCCGGACTGGATCCTTCGTATGGCGTCCGCCGGTCTGGGCGGGGTGGTCCTTTACGGACGCAATGTGGAGACTCGGGACCGGCTCGCCGATTTGAGCGCGGCGCTGCACGCCGAGCGGCCTGGACTGCTGATCGCGATCGATGAGGAGGGCGGTGACGTTACGCGGCTCGAAGCGAAGGAGGGCAGCTCCTATCCGGGAAACCTCGCGCTCGGCGCCGCCGGCGACCCAAGCCTGACTTTTGACGTGGCCGCCTCGATCGGATATGACCTGGCCGCGGTCGGGATCGACCTCGACTTCGCGCCGGTGGCGGACGTGAACACCAACCTGCTCAACCCCGTGATCGGCGTGCGGTCTTTCGGCTCCGACCCATTCGCAGTCGCCCAACACACCTCCGCCTGGATAACAGGACTGCAGAGCGAGGGCGTGGCGGCTTGCGCCAAGCACTTCCCCGGCCATGGCGACACCTCGGTCGACTCGCATCTGGCGCTTCCCGTAGTGAACGAAGATCCGCACCTGCGCGCGCTCCGGCCATTCGCGGCCGCGATCGCAAGTGGCGTGCAGGCGATCATGAGCGCGCACATCGTCGTGCCGCCGATCGATGACGTGCCAGGGACCATCAGCCGCCGGATCATGACGGGCTTGCTCCGCGACGAGCTTGGCTTTCGGGGGCTTGCGATCACCGACGGGCTCGAGATGCGTGGGCTCAGCGACGGCCGCGGCGTGGCTGAAGGCGCGGTGCTCGCCCTGGTCGCGGGATGCGACGCGCTATGCATCGGCGGCGGCCTGGCAGGCGAAGACGTGGTCTGGGAGATCGTCAGAGCGGTGGAGGCCGCGCTGAAGGCCGGCCGCCTGACAGAGCATCGATTGGAACAGGCGGCCGCACGGGTCGACTCTGTCGCCGCATGGCGTGCAGGCCAGGGCGGCAAAGCTCAGGTGTCGCGCCAGGCCGGGCTCGTGGCAGCCCGCCGCGCGGTTTGCAGCGACGGGCCCGTGCGGATTCGCGACGAGGCCGTGGTGATTCAGTTCGCCTCGACTCGTTCGATTGCAGCGGGCGACGTGTCATGGGGGATTGAAGCGTCGCTGGCGGCGCGAGGGGTGCTCGTCTCAGGAAGTGACGCCTCGGCGGCCCCCAAAAGCCTCGTCCTGGTCGTCCGCGACCTGCACCGACAGCCAGAGCATCGCGCGGCGGTCGAACGGCTGCTGGAGCGCCGCCCGGATGCTGTTCTGGTCGAGATGGGCCTGCCCGCCTATCGGCCGAAAGCAGCGCATGCCTACATCGCGACGTATGGCTCCGCACGAGTCTGCGCCGAGGTAGCCGCGGAGCTCATGCGCCCGCAGGCAACGCGCGGGGCGCACGCTGAATGAGCGAGAACCTCCACCCTCGCGCCGACGAGCTCGACGACCTCAGCGCCTTCGAACTGGTCGAGCTCATGCATTCCGAGGATGTCGGCGCGGTCAATTCCGTCCGATCGCAGCTGCGCCAGGTCGCGCACGCCGTCGATGCAGTGGCCGCCCGCCTGCGCGAGGGCGGCCGGCTCCATTACTTCGGCGCGGGCACGAGCGGCCTGATCGCCCAGCTCGACGCGGCCGAGTGCCCGGCGACATTTGGAGTCCCTGCAGACCGCGTCCAGGCCCACGCGGTCGGGGACGCGCAGGAAGACGACGCCGAGCTCGGCGCCCGGACCGCGCAGCGCCTGGCGCTCGGGGCCGATGACGTCCTGGTCGGGATCAGCGCCAGCGGACGGACGCCCTTCGTGCTGGGTGCGCTGGAGCGCGCATCAGAGGACGGCGCGCTGCGCCTTGCCATCACCTGCAACCCGGGCTCGCCGCTCGGCAGGGCCGCGGACATCGCGATCGAGGTCGAGAAAGGGCCCGAGGTGATCGCGGGCTCGACTCGCCTCAAGGCGGGCACCGTCCAGAAGCTGCTCCTCAACATGCTGAGCACCGCCGTCTTCACGCGGCTTGCGTACACGCATCGCGGGCGAATGGTCGGCGTGGTCGCCTCGAACGACAAGCAGCGAGCTCGGGCGGCCGGCGTCGCCGCCGACCTCGGCGGTGTGTCGCGAGAGGCCGCGGCCGGCGCTCTCGAAGCCGCAGGGGGAAATGTGAAGGTCGCCATCGTCATGCTGAGGCGCGGGGTGACGGCGGAAGAAGCACGCAAGCGATTGGAGGCTGCGTCCGGAGACCTCAAAGCCGTGGTCGAAGAAGCGCGGCGGGCGTGAGGACGCTCCTCCGTGGACGCATCCACGGACAGAACGACGCGGACGCCGTTCTCGTCGAGGGCGAGACCATCACGTGGGTCGGCCGCGGGAAGCCGCCGGAGCGCCCCGACGAGGAGCTGGTCGCCGCGCCGGGCGAGGTGATCGCGCCGGGCTTCATCGACCTCCAGGTCAACGGTTACGCGGGCAGCGATGCCGCGACCGGCGCCGACGCGATCGCACGCATCTCCGAGCTGCTGCCGCCGACCGGCGTCACCGCGTTCTTGCCCACGATCATCTCGGCGCCTGTCGAAGTTGCGGCCGCGTTCGCGGCGGCAGTGGGCGCGGCATCGGAAGCGCAGGGCGCGCGAGTCCTAGGCGCGCACATCGAAGGACCGTTCCTCAGCCATGCGTTCAGGGGCGCGCACCTCGAATCGAACCTTTTCGAACCGACCCGCGAAAACGTAGACGTCATCGCAACTTCAAGGCCGCGCCTGGTCACGCTCGCGCCGGAGCTGCCGGGTGCGCTGGAGGCGATCGAGCGACTCCATCACGCGGGGGTCGTCGTTTCCGCTGGACATTCCGGCGCCGACTTCGACCAGGGGCGTCAGGCGATCGAGGCCGGCGTGCGCTTCGCCACGCACATCTTCAACGCGATGTCCCCCGTGCACCATCGAAAGCCAGGCGTGGCCGCGGCGATGCTCCTCGACCCGCGGGTCACGGTCGGCTTGATCGCCGACGGCGAGCACGTGCACCCGGCGATGTGCGAGCAAGTGCTCCGCGTCGCGGGACCGATGCGCGTCGCCCTGACGACCGACCAGACGTCCGCGGCCGGCTCGCCCGCCGGCGCATACGAGCTGGGAGGCCGCAAGGTGGTGAGCGACGGTCACGTCGTGAAGCTCGAAGACGGCACCCTGGCGGGAAGCGCTGCAAGGATGACCGACCTCGTCCGATTGAGCGCGCGCCTGCCCGGGATGACCACCGCCCTGGCGGTCAGCATGGCGTCAGAGGTGCCGGCACGCGTGCTCGGCGAGAAGCGCCTCGGTCGCCTCGGCGAGGGTGCGTGCGCGGACATCGTCATCCTCGACGCCGACCTCCGTGCGCGGCTGACCATGATCCGAGGGGTCGTCAAATTCCGCCAACCCTCTTAGGACTGGATATCGGAGGCTCCTCCAGCCGGGCGAGGCTGCGGGCGGATGGTCACGGGGTAATCGATGCCAGGGGACCCGGCGCGAACGTCGCCGTCCTCGAAGCCCGACTCATCGACGACAGGCTTTCAGCGCTGCTGGCGGCGCTCGGGTCGATTCACCCGGATGCGTGCTGCGCCGGAGCGGCCGGAGCGGAGGTTCCTGACGCGCGGACGCGACTGCACGAGCTCCTCGAGAGGATGCTTCCGGGCTGCCGGCTCGCGGTCGTGCACGATGCGAGGCTCGTGCTCGCGGCGGCCGGGGTCAACGCCGGAATCGCAGTCATCGCGGGGACCGGCTCGGTCGCATACGGCCGAACCTCGGACGGTCGCGAGACGCAGCGGGGAGGATGGGGATGGATGATCGGCGACGACGGTGGCGGCGCGTGGATCACACGCGAGGCGTCCCGCGAGGTGATCGGTCGGGCGGAGTCAGGCCGGCCGGTGGGGCCGCTGGGCGAGGCGATCCTCGCCGCGTGCGGCGCGCGAGATTCACGTGAGCTGATCGCCAACCTGCACGCGATGCACGAGCCGATGCAGTGGGCGGGCGTTGCATCGGTCGTTTTCGCGACCGCAAACGTCGACCCCGGCGCGATTGAAGTCATTCGCCGCGCGGCCGCGGCGCTGGCGCAGCTTGTCCGCCAGGTCCAGGACGCGATCGGAATCGAAGGTCCGGTCGTGCTGGCCGGCGGTTTGCTCCTCAACCAGCCGATCCTCGAGGCCGAGGTGCGGGAGCGAACGAGCGCTCAGTGCATCCGCCTGGAGGAACCGCCGGTGGAAGGCGCGGTGCGCCTGGCCGAGGAGCTGCTCCGCCTGTGAGCAAGTTCCGCGCGGAGATCGCCGAGCAGCCCGTGGTCGCGGCGCGCCTGCTCGAGCACGGCCGCCCGGTGGCCGCCTCGATCGCGGCGCGCATCAAAGAAGCGGCGCCGCGCGGCTTCGCCATCGCCGCGCGCGGCAGCTCGGACAACGCGGCGCTCTACGCGAAGTACCTCTTCGGCATCCGCAACCGGGCCCTTGTGGCGCTTGCCGCGCCTTCCCTGTTCACGCACTACGGCAAGCCGCCGCGACTTGAGGGGGAATGCGTGATCGGGATCTCGCAATCGGGCGAGTCCCCGGACGTGATCGCCGTCGTCGAAGAAGCTCGGCGGCAGGGCTCGCTGACGCTCGCCATCACCAATGAGCCGGGCTCGAGGCTGGCGGCAACCGCCGAGCTCGTGCTACCGCTCGAGGCCGGGCCCGAGGTGAGCGTGCCGGCGTCGAAGACCTACACGGCGAGCGTGCTCGCGCTGGCGCTGATCTCCGAAGCCCTCCACCCAGACCCAGGGTTCAGGTCCGCGCTCGACACGGTTCCCCACGCGATCACGCGCACGCTCGAGAGAGAAGGCGAGCTGGAGTCGCTCGTCCCCGGACTGATGGGACCGCGCGCGATCGTGCTCGGACGAGGATTCAACTTCTCGACCGCGGAGGAGATTGCGCTCAAGCTCAGCGAGACCAGCTACGTCCTCGCCCGCGCATGGTCGCTCGCCGACTTCGAGCACGGACCGATCGCGATCATGGAAGCGGGCCTGCCGGCGCTGTTCGTCGACGGCGGCGGCATCGTGGCCGCGAACCTCGAGTCCGTGAAAGCGCAGCTGGTGGCGAAGGGCTGCCCGGTCCTGCATCTGCTTGACGCCACGGGGCTCCCCGAAGAGCTGACTCCCATCACGCTCGCGGTCGCCGGCCAGCTGCTCGCCCACCATGTGGCGGTCGCGCGCGGATTCGACCCCGACCGCCCGCGGACGATCCAGAAGGTGACGCGCACCTGGTAGCGCCGGTCGGGCGCTAGGCGGCGGTCAGCCGTTCCACCTCCGATTGCAGCAGCGCGAGGTCGACCGGCTTGGTCATGTAGCTGTCGATGCCGCTTCCCGCGAGTGCTTGCCGGACATCGTCGGAAAGGTCGCCCGTGAGCGCGATCACCTTGAT
>JBKPCF010000020.1:0-22740 GCA_046727235.1 Candidatus Dormiibacterota bacterium
GGCCACCGGTTCTGGAGCGCCTCGGCGCCCACCCGGACTCCAAGGCCGACCAGCACAGCGCCGAGCAGCCCTTGCATCACGCGCTGGACGGCGGCCCGACGAAGCAGCCGCCCGAGCCGTTCCACCGCCACCGCGTATCCCGTAAGCCATGCCACGGTCAGGACGCTGAAGTTGATGCCGAGCGCAAGGAGCAGCCACAGGGTCGGCCGAGAACCCGCAAACTGCGGAAGCAGGCTGGTGAAAAACGCCAGCATCTTCACGTTGGACAGATTGCTGACGAAACCTTGCCGAAAGGCGGCCGAGGCTTCTAGCCGGGATCCCACATTGGTTGGCAACTCGATCCCATGGGACCGAATCGTCGTCAGAGAGCGAACCCCGAGATAGATCAGGTACGCCGCGCCGGCCACCTTGATGACGGTGAAAATCGCGCCGGACGCCAGCACGAGAGCGATCAGACCGGCGCTGGTGCACACGGTCCAGGTCGCCTGGCCGCTGGCCACCCCGAGCGCTGTGGCGATCCCGGCCCGCCTCATGCCGAGAAGCGTGTTGCGAATCGTCAGCGCCGTGTCCTGCCCGGGGGTGCAGATCACCACCAGGGAGACTCCGAGGAAGAGGACGTACTGGTTCAGATCGATCACGGCCGAGTGTCTGTTGGCCCCCTTGACGCCGCAAGAATCGGCACCAGCTGCTCCAAGCTCTCCAGAGTGAGCTGGGCGCCCGCGTTCTCGAGGTCCATTGGTGTCGCCACCCCGGTAGCAACGCCGATCGCCGGCACACCGGCGGTCCTGGCCGCCTCAATGTCCCATATCGAGTCGCCCACGTACCACATGTCCGCGGGTTCCACGGCGAGCTCGTGTGCCGCAGCCAGGAGCAGATCCGGCGCCGGCTTCGCATGTTCGACTTGACTGCCATCGATGACCTTCGGCCGGCTCGAAAGGTGCAGCGCGTGTATCGAGGCGCTGACTTGATCGCTTCGGCTCGACGTGGCGATGGCCCAGGGGATGCGGCGGGCCTCCAGTACATTCAGGACGACGTGTACGCCGGGCAGCGGTCTCGGGTCCGTGTTCAAAAGGTCATAGATCTCACCGGCGCGGCGGTCGATGGATTCAGTCAGAGACTCATCGACAGTTCGTCCGGCTGCCTCAGCCACGATTCGGGCCAGTCGCCGTCCGTCCGACCCGATCAGCTGGGCGACCTGGGCCCGCTGCGCCGGGATCTCTCTTTCTTCGAAAGCCCGCAGCCACGCGGCGATCCTGGTGCCGACGGTGTCGACAAGGGTGCCGTCCAGATCGAAGACCACGGCCGAGGGGGCTGATCCGTTTCTTATCACGGACATCGATTCCATCTCAGCTCGCGGCCGAGACCGCCGGATGATCTTGCAGCCAGTCGAGCACCTCGTGCGCGTGCTCGTTGGGCGGAAAGATCGGAAAGAAGACGTGCTCGATGCGCTGGCCGTGAACGATCATGGTCAGCCGCTTGTAAAAGCGCCGGCAGTCCGCTTCGAAGATGGGCAGGCGCAATGCCTTTCGCAGCGCAAGGCTCGGATCCGACAGCAAGGGATACGGGAGATGCAGCCGCTGTGCCAGCTCGCGCTGATAGCGCGATTCCTGGACGGACAGTCCGTACACCTCCTCGAGACCGGCGTGCAGCAGATCGCCGAAGCTGTCTCGAAAACCACACGCCTCCGCGGTGCATCCACGCGCTCCTGGGATCTGCTCCCACCCCATCGGCATGTCTTCTCCGGGAATACCCGTCGTGGGATAGACGAAAAGGACCCAGCGTCTGTCACCGACCGCTCGCAGGTTCACGTCCCGGCCGTCAGTCGAGCGCAGCGAGAGGTTGGGGAGGCGCAAGCCGCCAAGATGGCCCGCGCTGCCGTCATCGACGGGCGCAGGGAGGTTTTTGGGGAGCCCGTAGCGAGGAGGCGCGATGGGGCCGCGTTCCGCGTCCCTTAATGTGAAGCCGCGGGCAGCGGCGGCGTGGAGGCGGGCACGCAGCATCTCGCGTCGGGAGCTGAGCTCGTCCACCAATGCGTCCAGGCGCCTGATCTCGCCGTGATACGCCGCCAGCGACTCCGGGCAGTCGTCTCCGTGCACATGGCCCTGTTGGAGACACTCGATGAATGGCTTCGTGCCTTTCACCGACAGGCCCACGGCAGTCAATTCTTTGATCTGCCTAACCAGCTCGATCTCGTGCTCGCCATACGTCCGGTATCCGTTCGTGGATCGTCTGGGGGTGATGAGACCGATGGCCTCGTAGTACTTGAGAGCCTTGTGGGTCACGCCCGCCATCTCGGCCGCTCGCTTGATGTTCACGCCGTTACCAGGCGACAAGACTAAAGCCGTCCCCATGGGGCCAGGTCAATGGGCCTTCGGAAGCGCCTCGGGCGGCCGAGTCCGCAGCTCGGACAGCGACGCGCGCTGGCGCCCGGAAGCGCCGAAGCTGCTGGGCGAGAGACAGGCCTCGAAGCCCGCCCGCCGCCGCGCCACTTGCCATCGATGATCGAAAACCAGGACGTGTCGCGGCGGCAACCGCGGTGAGGTGACACGCAATCATCTCGGCGTTGACCCGTCCCGCCAGGGGTGGGATTACGCTCGACCAATGGCCGATCAGGAGTTCGACGACGTCTCCATTGACCGGCTGCGGCACCGGTCGAGCAGCAAGTGGACGAGGTTTGATCCGGACGTGCTCCCGGCCTGGATCGCGGAGATGGACTTTGCACTTGCGCCGCCGATTCAAAGGCGGCTCGAGGAGGCGATCGAACTCGGCGATACCGGCTACGCCTCAGACGGATTGCTGGCGCCGTCATTCATTGAGTTCGCCCGCCGATTTGGTTGGACGGTCGCGGAAGAGCAGGTAATGCTGGTGCCGGACATCATGGCCGGCGTTGCCGAGGTCCTCAAAGCATTCACGGGCGCGGGTGACGGGGTGGTCATCAACCCACCGATCTATCCGCCCTTCTACACAACGATCGAAACCGTCGGACGACGAGTCATTCCGGTGCCCATGCGGTTGGGTGCCGGTGGTTGGGAGCTCGACCTCAATGGCCTGGCCGAGGCATTCGAGGCCGGAGCTCGCGCCTACCTTCTTTGCAATCCTCACAACCCAACCGGCCGCGTGTTCGGCGAGCGCGAGCTGCGAGCCATTGCCGAACTTGCTGCGCGACACGACGTCGCTGTCATATCCGATGAGGTCCACGCTCCGCTGACGATGCCCAGCTTCCGGCACTTGCCCTTCGTCTCGATTCCTCAGGCTTCGCAGGGTAGAAACTTCACGCTGATTTCGGCGAGCAAGGGTTGGAACGTACCAGCCTTGAAGTGTGCGGTACTTGTGCCGACCAGGCCCAGCGTGGGCATGGCGCGGGAGCTGCTACCCAAGGACCTGGTGGACCGGGTGAGCCACCTGGGTGTGATCGCTGCGGCCGCAGCATTCAGCCCGATTGGCATTGCATGGCTCAACCGATTGGTCGGCTACCTCGATCAGAATCGCCGGCTGCTGCGCGATTTGCTGGCGGTGGGCCTGCCGAAGGTCGACTTCATGCTTCCTGAAGCGGGCTATCTTGCCTGGCTGGACTGCCGGGCGTTGGGGCTCGGGGACGACCCGGCCAAGACGTTCCTGGCGCGGGGCCGGGTCGCCCTGTACGAAGGGGCTCGGTTTGGGCCCGAAGGCAGTGGATACGTGCGATTCAACTTCGGGACATCACAAGCTCTGGTGAAAGAGGCCGTCCGAAGGATGCAGAAGGCAGTCGGCGACGCGGCTAAGGGCGGCGAGATGGCGACTACCCAGATGTGACGGCCCGTATCGGCAACTCATTACGCGATGGCCCGAAAGGAAAATGTCTTGCTGATTTCGGTTGCCGAAGTAGTCCAACGATCGAAAAGTTAGGTACTTACTACTCGATTGTGGGACCGGGGAGGCCGCCGTCCATCACGATCATTGATTCGCTCCTGGATCCCGCGGCTTTGGCCAGCCCTTACGGGAGCTGGGTTTGCTGGCTTGAGCCGCGCCAGAGGAGGCTCGGAGAGGGACACGCTGCAACCTCGTAGCGCGACGGGAGATGCGCTTGACGTCGATATTGAGAGTATTCGGCTCTACCGTGATACGCATGGCGCGGAGCGACGAAATTACCGCGTCGGCGCCAATGTTGCTCTCCCCAGAAGCGACCGCGACCGCAATTACATGCATGCCTGCGCCGATCGCCGATTGGATGCCGGCCGGAGAATCCTCGACCGCGACGCAGGCAGACACCGGCGCGCCCAAGCACCAGGCCGCAAGTTGATAGGGAAAAGGCTCCGGCTTTCCGCGAAGACTATCCTCACCCGCAATGAGGACACGAGGCTCCGGCAGCCCCGCCGCGTTCAAACGTTTGAGGGCAACTGTCCGCGCAGCCGAGGTCACGATCGCCCAGCGCTCGCGCGGTAACGACTGTAGAAGTTCGCGGCTGCCCGGCGTTGCGGGAATCCTGGCGATTTGATACGCCGCTGCCGCACTGGCTGCTTCGGCCGAAGCGTCAAGGCTCGGGGCAAGCACAGCAACCAGCTCGGCGGCGGGAAGATGGATGCTCTGGAGAACCGTTTTCGCGGCGATTCCTTGACGCCGACCCCATTTCAACCAATAGCGCCGTATCGCCGGCATCGAGTCGACGAGAACCCCGTCCAGATCGAACATGATTGCAGCGGCACGCAACGAGCCGCGGGAATTCATCTCGGAAATGGTTGATAGCGGGGATTGACACTCGACATCGTCAGCAGCTTTCCGCACCTACCGTCTGCAGGCGGATAAATCACCTCGTGCTGATCCGGCCTTTGATGGACATCGGGCATTTGAGGTAGGGCGTCGTCCAGAACCGAAGGTACTGGTTCAATCCGGACCACGTCGTGCTTTTCCCCGCGCAACAGGATAGGGGTGGCCCCCATGGGACAGGTCAACTTGAGACCTGCCACATTGACGTGTCCCGCGAGGGATGGGTTTATCTTGGCGCCGCGGTGGAGGACTTTGATCGTGACCGCAGCCCAAGTCTCCCCTGCTTCACGGGCCATGACCGAATCGCCGAACACGCCGGCCAAAATAGACATCCCCATAAGCAGGAGGCCCCTGAAGGAAACGCGATCGAGGCCGCGCCGAGGGTAGTTACCGCGAGGCCGGCGGACCAGAGCGGGAGACGCCAGCCTTCAGTACGCCCGATTTCTGAAACGAATGCTGGTCAGCAGGTTCTCAAACGAGTTGATTTCCGTCGTCCTGTTGTTGACACTCATGCTCTGGGGGAGTCGCAGCCAGATGAGAAGGGTCTTGTCTGCGAAGTCAATCACGGCGATCCGCAGGACGAATTCCGGTTGGAGGCCAAAGCAGTCATCCGCCGACATCCACGCCTTGGGACAACCGATCGAACCACTAAGGCCGCTGCCGACGGTCGCGGTCACGATCGTGGCCGGCCGATCTCCCACATGAGCCTCGACCACGTCTGCGAACTGGGCACCGTGGTCCTTTTGGGCGAGCAGGTAGGCGAGGTAGTCCCGCGGCGGCGGAGTCGTGCCGGTGCCACCCGGCGGGTAAACATTCACGGGGACCATGAACCTCACCGCCCGGGTGTCATCAGGGGAAACCCAGGTGACGAAGTTGCTCTCATCGACGCTCGGCGCGGTCGGCTGCCACGTCGGGGGTGCGACGTCGAACGGCAGGACGAACGCCTTGCTGCTGTAGGTCGTTGGCGTGCTGGTCGGCGATCCGCCACCGCACGCGGCGAGAAACAAGGTGGCGAGGAGACCAGACACCCCAAGTGGAACACCGAGGCGGCGTGGTGGGTACAAAAGGTCGACGGCCCTTCTCATAGCAATTCAAGGGCAATTGCGTCACTGGCGAGGTCCGCGTGGACGGCCCTGGCGCGGTTGAGCAAGTTCCGCGTGGATGGCCCTTCAGCCGGCTCAGGCTCGAGGCGGAAGAACGCGCCGGCCGACGTGATGTAGGTCCGAGCCGCTTGGTAGAGCAGTCGCGTTGGCAGTGCCTTCTGCTGCCGCGCGTGCTCTCGAATCGCGATATTCCGTTCTTCGCCGGGCGCCAGAAGGACAGCACCGACCGTGGTCGCGGCGGCGCGGGTGATCACCCTCGCCCGGCCCGCGGCGATCAGATTGCGCACCCAATTCGCACGGTCGCCGTTCGGGTGGCCGACGTACCAGAAGCTGCCAACCTGCGCAAGGACGATCAGAACGCGACGATCATGGCCGCTCCGCCGACCCACGATGACTAGCTCCTCGATGGGACCGATCTGGACAGCCTTCCTCATCGCCCGAACGGCCGGCGTCGGCACGAGCGCAAAGAAGGTTCGGAACACCCTGGCCCACGAGCCCTGGGTTGCGTCTAAGCGCTGAAGCGTCTGGCTCGCAGCCTTCATCGGAGTACCTCCATATTCGTCGAACATTGCTGTGTGACGAATATAATCGCTGTGCACACGTATGTCAATATCCATCGAACACAAGTGACCGCTGAAATCAAGTGCCCTGAAGGAGGCCTGGGTGGCGCATAGCGCCGAAGCTGGGAGTGGATCCGACGCGGTGAGGACGCGACGCCGCTACCGCCAGCTCCGTCGGGCGGAGCTCGAGGCTCAGACTCGGCTACGAATCACCGAGGCGGCGGTGACGCTTCACGGTACCGTCGGCCCGGCAATGACCACAGTGACGGCAGTGGCCGAGGAGGCCGGGGTCCAGCGCGGCACCGTCTACCGCCACTTTCGGGACGAGGAGGCCTTGTTTGGCGCTTGCACGATGCACTGGGCAGCCCTCCACCCGACGCCGAGTCCGGACCCATTGCTCGAAATCGAAGATCCAGGCCAGCGTCTGCGGCTTGCTCTCGCAGACCTCTACCACTGGTACGAACGAGCTCAGCCGATGCTCGACAACGTGTTCCGAGACGTGCCGCGTGTACCTGCTATCAGACCTGCTGTCGAAGGCTTCCAGCGCCAACTCGGGGCAATCCACGCCGCGCTGATGCGGGGCCGGAGAGAGCGAGGGCGGAAGCGGGTGCGCGTCGCTGCGGCGGTCGGACACGCAATCGGGTTCGGGACTTGGCGCTCGTTGGTACGAGAGAACGGGCTCGACAACACCGACGCTGTCGACTTGATGGCAGGGATGGTGGCCGCAGCCACTGTTCAATAGCTCTCCGAGACCGGCCCGCGCGCATCGCATTCTCCACGCTCCAGCCTCTCAACTTCGGGAGGTTCTGGAACATGCCTCTTTCGACCGACACCAGTCCGCGCGAGACTACGTGCGAGGCGCCGGTCCTTGCCTCAGGTAGTCAACTTCGGGCCGGCCCATATGGTCTGTACGGAAAGCGACTTACTCGATGTTCGCCGGCTGAACGCCAGATGTAGGAACCGGCACGGCCAACCCGGCTGCGCCGAGCTCGGACGTTCGAGCGGCTGCGCCGCTGCGCATCAACAGGTCCAGACCGAGCCTGGCCCGGCGCACGCGTTCGCGGCACAGCGCCACCGCGGTCGAGACGAGGTGGCCGCCGGACGGATAGATGTCGGGTGCATTCCGCAGACCGAACTTGAGATAGACGGGCGATGCGACGCGCACGATCTCCGGGATCTCGTGCATCCGGATGAAGCCACCAAGGTTGTCGGGCGCCTCGACGTAGATGTCGAGCGGCACGTCAACGGCGGCACGGATGGCCGCGATCTGAGGCGCCGTCAGGTCGGTAGGGACGTTGATGGTGCTCGCCCCCATGCGCTCGATGACCTGGGCAGTCGCAGGATTGGCCACCGGAAGCATTACCGAGACCTTCGCCTGCATCTCTGCAGGCAATGAGCCGGCCTTGCGCATCGCATCAAACGCGGCGAGGACGCCCAGATCCGCCACCAGCACGCTGCGAAAACCATGGTCCGCAGCGCGTCGCGCGTCTTCGAGGCAGGCAACGACCTGGTCCTGGCCGCGCGCGCTGGCCGCGATGACTCCGCCGGCCGGGGCGCGAGCCATGGCCGACGTGTCCCACCCAGCGTTCGGCCGCGCGAACAGGCTCACCTCGACCTGCGCGTCCGCCGCCATCGACGCCATCTCGTCGAGTTCGTCATCCGTCAGCATGAACACGCCGCTCCCTTGCGAGACGCGATGCACACGGACCGACAACCTGCTGGCCTCCTCGAGCACCGCGCGCAAACACTCAGGGCCCTCGGTGCTGGGGATCTCGACCCGGTACTGAGCGCCGTCGGGAAAGCGTTTGGTGGAATCCGGCAGCCGATGCAGGTCTCCCTGCGGTAAGCCCATCCCAAGCAGCACGTCGCGGGATGAGGTCATCGACGTCCTCGTGGCTTGGTGTACACGAAGGGCCTTCCCCGGGCAGGAACCACGACGTGAGCTCTGCCGCCACGAGCCTGCACGGCGGCGACGAACTGCTCCGGGAAACCGGGATTGGCGGCGAACATGTCGTAATGCATCGGCATGACAAGGTCCGCGCCCACCTCATCGGCGAGGTCGGCGGCCTCGGCGCTGTCCAGGTTGCCGACGATGTCGAGCGCCTCGCGATCGGCGTCGCGGCCGTTGATGGGAAGTAGACATACGTCCACGTTCCGCCGGCGCAGGCGATCGGCGAGATCGTCGTAGCCGATCGTGTCGCCGGCGTGGTAGATGCGCACGCCGCCCCCTTCGAAGACATAGCCGAGGTACCGGTACAGGCCGCCGGATGACTCCGTGCCGAACGTATACGCGTCCGCCTGATGCACGCCATGGCGGGCGGGTATCGCGTGGATGGTGAGCCCGGCGATCTCCACGGGCGTGTCCGGCTGGATCCCCGCGACCCGTCGAGCCGGGACGCCGGCACGAACCGTCAGGTCGACAAGGGGCTCCGGAACCACGACTCGTGCACTCGGTGAAGCGGCGCAAACAAGTGCGAGGCTTTCGGCGTCGAGATGGTCCCAGTGCTCGTGCGTGCATGCGATCACGTCTATCCCCTCCGCTTCGGCCGGCTCGAGGACGGACGGAAAACGGCGATCTGGATGCGGCGATAGAAATGGATCGACAAGCACGGTCGCACGGCCGACGCGGAGGACGAAACCACTCTGTCCCAGCCAGAGGAGACCGACCTGACGTTCGGAGATATCGAGTCCGGCCAAAAGTTGCAGTGGATTGGCCGCCGAACGCATCACGCGGCGTCCGTCGGTACGAGCTCCACCTTGACGGCGCCGCTATCGACGTCTTCGAGTGTGTCGAACGCCGCCTCGAAGCGTTCGAGCGGGAATCGATGGCTCACAAGGTCGGCGAGTGGTAGGCGGCCGGATGCAAACAGCTCGACGGCCCAGCGCCATGCCACGCTCGACGCGCCGAATATGCCCTGGACTCGCAGCTGCTTGGTGGTGATCGCATCCGCGGTGATCGCCGGCTGACTGGAACCCGAGATGCCTTCGAGAATGACTGTGCCGCCGCGCCTGGCGAGGAGCAGTGCCGTGGCTGCGGCCTCAGGCCGGTTCGCCGCTTCGAAGACGAGCTCGAATCCGCCCGCCAGCGAACCGCCCGGGTCGCCGTCGTGAATGTCCCACGTCTCGTCGCACCCAAGCCGCCGAGCGAGCTCGAGCCGCCCTTTGCGGCTGCCCACCAGCGCCAGGCGTGCCGGCGACGTCAGACTCAGGATCGCCACCGCGAGCAAGCCCAGCGTGCCGGCGCCGACGACGGCGATCCGCAGCCCAGGGCGAAGATCAGCCTCGAGAAGTCCCGCGGCGACGCACGCCGTCGGTTCGAGAACCGCCGCCGCTCCGAGGTCGGAGTGGGCCGGCAGCCGGTGGACCAGGCGAGCCGGAACTGAGACAAATTCCGCAAACGCACCCTGGTGGGTGAAGCCGGTCTCCGCGTACCCGGCGGTGCACAGGTTGGTGCGACCCTCCTGGCATCGCTCGCACACGGCGCAAGAGCGAAAACCCTCAGCGACCACCGCGTCGCCGACAGCGATTCCACGCACCTCAGAGCCTATCCGCGCAACCGTGCCGGCCCACTCGTGCCCGGGGACGACGGGGTAGCGGACGAAGGCCGCGGGCCGCGAGCCGTGCATCACCTCGAGGTCGGAGCCGCAGATGCCGGCGGCGGCGACCCGGACGAGGACCTCTGTGGGCTTCGGTTCCGGCACCGTCAGATGCGCAACGTGCGCCTGCCCGGGTCGCTCCACGACGACCGCGCGCATCTTGCTCATTTTCGTGCCGGCTGAAGCGCCGAGTGCGTCTCGATGAGCGATCGGTACCAATCACCGCTGGCCTTGAGAGTGCGTCGCTGCGTGCTGTAATCGACGTGGTAAAGACCAAATCGCTTGCTGAAGCCGTAGCTCCATTCGAAGTTGTCCATCAGCGACCAGACGAAATAGGCCCGCAGCGGAATCCCGGCGCGGATCGCGGCCGCGGCCGACCGCAAGTGAGCGACGAGGTAGTCGCGCCGACGTACATCCTCGATTCGTCCGTCGTGTGGATCGACGTAGTCCTCGAACGCAGCCCCGTTCTCGGTGATGAGCAGGGCAGGCGGCCGATAGTCGGCGTGCACGCGGGCCAGGATCTCGTGGAGCCCGTCCGGATACACCTCCCAGCCCATCTCGGTGAATGCGGCGCCGTCGGGTTTCACGGCCTGGAACTTGAGTGGGCCCGCGTCGGAGGCGCGCACGAACCGCCTGAAGTAGTAGTTCACGCCCAGGAAATCGAGGCCGCCGGCCCAGGTCGCGAGCTCTGCGACCGCGCCTTCGGGCATGAGCTCGCCGTATAGCTCGACCATGTCGGCGGGATAACCGCGACCGTGCAGCGGGTCGAGGAACCAGCGGTTGAGCTGTCCATCGGCGCGACGCGCGCCTGCGATGTCTTCTGGCGACGTCGTGGCGGGTACGCAGGGCGATAGGTTGAGAGCAATGCCCACCCGGGCATGTGGCGTGGCCGAACGAATCACGGCCGCCGCGAGGCCGTGTCCGAGCAGCAGCGAGTGAGCGGCGCTCAGCGCAAGCCGCCAATCCTTCAGCCCCGGCGCGTGCACGCCGGCGGCGTGGCCGGCAAAGGCGGCAACCTCGGGCTCGTTGACCGTGACCCAATCGAACACGCGATCACCCAGGCGCCGCACGACCTCGTCGGCATACGCGGCAAACCATTCCGGCGAATCGGGCGACGTCCATCCGCCTTGCTCCTGCAGGGCCTGCGGGAGGTCCCAGTGATAGAGCGTGACCAATGGTCGAATGCCGTGCTCCAGCAGCGCGTCGACGAGGCGCTCGTAGAAATCCAGACCCGACGGGTTCAGAGAACCGGTTCCCGTAGGGATCACTCGGGGCCAGCTGACCGAGAACCGATAGCCGCTCAGGCCAAGGTCGGCCATCAACTGCACGTCCTCTCGCCAGCGGTGGTAGTGGTCGCAAGCCACATCCCCCGTCTCGCCGCGCTCGATCGCACCCGTTTGCCGGCAGAACTCGTCCCAGATCCCGAGACCCTTGCCGTCGGCGTCCCATGCGCCTTCGATCTGGTAGGCGGCGGTCGCAGCGCCCCACACGAAGCCCGCGGGATACGAGGACGCGATCTCCTCGAGCTCGCTCGTCATGGGGCGACGGCCTGGCGGAGGTGCCATCGATCTTTGAAGAGGTCGAAATGGATCGCCCTGGCGGGGTGCTCCAGGACGAGATCCTCGTGCAGCGTCAGCCCGAGCCCTGGTCCCTGTGGTAGCCCGAAGTAACCGTCGACGACCTCGGGGTTGCCGGTCGCAGACTCCTTGACGAACGCCTCGGTGAAGTCGTTGAAGTGCTCCTGGATCTTGAAGTTTGTCGTGCAGGCCGCCAGGTGGAGGGCGGCCGCGGTGGAGATGGGCCCGCCTACGTTGTGCGGCGCCGCGAGCACGAAGTGCGAATCCGCCCAGGCCGCGATCTTCTTGCTCTCTAGCAGACCGCCGACGGTCGTGATGTCGGGCTGCACGATGTCCGCGGCCTGGAGCTCGAACAGCTCGCGAAACTCATGGCGGACGTGAATCCGCTCACCTGTCGCGACCGGAATCTGGACGTGCGCGGCGACCTTGGCAAGCGCCTTCAGGTTTTCCGGCGGCACCGGCTCTTCGATCCAGCTGGGGTCGAAGCGTTCGAGCTCTCGCGCGATGGAGATTGCGGTCGCGGGCGTGAAGCGACCATGCATCTCGACGAGGAGCTCCGAATCCGGTCCGATCGCGTCGCGAACCGCCTCGACGAGGGCCAGCGCGTGCCGGCGTTCCTGGGCACTGAGCTCGTATGCGCCGGAGCCGAAGGGGTCGAGCTTGAGCGCGCGATAGCCACGTGCGACCACCCGCCGGGCAGCCTCGTGAAACTCGGCGGGCGTTCGCTCCACCGTGTACCAGCCGTTGGCATAAGCCTTGATGCGGTCGCGAACGGCGCCGCCGAGCAGCCTGTAGACGGGCTGCGAGGTCGCCTTGCCCACGATGTCCCAGCAGGCGATCTCGATCGCGCTGATCCCGGACATCACGATGCCGCCGACCCGTTCGAAGTCGGCGCGCCACATGCGCTGCACGAGGGCCTCGATGTCAAACGGGTCGGAGCCGAGAACGTGGGTTGGAATCGCGTGCTGCAGGTAGCCGAGGAGGGCCTGCGTGTGGTTGACCATACGCACCTCGCCAAGCCCTACGAGCCCGTCGTCGGTGCGTACCTTGACGATGCTCAGGTTGCGCCAACTCGTCCCCATCACGAGCGGCGTGACCTCCGCGATCTTCATCCTGTGGGGCTCGCCGGGGCCAGGCGAATTCCTTCGAGCACAGCCACTCCGTAAGGTCCGAGCTCGACGCTGCCCTCGCCGGTGGACCCGCTCAGGTGATCGTTCCACCGAAAGCCGTCGAGCGCGAGGCGCTGAGTCCTGGCCAGGTGATTCAAAACCACCAGCAGCTCACCTTCGCTTGTGCCGTCCAGCCTGACCACCTCGAGGCCCCAGGGGAGCTCCAGCGTTGTCAGGCCTCCCTGGTGGGCGAGGCGCCTGTACAGGTGGTCGAGGGTGGACCGTGTCGCCGCGCCGGCGAGATAGACGACGCGGCCACCTCCGAGATCGCGTTCGACGATCGCGGGCGACCCGGCGAAGGCTCCATCGCGATACGTGGCGACCACCGACGCATCGGAGACCTCGAGCTGCTCATACCAGCCGCGGAAGTCGCCTTCAAAGTTCTCGGAGCCGTCATCGCCGAACGTCGCTCCCTCATCGGCGGCGACGCTCATGTAGTCGGTTACGCGCGCGCCGCACAGTGCGTCGAGCAACGCCGGCAAAGGCCGTTCGGGGATCGCATTGAAGCGGTCCTTGACACCGGTCCGGGGCGCCAGCACCAGGGTGCCGCCCGCCGCCACGTAGCTCGCGAGCAACCCCGCCAGGTCTGGATCGACGACGTATAGGTTTGGGGCGACGACCACCCGATAGCGATCAAGGCCGGCTGCCTCCACGAGCACGTCGACGCCAAGGCCAAGGCTGCGCATGGCTTCGTAGTGCCGCTGCATGGTTTCCTCATAGGCAAGGGCGGCGTTGGTGGGCTGCGCCTGAAGGGCGAAGCGCGAGTCGTAGTCATGAAGCAGAGCAACGTGACCGACCGGCGACCGACGGGTCAGCCACGGAGCGAGCTCGCGAAGCTCAATGCTCAGGCGGCGCAGGTCGCGGTACCTACCCCGCGCGCCGCCATCCGCGTCGAGAATCCCGTGCCAGTGCTGCTCGGTGCCGAAACGGGCGGTGCGCCACCGGAAGAACACCACCGCCTCGGCGCCGTGGGCGACGGCCTGGTACGTCCAGAGCCGGAACTGGCCCGGCTCCGGCGAGCGCATGTGTGCCCAGCCCACGGAGCCCACCTGCTGCTCCATGACCCAGAACTTCTTGCGCTTGAGCCCACGCATCGCGTCGGCGGCCAGGGCGGACGATTGGTACGAGGCGTCCGGCGACAGGCCGGGATAGTTGTCCCAGCTCACCAGGTCGAGGTCTCCGGCGAGCTTGCCGTAATCGATCTCACCGAACCCGAAGCCCATCAGGTTGTGGGTCACAAACTGGCCGGTGCTATCAGCTCGGAGGATGTTCGCCTGAAGGCGCTGATAGCGAACGTAGCTGTCCGACATGAAGCGGCGATAGTCGAGGGCCAGGCCCGGATTCGGATCCCAGGGGTCCGGCTGCGGGAGCGGAACCTGGTCCCACCGTGTGTAGGTCTGGCTCCAGAACGCGGTGCCCCAGCTTGCATTCAGGTGCTCGACCGACCCGTAGCGTCCCGAGAGCCACTCGCGAAAAGCATTCCGGCACGCGTCGCAGAAGCAGCGGCCTCCGAATTCGTTGTCGATCTGCCAGCCGATCACCCGTCGGTCGCTGCCAAAGCGCCTGGCGAGCTCGCGGACGATCCGCTCGGTGGCGGCTTGGTAGGCGGGCTGGTTTGGGCAGTAGTGGCGGCGATTTCCGAACCCTTGTCGCCGGCCGTTGACGTCAATCGGGAGCACGTCGGGATGCCGCTCGATCAGCCATGCCGGCGCCGCCGCGGTCGGTGTGCCGAGCACGATGTCCAGGCCCTCGTGATGGAGGATCGCGATCGCATCCTCGAGCCAGGCGAAATCGAACCGCTCCGGCTCCGGCTCGAGCGCCGACCACGCGAACTCGCCAATCCTGGCGAGGCTTAGGCCCGCCTCGGCCATCATCCGGGCGTCGGTGTGCCACCGGTCACGCGGCCACTGCTCGGGGTAGTAGGCGACTCCCAACCGGGTGCTCTTCTCGGCCATCGTCACCCCTTGATCGCACCGCTCGTGATCCCGGCCACGAGCCGTCGCTGGAGCAGCAGGAACACCAGGAGCATCGGCAGCACGCTCACCACCGAGCCGGCCATCAGCACGTCGAAGGCGGTTCGGCCGGGCGGCCCTTGAAGGCTGTTCAGCATCACCGGCACGGTCTGCATCGAGTCGGAGTGCAGGATGGCCAGCGGCCACAGGAAGTTGTTCCAGGAGCTCATGAAGAAGATGATCCCGAGGCTCACCAGGCCCGGCACCGCCGTCGGCAGCACGATTCGCCAAAAGATCCGAAACTCGCCTGCGCCGTCGACTCTCGCCGCGTCGAGCATCTCGTCGGGCACCGAGAGCATGTACTGGCGCATGAAGAAGATGCCGAAGGCGTTGGCGGCCCCCGGAATGATCAGAGGCCAGGGCGTGTCGATCCAGTGGAAGACGTTGCGCATCATCACGAACAGCGGAACCATGACGACCGCGAACGGCAGCGCCATCGAGGCGAGCATCGAACCGAAAAGCAGGGCCCGTCCCGGAAAGCGGAACTTCGCGAATGCGTAACCGCCGAGCGCGCAGAGGAAAACCGAGATACCCGTCGCGAATGACGCTATGTAGAAGCTGTTCCAGAGCTTGAGGATCGCGTTGTTCTGTTCGAACAGAGAGCGGTAGTTGTCCAACGTCGGATGCTCCGGAAGGAACGTGTTCCCGGCGAAGATCTCAGAGAAGGGTTTGAACGACGAACTGAGCATCCAGACGAACGGAAAGATCATCAACGCGCTCAATGCGATGATCGAGGCGTAGGCGATGGGCTTCTCCGCTGAGAGTCTCACTGGACCGAATCCCTGCGGCTGACGCTCCAGAACTGGAACAGCGTCACCACGACGATGATCGCGAAGTACACGTAGCTTTCAGCGGCGGCATAGCCGAAGCGCAGGTCCTGAAATGTGGTGCTGAAGATCTGATAAACGGGAGTCTCGGTCGCTCGTATCGGCCCGCCGCGCGTGAGGATGTACGGCTCGGTGAACATCGAGAATGTGCCGATGATCGAGATCGTGACCGCGAACACGATTATCGGCCGGAGCAGCGGCACTGTGATGCGGCGGAAGGCCTGGATTGCGGTGGCGCCGTCCACCTTCGCCGCCTCCACCAGCTCCGGTGGAATCGTCTGCAGACCCGCGAGCATGAGCACGGTGTTGTAGCCGAGCCAGGCCCAGATCATCAGCAGGCCCAGCGAGATGCGCGCCCACCAGACGTCGTCGAGCCAGGGCACCGCATTGACGTGCACGAACGCGAGCGCATGGTTGAGCGCGCCGCTGTCCTTGTCGAGCATCAGCCTGAACGTGTAGCCCGCGGCAACCATCGACGTGATGTTGGGCACGAAGATCAGAGCTCGCCACATGCCCTGGAGCTTGAGGAATCGCGAGTTCAAGACCGCGGCGATGACGACGGCGAGGAACGTCATCACGGGGACGTAGATGAGGAAAAGGAGAGCCGCGTTGAGCATCGAGTTCCAGAAGATCGTGTCGTGGCTCAGCTCGGCGTAGTTGGCGAGGCCGACGAAGTCCATCGGTCCCAGGCCCGGCCAGTCGTGGAGGCTCAGCCAGAACGAGAAACCGATCGGATAAACGTTGAAGACCGCAAACAAGATGAAGAACGGGGAGATGAACAAAAGCGGCCACCGGTAGGGCCACAGTGAGCGCGCCCACGCCCGCCGCGGCGCCCACGCGGTGGCGTCGAGCAGCAGATCGCCCGGCGCGACCGCCTCGTCAGGCGGTCGCCGGAGTCTACGCCGAACCTCGCCCAGCACCGCTCAAGTAAAGAACAGGCCCCTCAGGAGCGGTGGGTTCTTTCGCGGATCAGACTGGCGGCATTCGCCAGCGCCTGCTGGGCGCTTTGCTGGCCGAGAGCGTATTTCTGGATCTCGGGCGTGGTCAGGCTGTTCATCTGCTGGTAGTCGGTGCTGTAGATCCCCGCGTCCGGGATCTTGGCCGCGACGTCGGCGAAAAGGGTGCGGACCTTCTGGTCGGCGAAGTAGGGGTCGGCCTCCTGGAAGAACGGGTCCGCGAACGCCGGCTTGAGGCTCGGGAAGATGTCGGTCTTCTCGTACATCAGGAGCTGCGACTGGTCGCGGCCGAGGTGGAACTCGACGTATGCCCTCGCGGCGTTCTTCTGGCTGCTCTGGTCGAAGATCGCCAGCACCGAGCCGCCGTCGTTGCTCGCCCGGCTCCCGCCCGCCTCCCACATGGGCAGCAGGAAGACACCCCAGTTGCCGGCGGCCTTGGGCGCGATGAAGCTCTTGAAGAACGTGCCCATCCAGACGGCTTCGACCACGGTCGCCGAGGTGCCGCCGGACTGCCCCTTGTACCAGGGGTCGGTCCACGGCTCCTGGTCGGCCGCCAGGCCGTCGGTCCAGAAGCGACCGATGTACTCGAGCGTCTGCTGAACCTTGCGGTCCTTGTCGAGGATCACGCTTCCGTTCTTGTCGACGTAGCCGGTGCCACGCTGCCACAGCAGCGTTTCGAACAGGCGTCCGTCGTTGCGGGCCTTGGCCTGCTGCCACATGAACGCGCCGGTCTTTTCCTTGATGGTCTTGGCGGCCTGGTAGAAGTCGTCCCAGGTCTGAATCGAGTTGGGATCGACGCCGGCCTTCTGGAACACGTCGCGGCGATAGAAGACGGCGACTGGGCCCGGGTCCCAGGGCATCGCGTAGTAGCGGTTTGACTTCTTGGTCCAGGTCCACTTGTAGCTGACGATCTTCGAGACGTACGGCTTGACCCAGTCGGTGATGTCGGCGAGCGCCCCCAGGTGCACGTACTGCGGCAGGTGAGAGTCTTCGATCAAAGCCACGTCCGGCGCGCCCGAGCCGGCCGCGATCGCGAGCTGGATGTTGCGGTAGGTCTCGGCGGGAGGGCGCTCGACGTACTTGAAGGTGATATTCGGGTACGCGGCGGTGAACTCCGAGTCGACCAGTTTCAACGCGTTCAGGGAGTCCTTCCACCCCCAGACCGTGATCGAGCCCGAGGTGTCTTTGGAGAGCGCCGTCACGGTGGGCGCCGCTTCCCCGCCGCAGGCTTCGAGGATCGCCGGGAGGGTAGGCAAGGCGATCCCGAGCACCCCCAGGCGCTGGATCATCTGGCGCCGGGTCAACCGGCTTTCCGGCCAGCTGGACAGTGGGTTTCCTTTGGGGCTCAGCTCATCCTCGCTCATGCTCGCTCTCCTGATCGGCGTCATCCAAGCCGAAGTCGGTTTTCAGTGACGGCGACCGGGTGTGACCGGTCACATACGCGAATAGTGAGCGGCGTCTCGCGGTTTGTCAAGAAGCAAATGTGACCGGTCACTTATGCCCCTCGTCTCGGGCATAATCAGGCCCGATGAAGCGGCCCGATTCGAAAAGCGGAAGGCGCCCCACCATTCGGGAGGTCGCCGCCCAGGCGGGCGTCTCCCACCAGACGGTCTCCAGGGTCATCAACGCCGACGGCTACGTGTCCGACGCGACTCGCAAGAGCGTGCTCGAGGCCATCCGGCGCTTGAACTTCGTGCCCAACGGCATCGCGCGGAGCCTGTCATCAAGGCGCAGTCACACGCTGGGGGTGGTCAGCAACGACATCTCTGATCACTCGTTCGCCGAGATGGCGGCCGGCGCTGAGCTCGAAGCGCGGCGCCACGGCTTCTACCTGATCATCGGCAGCGTCGAGGACCGATCGCCTGACGACGAAGAGGCCTACCTGCGCCTGATGCAGCAAAGACGAATCGAAGGGCTGATCGTGGCCCGCCCTCGACTCCGACCGGCGAGCCGCCGCCTACTGGCCGCACTCGCCGACTCGATCCCTACTGTCGCAATCGCATCCCGCCTCGAGGCGTTGCGCCTTCATTCCGTGGACATCGACAACCGGGGCGGGGGTCGGTTGGCGGCCGCTCACCTGATCGAGAAGGGTCACCGCGCCATCGCGACGATCACGGGCCCCCAAGACTGGCCTTCGGCGCAGGCCCGTCTGGAAGGTGCCCGGGAGGCGCTTCGAGAGGCCGGCATCGGCGATGGCCTGCTGGTCACGGAGAGTCAGGAGTGGGGAGTCGAGGGCGGCCAGGCGGCGATGGCCCAACTCATGGGGTCCGACCGGCCGTTCACGGCTGTGTTCGCCCAGAGCGACCTGCTGGCGCTGGGGGCGATCACCGAGTTGAGGGCGAGGGGTCGGGCCGTGCCAGGCGACGTGTCTGTCGTCGGCTACGACGACATCCCGGTGGCTCGGTATCTGAGTCCTGCTCTGACCACGGTGCGCCAGCCGATGTCCGAAGTCGGTGCGAGGGCGGTCAAGCTCCTGGCCGAGGAACTGTCCGGTCCGGCCCACGACAAAAGAACGAGGCGGCGGCAGCACCAGCTGGTCGATGTTTCATTGGTCGTGCGCGAATCGGTGGCAAGCCCGGCATTCTCTGGCAGGCATTAGAGGAAATACAGGTCAACGGCAACCTGACAGTCGACACGCATCCTGATCTTGAGTCCCGTGACTCACGGTCCTGACCCGTGCGTCGTCAGGCTGATGCCCGGCCGGCCTGGGCTCGTCAGCGAGGCGTGCATCGAGTTTGCTCGCGCTAAGACGTAGCTAACGGTTTCATAACGGCATTCCAGTGCGCACCGAGGCGACAACGTCAAGGATCGCTTGGCTTGCTTGCGTAGCACCCTCCCTTTGGTGGATGAGACCTGGGTGATCGGTATCAAGAAGAACCCGGTGAGCGCTGTTGGTCGAAAGACCGGTCATCTTGTCCTGTAGCGGGAGCCACCCGGCCTGAGCCCCTTTGGCAGCTGTGACAACGATCAAGGGGCGATCGCCGAGGGTTGTGAGCGCGGCAGCCTCTGTGAGCGTCATTGGTAATTCGGCAAATTCGTCGCGCTGAATCCGGTTGAGGTTCGCCGTCGATACCACGGCACGCTCTTCGTCACGAGTTGGGACCGGCAGAGGGTCCGCAGCGAACTGATTGACCAGCCGAAACACCCCTAAGCGCGCCAGTGATGGGAAGAGTGCTGAAGCTCGGCGGATGACGCTGTACTGGGACGGGAAGTCCGGCAGTCCGGTCAAGGCTTCGTTTGGCTGCGAGTCGAGCAGGACCATGCCGGCGACCTGGTCCGGGTAGCGGGCGGAGAAGACTCTGATGTAAGCGCCGCCTGTCGAGTGACCGACCAGGACATAAGGACCCGGAATTTGTGCGCGATCTAGCAGAGCGTGGAGGTCGGTGGAAACCGCTACACCGTCCTGCGGACTCGCTGCGGGGTCGCTCCACCCCTGGCCCGCACGGTCGTAAGCGCAGACGGTGGTGTTCTGCGCGACCGCTGGCGCAATCCAGCCTCTCCAATATGTGGAGGCTTCGGCCAAGCCGGATACGAGCACGACGGTGGGGCTGCCCGTGCCGGTGCACTGCACATATAAGCTGCGCCCGCCGACGTCAATCAGGCGGCCCGGCATTGCCGTTGCGCTCCGGTCAACCTGTTCTCGAATCGTCTCGTAGCTGCCTCCGATGGCAGCAATCGCTAGCGCCACGAACAGGGGGTAGAGCAACAAGCGGCGACTGAGACTGCGCATATGCCGACGGGCTTGCATAAACATCCAGGCGACAAGGCTGAGTAGGGCTGAGGGCCATACCCACCCGAGCAGATTGAACGCGTTCGCGTCAGGCGCGAACATGAGCAATCCAATGCCAGTCAGGGCCATGACCACTGCTGGCACCGCCGCCCATCGCTGGGCTTGATCGGTCCATGCGATCGAGAGCACACAGAGCAATGCCCAGCCAAGCGCCCATCCAAGAAGTGCAGTACCCATGATCACGTGTTCCTGCGCACCTCCGAACACGCCGATCACGAGCACGATTGAGGCGACGAGTCCCACGATCATCGAGCCAGCCACGATGAATCCGACCTGGTTTATCCGCGGGCCTCGGTTACCCGACCCTCGTTGAGCCTGAACGACAAGCGCTTTATGGCCAGCGTCTTCGACGGTGTCTCGGGTCAACAAATCTGTCACCCAGCCCCCTTGCCCCTGCGCTGCGGTCAGATTTGCGCGAAGCGGTGCTTCCCTACGAGAGCATGCCCTGCCCAATGCTTACGAGCTGCCGGGAAACTGAGGTAGCCAGTGAGGAGGTGGGCGCTTGAGAACTTACGCGGTCCGGCATAACACGTTCCGTAACATCCCGGGTCGCCTACGAATCGATAGGTGTACAACTGGTGTACGCGCCTGGTCGGCGCATCGGAGAACATCCCGATTCGAATACGAAATCGGCTCCGGGACAGGGACTCGAACCCTGAACCTTGCGGTTAACAGATCGCTGCAGCCCCGTCCAGAAATGACGATCCGAGTTCACTCAGTGCCGTTGAGTGCCGCCAAATCTCAGCGTTCGCCGTTGGCGTTGCTGTATAGCCTTCAGCCCTGGTTGAGCAACGCGGGCCGCATCGAAACGAGGGTCGGCGCGCCGCAGGAACACCGATCTTGGGGCAAGCGTCACCCAGGTTGCCGGCATCGCACGTGGGGCGCAAACTAGCGGCCTGATGAGGCATCCAAGTTGGAAGCGCCGTATGGAGCTCAAGTGGACTCACATGGAGACGCGCAAATGGAGACAATCAACCCCAAGGTAGGCGCATTCGTCCGCGCCGCCAAAGCGGACCCTGACCGGTTCTGGGCCCAAGCCGCCGAGGCGCTTCCCTGGCATCGGCGCTGGGACCGCGTGCTCGAGTGGGACCCGGAGCACGCGGACGACCGCGGGCGCTACTTCCAATGGTTCGTCGGCGGCGAGACCAACCTCGCATATAACGCCGTCGATCGCCACGTCGAGGCCGGCAACGGCGGCAGGGCCGCGCTTGTATGCGAGGACGAGCGCGGGGGGCGGACCGTTCTGACCTACGCGCAACTGAGCCACGAGGTCCGGATGACGGCCCAGGCCCTCCGCGGTCTAGGGATCCGAAAAGGCGACCGGGTCGGCATCTACATGCCCACCTGCCGAGAAGCGATCGTGCTGATGCTCGCATGCGTCAGGATCGGAGCCATCCACATCGCGGTCTTCGCGGGTTTCGGCTCCGGCGCTCTGGGCGACCGCCTGGAGATGGCCGGCGCGACGGCGCTCTTCTGTTCCGACATCACATACCGGAAAGGCAAAGACGTGCCGCTGAAGGGGATCGTCGATGAAGCGCTGGGCGACCGCGGTAAGCACGTTCGGAGCGTGATAGTGCATCGCCGCGGGGCCGAGGCCCCCACGATGACGGCGGGCCGCGATATTTATTGGGACGAGTTCCTCGCCCTCGGCGCCGGGCAGAGTGACGAAGTCGAGTGGCTCGAGTCCAATGAACCCGCGTTCATCCTGGCCACGTCAGGCACGACAGCCAAGCCCAAGCTCGCCGTGCATACTCACGGCGGGTACCAGGTCTACATCCACTCCATGGGCACTTGGGTTTTTGGACTCAAGGAAAATGACGTCTGGTGGTCGACCTCAGACATCGGTTGGGTCGTCGGGCACAGCTACATCGTGTATGCACCGCTCATCGCAGGATGCACGACGATCGCATATGAAGGCGCTCTCGATCATCCAAACGCCGAAACCTTCTATCGGATCATCGAGGAGAACGCCGTTACGGGAATCTTCACTTCGCCGACCGCCGTGCGGATGCTCATGAAGCACGGCACCGAGCCTGCGCGCCGGCACAACCTCGGCTCCCTCACACGAATCGTTTGCGCCGGCGAAGTGCTCAACGCGCCGGCCTGGGAGTGGCTCCAGCTCGAGGTGCTCGAAAACAAAGTTCCGGTCATCGACCACATGTGGCAGACGGAAACGGGCGGGCCGATTTTCGGCAACCCAGTGGGTCTAGGCCTTCTGCCCATCAAGCCCGGCTCGGGCGGCATCGCCCTGCCCGGCGTGGAGGCGATGGTGGTGTCGCCCGAGGGCGATGAGCTGCAGGCGAACGAGAAGGGGATGATGGTGATCAAGCGGCCCTTCCCCGGTCTGACCGCAACGCTTTGGGGCGAGGTTGAGCGCTACGCCAACGATTATTGGCGACGAATCCCT
>JBKPCF010000021.1:0-14232 GCA_046727235.1 Candidatus Dormiibacterota bacterium
ATGGGTCTTGCGAACCATGCGTTGCGGACAGAAGCCGAGGAGCGCGATACGGTGAACACCGTCATGAGACGGGTCCTAAGCGCTATAAAAGCCTGAGAAGTCAGCCAGGAGACCTGTAAACGACATGGCCACGAACCCGATTTACGTCGAGACGGAAGAGGAGATCCCGGAGCTCGTCGAGCGCCTCCGTCGCTACCACGGCGAGGACACGATGCTCGTTCTGCCCATGCGCTCGCGCATCGGTCAGAGCCGCTTCAACTTCCAGCTGCTGCGCAACTACTCGGCCCGACTGGGCAAGCGTGTCACCGTGGTCTGCGACGATCCCGCCGTCCAGAAGATGGCGTCCGAAAGCGGTTTCGCGGTCTTCGGCGCGGTTGGACCGGAGGGCGAAGGCATCGCGTCGGAGGCGGAAGCGGCACCGCCGATCCGCAAGTGGTGGCGGCCCAGGCAGCAGGCGCCCACGACTCACGTGGGAGTCGGTGCCCCGACGAGGCTTCTCACCAAGACCGCGACCGAGCTGAAGCCAGGCCGTTTCCTCCTGTACGTGACCGCGATCACGTTGATCCTGGTTGGAGTCTTCGCCGCGGCGGTGTTCGTGCCCTCGGCCTCGGTTACGTTGGTCGCGCAGGCTCAGCCCTTCACCCAGAAGGACGTCGAGATCCAGGCGCAGGTGGGCAAGCCGCCGATCAAGGTGCGGCCGGTGTCGATCTCGAAGTCGAACTCGCAAGGCTTCAAGGTGACGGGCTCGATCGACGTGCCTCTCGCGCCGGCCATCGGGCAGGTCGTCTACACGAACGACCTGAGCAAGGGCTTCACGAACTCCCCGGGCCTGCTGTTCAAGTACGGCCAGCGCCTCATGAACAGCAATGGGCTCGAGTTCGCGCAGACCTCGCCAGACACGGTTGTACCTTGGGGCGGCCAGAGGACGGTCAACGTGATCGCGGTCAAGCCGGGCACGACAGGCAACGTCGGCGACCACACGATCAACACCATCGAGGACTGCTGCGGCCCGTTCGATGGCAGCAAGATCCACGTCACCAATCCGCAGGCGACCGGAGGCGGCACCGATCCGTCGTCGACCCCGGTCATGACGGTGGCCGACTTCGACGCCGCTCGGGCGCAGCTCGAGCAGGAGCTCCACCAGGCCATCGCACAGCAGCTGTCCACCTCGGGCCAGCAGGGCGAGAAGCTCGCCGAGACGATCATCTTCGGGCCGCCTCAGTTCACGACGGACCACCAGCCGCAGGACAAGGTCCCGAGCTTCACCGGCACCATGACCGTGACCGGGGAGGGCGATTTCTACAACGACGCCGACGTCACCCAGGCGTTCAAGACCTACCTGACGCAGAGGGTGCCCAACGATCAGCAGCTGCTCACGGAAAGCCCGATCCAGGTGCAGTACCGGCTCCTGAGCTCGGCCAAGGGCGGGTTCCTCGTTTTCGTTGGCAACGCCTCCGCCTATGTCGCTCCGCGCCTGGACGAGGAGAAGATTCGGGCCGCCATCGTGGGCCGGCCCGTCGCGCAGGCGCGCTTTTACCTGGAGAAGCTGCCGATCCGGTCGGTCGCAATCAAGGAGCAGCCGATGGCTCTGCCCCTGATGCCGCTGCTCGACCGTCGCATCACGCTGCACTACGTGGTCGAGTCAAACGCCCCGGCCGCATCCGCGGCCTCCCAGGGTCAGCCGTCGCCGTCGCCGTCTCCATCGCATTAGGTGCGCGTTCTGGCGGTGGATCCCGGGGCGAAGCGGGTGGGGCTGGCCGTCAGCGATCCAACCGGGACCATCGCGCAGCCGCTGTCGACGCTGCCGGCGGAACCGGCGGACACGCTGGCCGAGCGGCTCGCCGGGGTCGCGAGGCAGAACGACGTAAAGCGCATCGTCGTCGGCCTGCCGCTGCGGATGGACGGCTCGCACGGGCCTGAGGCCAGGTCCGCCCAGGAGCTTGCCGCTGCCCTGCGCAAGGCCTCGCGACTGCCCGTCGAGCTCGTCGACGAGCGACTCACCACGGCGGCCGCGGAGCGTTCGCTCATCGCAGGGGGCGTCAAGCGCGCAACGCGGCGCCAGACGGTTGATCGCGTCGCGGCCGCGCTGCTCCTGCAGACCCACCTCGACAAGAAGCGGTGAACGACGAGGTCACGCTGGTCGACGACGCCGGCGTCGAGCGCCGATTCAGGCTCCACGACGCGTTCGATCTCGAGGAGGTCACGTACTACCTGGTCGAAGACCTGACCGATCCGGACCGCGTGCTGCTGCTGCAGGAAACCCAGAGCGGCCTGGAAACGGTCGACGGGGATGAGTTCAAGCGCGTGATGGCCGCGCTCGAAGAGGATCGGGTCGAATGAAACGCCTTATAGCGGTGGTGGTGGTCATCGCCATCCTCGGTTTCCTCACGGCGCGGGCCATGGACTGGTGGAACTTCAACGTCAACACTCCGATCTCATCGTCCAGCCACAGCGTGCCGTTCCACATCGACCCCGGCGAGACACCGACTCAGATCGGGAGCGACCTCTACGACCTGCACCTCATCCGCAGCACGATCGCGTTCGACCTGTACACCCGATTGACCAACGCCGGTCCGAGGCTCCAGGCCGGCTCCTTCGTGCTGAACAGCAACATGACGCTCGTCCAGATCGTCGACTCGCTGCAGCACGGGCGGCCCGACGAGAAGACGATCACCTTCCCTGAAGGCCTTCCGCTTCGCAACATGGCCAAGCTCGTCGACGATAAAAAGCTGAGCAAGCTGACAGGCGCCGCATATCTGAAAGCCGCCCAGGATCCTTCGCTGCGGACCAGGTACACCTTCCTGCCGGTGCAACCGGTCAACGCCGACTTCCCCAATGAGGGCTATGTGTTCCCTGACACCTACCTTATCGATCCGGCGGCCGGGGCCAAGGGACTCGTCCAGGCGCAGCTGGATCAGTTTGCGGCCGTCTTCTCCGCGGACTGGCGCGCGAAGATCGCCCAACCTGCCGACGGCCGGCCCGCCGAGGACATCCGAACGATCGTGATCCTTGCGTCGATGGTCGATCGCGAGGCGAACAACAAAACCGCGACCGACCGGGGCAACGTGTGCAGCGTTTACTACAACCGGCTCGCCACCAACATACCGCTCGGCGTCGATGCCACCCTCCTCTACGCGTTGGGTCGCTTGAGCCCGGAGCCGACGGGGACCGAGCTCGCGATCGACACGCCGTACAACACGCGCAAGCATGCGGGCCTGCCTCCCAGCGCCATCAGCAACCCGGGCAAGGCGGCGCTTGCAGCGTGCATCGACCCGCCGAAGACCAGCTACCTCTTCTACTTCACGGACCGGCAGGGAACGACTCACTTCGAGACGAACGAGCAGGACTTTGAGCGGGACAAGCAAAAGTACGGCGTGAGCGGCAGCTGAGGGTTTTTCTTCTAGGCAGCGGAATCTCATACTCCCGCAGCCCGGCCATGCACGCCGCGGCCTTCGCCGCCCTTGACATGGACTGGACGTACGACCTGCTCGACATCCCGCCGACCGCGCTGCACGCGGCGGTCGACAGTATTCGCGCGAAGGATGTGGCCGGGGCCAACGTGACGATCCCTTACAAGCAGACGGTGATGGACCAGCTGGACACGGTCGCGGCGGAGGCGCTGCGCGCACGCGCCGTGAACACCGTCGTCAACGATCGCGGCCGCCTGGGCGGCTACAACACGGACATCCCGGCGATCCGGTCCGCGCTCGAGCTGGTCGGGGTCGAGGCCGACAGCGTGAACGCGGTGATCCTCGGCGCGGGGGGAGCGGCGCGCGCCGCCGCGGTGGCCCTCGAAGGGGCGCGCATCACGTTCGTCGCGCGGCGCCCCGACCAGGCGGACTTGCCCGGCCGGACCGTGCGCTGGGACGATCCATCGGTCGCGAGCCTGACTCGCGGCGCCGACGTGCTGATCAACGCGACCCCGCTGGGCCGGCGAGAGGAGATGCCGCTGCGCCCGGCTGCCCTGCCACGCGCAGGTTCGGTCATCGACCTCGTCTACGTGACGGGTGGGACGCCGCTCGTCCGCAAGGCACGAGCGCTCGGACTTCCCACCGTGGACGGGTGGGAGATCCTCCTCTCGCAGGGCGCCACCTCATTTCTGCTGTGGACCGGTCAGAGCGCGCCGCTCGAAGCGATGCGCGAAACTCTCCAGCCGTGAACCAGTACGTCGTCGCGCTCCTGTGGGCCATAGTCGGGGCGGCAGCCGGATGGGGCGTGCGGCTGGGGTCGGTGAGGCTCGCGCGGCTGGAGGAGCTGGAGCCAGGCAGCGTCTGGTGGCAGCAGCTCGGGCCGCCGGTGCTCAGCGCGGTCGTCTTCGCCGTTTACGCGTACGAAATCAGCCCGTTTCCGCTCCTGCTGCTGCGCAGCGTCTTCGCGCTCGCGCTCGTGCAGGTGATCTTCTTCGACTTCGAGCACCACCTGATCCTCGACCGCGTGATCTTCCCGGCCATGGTGCTGGCTCTGCTCGTGAGCCTGACCCCGCTGCTCAACGTCAGGCTTGGGCTGTGGGGTCAGGCATGGTGGGCGGGAATCGGAATGGGCCTCGCTGCCGGCTTGCTGTTTTTGCTGATCGCGTTCCTGGGTTCGGCCCTCTTCAAAGGCGAAGCCCTTGGATTTGGTGACGTCAAGCTCGCAACGTTCATGGGCCTGCTCCTTGGGTGGCCCTTCACGTTCACGGCCCTCTTCTATGGCGTTCTGCTCGCCGCGATCGGAGCGGTGGTCTTCATAGTCACGCACCGATCGATGAAGGGCACCATCGCCTACGGGCCCTACCTTGCAGCCGCGGCGCTATTGGTGCTTTTGCAATTGCCTGCTTAAATAGCCGGGCTATGAGCAAGCTCCTCCCCAGCGAGAACCTCGTTCTCAAGGCGCACCCACACTGGATCACATTCGTCAGGACGCTGTGGATCCCGATCCTCCTGGTGCTCGTGGTCGCGTGGGCGGACTTCAACCTCTTGCTGGACAACTACGGTCTGCTCCCGATCCCGCGGTTCAGGACGTTCTTGAGCCTGGCCGTGGTTGCGTTCGGGCTGCTTTGGCTCATCGTCGTGTGGATCCGCTGGCAGTCGACCACCTACACGCTGACCGACCAACGGATCAAGATCGAAAGAGGCATCTTCAGCAGGCAGGAGAAGCTGATCGCTGTCGACCGGGTCCAGGACGTGTCGACGCGCAAGTCTGTCATCGGCCGCATCCTCGGGTACGGAAACGTGCAGATCGAGTCAGCCGGCGAGGTCGGGTCGGAGGTGTTCTTCAACCTGCCGCGGCCGGACAGGTTCCGCGACGAGGTTTTCATTCAGTCGGAGAGGCGGCGGGGCGGTGTGACGCCTGGCTCCGCGCCTGCGGCACCAGTACCTGCCAATCCAAGCGGCATCTAACCCGGCGCAGCGCCGGTCGCTGGCGATCGTCGGCTTCATGGGCGCGGGCAAGACCCTCGTCGGCGCTCTCGTGGCGCAGCGCGCGAAAGCTGCCTTTTTCGACCTCGACCACCTCGTCGAGGACAGGGCGGGCATGTCAGTCGCAGAGATCTTTGCGACGCACAGCGAAGAGGCGTTCCGCGCATTCGAGAAAGAGACGCTTCCTGGACTGCTCCGGCCGGATGCTGTGGTTGCCCTCGGGGGCGGCGTCGTCATGGACGACGACAACTGGCGGCTGATCAGGGACCGAGCGACGACTGTTTACCTCGAAGTACCCTTCGAGACGATCTGGCGGCGGATCCATCACTTGCCTGGGAGGCCACTTATCGCCAACCGCACAGCAGCAGAAGTCGAGGCCCTGTTCGAGCGGCGGCGCGGGCGGTATGAGGAATCGGATCATCGTGTCGACGGCGCGCGCGAACCGGGCGAGGTCGCGGCCGAGGTGCTGAAACTGTGGTCCGCCTGATCCTGGACTCGTCGAGCGGTGGCTACCCGGTCCTCATCGGAACAAACCTCAACCGCGAGCTGCGCAACGTCATCACCCGACTGGACCCGACAGGGGCGGCCATCATCACGGATACCAACGTCAGGCCTTACGCGGCAAAGGTCGCCAAGGCAATCAAGCGGGCCGGGCTCAAGACCTCGATCCATGCCATTCCCGCGAGCGAGAGATCGAAATCGATGTCGCAGCTCGAGGCGGTGCTGTCGTTCCTCGAAAGGCAGCGGATCGACCGCGGGGGCTGCGTGATCGCGGTCGGCGGTGGAACCGTGGGTGACCTTGCGGGTCTGGCCGCGGCGATGTGGCAGCGAGGCGTTCGCCTGGTTGCGGTGCCGACGACCCTCCTCGCGATGGTCGATTCGAGCATCGGCGGCAAGACGGGCGTCAACGGACGGAGGTCGAAGAACGCGATCGGAGCCTTCTGGCAGCCGGCGGCCGTCATCTCCGACCTCTCGACCATCGACACGCTGCCCGTCCCGAGCTACCGGGACGCCTTCGCGGAGGTTGTAAAGTACGCCGTCGCCATGGACCGAGGCCTCTTCGACCTCCTGCAGCGAAACGGCCCGCGCCTCGTCGAGCGCGACACCGCCATGCTCGAGCGGGTGGTCTTCAGGTGCGTCGCGGCGAAGGCCCTGGTCGTGGCCAAGGACGAGCGCGACCGGGGACCGCGGGCCATCCTCAACTACGGTCACACTGCCGGGCACGCTCTCGAGGCGGCCACCGGCTTCCGCGTCAGCCATGGCCGAGCCGTGGCGTTCGGGATGCGGGTTGCGGCGCGCATAGCTCTGGCCATGGACCTGTGCACCAAGCGCCTCGTCGAGTCCCAGGATTCCGTGCTCACAGCCTTCGGCCTTCCCGACAGGCCGCCGCAGGCCGATCCCAGGCGCGTCCTGGCCGCGCTCGCGCTCGACAAGAAGGCACGGAGAGGCAAGGTCGCGTGGGTCATGCCGCGGCGCATGGGTCATGCCGAGATCGGCCACGCGGTGCCGGGCGCGCTCGTGCGCCGGGTGGTCACGAGGTCGCTCGCGTGAACCAGCGGGTGGTCGTGGTGAACGGGCCAAACCTGAACCTGCTCGGCAAGCGCGAACCTGAGATCTACGGCACCCGGACGCTCGACGACCTCGAGCAGACCGTCAAGGCAAAGGCAGCCGAGCTGGGGATCGACGTCAGCTTCTACCAGAGCAACTCGGAGGGCGAGATCATCGATTTCCTGCACCAGCACGGTCCGGGATCGCTCGGCATCGTGATCAACCCGGCCGCGCTGGCTCACTACTCGCTTGCCCTGTACGACTGCCTGCAGGCACTGGCGCTTCCAGTCGTCGAGGTGCACATCTCGAACATCCACGCCCGCGAGGAGTTCAGGTCGAAGAGCGTCACCGCGCGAGCGGCCAGGGGCGTGATTACAGGGCTCGGATTTGCGGGATATGAGCTTGCACTCGAGTACCTGGCAAGGCAGAGATGATCTCTAGCAACGACTTTCGCAGCGGGACGATGTTCGAGATGGACGGCCAGCTGCTGTCCGTCGTCAACGTCGAGCACATCAAGCTCGCGCGAGCCGGCGCCGTGATCAAGGCCAAGCTCCGCAATGTGCTTACCGGCTCGATCTTCGAGCAGAGCTTCCGGAGCGGTGACAAGTATCGGGCCGTGCGCATCGACAGCACCGAGGCGACGTATCTCTACTCCGACGGCACGCACCACCACTTCATGGACGCCAGGACGTACGACCAGGTCGCCGTCGACGAGGACATGCTCGAATCCGTTCTTCCGCTGCTCAAAGAGGGCAGCACGGTCTTCCTGCAGCGCTACCAGGACCGCCTGATCGCCGTCGAGCTGCCGATCAACGTGGACCTGAAGGTGAGGTCGACCGACCCCGGTTTCCGCGGCGACACCGTGTCGGGCGGGACAAAACCCGCGACGCTCGAAACAGGGGCGGTGATCCAGGTGCCGCTGTTCATCCAGTCCGGCGACATGATCCGCGTCGACACCAGGGATCAGTCGTATGTCGAGCGGGCCTAAACCGGTTCACGCTCATCGGCGGGTTCTTTGGCGTAGGATCGGCGGGTTATGAGTGAGAACGGCTCGCTGGGGGCGGTGCGTGTGGCCAACGAGGTGATCGGGAGCATCGCCGCGCTGGCCGCGTGCGAGGTCGAAGGTGTGGAGGGAATGGACGAGGCGGCGGCGCGTCATTTCGGCGACTTCGTTCGCCGGCAGGCGGCGCATCGCGGCGTGCGGGTGCACATCGAAGGCGATCGTTCCATCCATCTCGAGGTATTCATCACCGTCGAATCGGAGGCCAGGCTCGCGGACGTGGCCGGGGCGGTGCAGGCGAACGTCGTTGAGGCGACGGAGCGCATGCTGGGCCTGGAGGTCGGCGAGGTGAACGTTTTCGTCTCGAGCGTCGCCTTCGCCAGCTAGCCGATCCCTTGGGCAAGCGCCACCAGGCCAGGGAGCTGGCGCTCAAGGTTCTGTTCCAGCTCGAAGGCACAGGTGATGATCCCGAGGAGGTCCTTCGCTACCACGCCTCGGAGAACGGCGCGAACGACGAGATCACCAGCTTTGCCCGCCAGCTCGTCGGCGGCGTGATCGCGCATCGCGACGAGCTCGACGCGATCCTGACCGAGGCATCAGAGCACTGGAAGCTGGACCAGATGGCGAAGGTCGATCGAGTCATCCTGAGGATCGCCGTGTACGAGATCGCGATCGACCGTAAGGTGCCGACGAAGGCGGCGATCAATGAATCGATCGAGCTGGCCAAGACCTTCTCCGGTGACGAGGCGGGACGGTTCGTCAATGGAATCCTCGGTCGAGTCGCGGCCACCACCGCGCACTGATCGCAGGAGTGACCTATCTCCTTGCTCCGATCGTGGCCTGGGGCATCGCTCAGATCGCCAAGCTGACCCTGACCTTGGTTCGCGAACGGCGGCTGAACCTGCGGGTTCTCGCCGAGACAGGAGGTATGCCCAGCAGCCACAGCGCGATCGTGATGGGACTGACCTCAGGCGTCGGCCACCATGCCGGGCTGACCTCCGCATCGTTCGCGATCGCCCTTATCTTCACGTTCGTGGTCATGTACGACGCGGCCGGCCTGCGCCGGGCCGCCGGGCGGCAGGCCGAGGTGCTGAACCGCCTGGTCGAGGACCTGGTCCACATGCGCGGCGTGCAGGAGGCGAGGCTGCGCGAGCTGCTCGGGCACACCCCGATGGAAGTCCTCGTGGGGGCCGTGATCGGTCTCGCGGTCGGGATCATCCTCTGAGGCTCGACGTGCTGGTGACGAGGAGCGGGCTTGCCCCGTCGCGCGAGCGCGCGCAGGCGCTCATCCTCGCCGGCAAGGTGCGGGTCGCGGGCGAGACCGTCCGCAGCCCGGCGCGCGGCGTGAGCGAGGACGCCGCGATCGTCGTCGACTCCGATCCCGGGTATGCGAGTCGCGGGGCGCTCAAGCTGGCTCCGGCGCTCGACCGGTTTGGGATCGACCCGGGCGGCCGCGTGTGCGCGGACATCGGGGCTTCGACAGGTGGGTTCACGGACGTGCTGCTGCGCCGCGGGGCCGCGAAGGTCTACGCCCTGGACGTGGGCAGGGGGCTCCTGGACTGGCGGCTCCGCCAGGACCCGCGTGTGGTCGTGATCGAGCGGGTCAACGCCCGTGACCTCGAGTCATTTCCCGAGCCGGTGAGCCTCGTCGTGGTCGACGTCTCGTTCATCAGCCTCGAGAAAGTCCTGCCGGCGGTCCTCCGAGCGGCGCCCGCTGCCGAATTCGCCGTCCTCTTCAAGCCCCAGTTCGAGGTCGGACGCTCCGAGGTGGGGAAGGGAGGCATCGTGCGCAACCCGGCCGCCGTCGATGCCGCCCTCGCCCGATTCCGCGATTGGTGCGCGGCAAACGGATTTGCGTTCATCGAGGAGGCTCCGTCCGAGGTGGCCGGCGCCGAGGGCAACCGCGAGATCTTCGTCCACCTCGAGCCGATGCGGGCATGAAGGTCTTCCTGTTGCGCGGACCTAACGCCGAGCAGTCGGTCGTCGACCGAGCGATCGCTGCGGCGAGGGCGCGAAACGTCGAGGCTGTCGAGCTCGGGCGCGACCATCCGGAGACCGAAAGCGCCATGGCGAGCGCGCGCCTCATCGTCACGCTGGGGGGAGACGGGACGTTTCTCGCCGGCGCCAGGCTCGCAGCGCCGCGCGACATACCGATCCTGGGGGTCAACCTCGGACGCCTTGGTTTCCTCACGGAGGTGGACGAGGCGGATCTCGAGCTGGGCCTGACCCGCGCGATCGACGGCTCGTACCGCCTCGAGGAGCGGACGATGCTGCAGGTGAGCCTGTCCGGCAGCGCCGGCGGAACCGTGATCGGGTTGAACGAGGTCGTCGTCGATCACTCCGGCGAGGCGCGAATGCTGCGGTTGGAGATCGACGTCGGCGGCCAGGCGGTCGGGACCATCGACGCTGACGGGGCGATCATCGCGACCGCGAGCGGCTCGACCGCCTACGCGCTGGCGAGCGGCGGGCCGATCCTCGAGCCGACCTTGAGCAACCTGGTCCTGGTGCCGATGAGCCCGTTCGCGCTGACGGTCCGGCCGATCGTCTTCGCGTCGGGGCAGCACATCACGCTCAAAGTCATTCGGGGCCCTGCCGAGATGACCGTCGACGGAGGCCGTCCGGGCACCGCCGTCGCCACCGGAGACGTCGTCCGCTGCGGCCCGTACGAGAAGCGGCTCAAGCTCGTTCGTTTCAGCGAGCCCGAGACTTTTTATCGTCGTCTCGGCGACAAGCTCGGATGGGGCAGGCCCCTGGTTCCAAAGAAGTGACCTGGGGTAGCCTTACCGCGTCATAGACGTCAAGACTCCGGTCTTCGAAGGTCCACTCGAGCTGCTCCTTGCCCTCGTCGAACGCGAGGAGGTCGACATCTTCAAGGTCTCGCTCTCGAAGGTGACCGACGCCTACTTGGCGGAGCTCTCGTCGCGCGAGATCCCCGACCCGGAGGAGATGGCCGAGTTCCTCTGGATGGCCGCGCGCCTGCTGCTGCTCAAGTCCGTGCGCCTGCTGCCCGGAGAGACCCCGACCGATGAGGAGACCGAGCTGCTCGGGTGGGAAGACGAGGTGCGCCAGAGACTGGAGGAATACCGCGCCTACAAAGAGATCGCGGGTGAGCTGCTCGAGCGCGCCGAGCAAGAATCCTTCGCATTTCCGCCGCCGGCACGACCGATCGAGGCAGGGGGGCAGGAGGAGCCACTCGACCTCGACTTCCTGGTCGCAGCGTTCAACAGCGTCCTGGCGAGAATTCCGCCGCGCCCGGTCGTGGTCCGCGGCCGGACGTGGACCCTGCAGGAAAAGCTCGACCTCATCAGCGAACGGCTTCGCCAGGGACCGATCGAGCTGGTCGAGCTCATCCTCGAGTCCGAGGACCGCCTCGAGGCGGTGGTGACATTCGTCGCCGTGCTCGAGCTGATCCGCCGCTCCTTGATCCGGGTTCGCCAGAAAGAACGCTTCGGCCCCATCCACGTCGAGCTGCGGGAGCCCGCCGCGTGACCGACCTGTCGGCCGTCATCGAGGCCATTCTCTTCAGCTCCAATCGCCCGCTCAAGGTTCGGGAGCTGCAGCAGGCGACCGACGCCGATCGCAACAGCCTCGAGGGCGCGCTGGAGAAGTTGCGTGAGACGCTCGCGGGTCATGGCGTGATGCTCATGCGGCACCACGACGAGGTCCACCTCGCGACCCGACCCGAATTCGCCGGCGCCGTGCGCAGGGCGTTGCGCCCGGAGGTGTCCGGTCGCCTCTCTCACGCTGCATACGAGACGCTGGCGATAGTGGCGTATCAGCAGCCGGTGGCCCGCGCGCGCATAGAAGAGGTCCGCGGCGTCAACTGCGAGAGCGTGCTGGGCAACCTCGAGCTGCGGGACCTGATCACCGAAGTCGGGCGCGGATCGGGGCCGGGCCAGCCGAAGCTGTACGGCACGACGATGCGATTCCTCCAGGTGATGGGCCTCGAGTCGCTCGACCATCTCCCGGCGCCAAAAGCCGACGGCGCGGAGGCACCCCGACGAGCGAGCGGCTGAACCGATATCTCGCGCGTGCGGGCGTGGCCAGCCGACGCGCCGCCGATCAGCTCATCGCTTCCGGATCAGTTCTGGTCAACGGCGACCGGCCTCCGGCCGACGGATCGCTCATCGATCCGGACACGGACCGCGTCACGATCGGTGGCCGTCCCGTCCGGCCGCCGGCGCGCCACCGCTACGTGATGCTGAACAAACCGCTTGGCGTGATCACGACCTCGAGAGACGAAGCGTCACGCGCCACCGTGCTCGACGTGATCGGGGAACAGGGCCTGCTCGGGCATCGACTGTTTCCGGTCGGGCGACTGGACGCCGATAGCACGGGCCTGCTCCTGGTCACCGACGACGGCGAGGTGGCGTACCGCCTGACCCATCCGCGCTTCAAAGTCGCCAAGGAATACGTCGTCGTGACCGCCGGCGTGCCCAGCCCTAAGGACCTGAATGCGCTCCGGCGCGGTGTGGAGCTCGACGATGGCCTGACGAAACCCGCGGAGGTCGAACTCCTGCGAGCAACGCGGGGCCCTCGCGACTCCGGCCGCGCCGAGCTGCGAGTGACCATCCGGGAAGGTCGGCGCCGGCAGGTCCGCCGCATGCTGCAGTCGGTCGGGTGCAAGGTCCTGGCCCTGCAGCGGACCGCGTTCGGACCGCTTCGCCTTGGCCGATTGAAGATGGGCGGTTGGCGCGTGCTGTCCGATCGTGAGGTGGCTGCGGTCCGTCGCGCAGCGGGCCTCGTCGAAGAGTGATCGATCGGTGATCATCACCATCGACGGCGGCGTGGCGTCGGGCAAGTCCGCCGTCGGCCGCCGTGTTGCGGACAAGCTCGGACTTCCATTCATCGACAGCGGGCTCATGTATCGGGCGATCACGAGGCTTACCGCCGAAAGGGCGATCTCTCCGCATGATGCGGACGCGGTGACTCGTCTCGCGGAATCAACCCGGTTGCGGATCGACGGCGAGCGCGTGTGGGCAGACGGCGAAGAGCTGACCGAAGGCATCTACGACACGGACTACGCCGACGCGCTGCCTGTGATCTCCGCGATACCCGGCGTGCGCAAAGCCCTGGTCGAGCAGCAGCGCCGGATCGGCGCGGGCGGAGTCGTGATGGCGGGACGTGACATCGGCACGGTCGTGTTCCCCGACGCGGATCGCAAGTTCTTTCTGACCGCGAGCCTCGAAGAGAAGGTCCGCCGCCGTGCGGCGCAGTACGGGCGCCGGGGCGAGCGCGTGGACGAGGCGGCGATGCGCAAGGAGGTCGAGATGCGTGACCGCGTCGACTCTGAGCGACCGGTGGCGCCGCTGCGTCCAGCCGACGACGCGGTGATCCTCGACACGGACCAGCTCGACGTCGATGAGGTGGTGGAGCGCATCCTCGAGGGCGTGCGCGCGGCGAGATGATCTACGCGTTTCTGCTTGGGCTGATGCGGTTGCTCACCCGCGTCTACCTGGTCGGCTTGTTCAAGGTCGATGGACTCGAAAACGTGCCGCGCACCGGACCCCTCATCGTCTGCCCGAACCATTTCGCCACCCTCGACCCCCCCATGGTCCCCGCTTTCCTGCCGCGTCTCGACAGCTCGAGCATGGCGAAGTCCGAGTATTTCGAGAAGGCTTGGGAGCGCTGGCTGTTCACGGCGTATCACGCCTTTCCCGTCGTTCGTCACACCCCGGACCGCGCCGCGCTGCGCCGGTCGTTCGACCTTCTGAAGGCGGGCCACGCGCTGGTGATCTTTCCCGAGGGCACGCGCGTCGCCGCCGGTGTCCTGTCGGAGCCTGAGCCCGGCGCCGGTTTCATCGCTCAGAAGGCGGACTGCCCGATCCTTCCGGTCGCGCTGACCGGGACCCGCGAATGCCTGCCGAAGGGGGCGTGGTGGCCGCGCCGCGTCCCGGTCACGGTCAGGTTCGGCAAGCCGTTCGTGGTCCTCCAGAAACGGCCGACCGGCGAACGCGTGTCGCACGGGGAGGCCGCGGACCGGATCATGCTCGCCATCGCGGAGCTGTTGCCGCCCGACAAGCGCGGGCGGTACGGCGACATCGAAGGGCTGCGCCGGAGGCTGGAGGGAGTGGCGGCCCCGGTATAGGGCGCGCCCGGGGCTCACCGAGGGCCGGCCGCGCCCAGTCGTCCTCGACCAGGCTGCCCAGCGCGGGGTTGAAGCAGGCGTCGAACGCCTCCTTCAGCGTTTGCGGCGTGAGGCGCGGGGTCTGCTGCCGGTAGTTGGCCAGGTCGACCAGGCGCGCGACCAGCGCTCGCGGGTGCGATCCACGAAGCGGCTTCTTGCCG
>JBKPCF010000022.1:0-18513 GCA_046727235.1 Candidatus Dormiibacterota bacterium
ACACCGGGTACGTACGCTTCGCGGCTGGTCGTCCGGTGTGCGATCGTCAGCGTCTGACCCGGGAGCCCGAAGATGACCTCCTGGTCGGCCACGAATCCGGGCAGCCGAACGCTGTGCACGGCGACGTTGCCCTCTTCCCCACCTCGGGTTCCGGGCAGCGTCTCCTTCTCTGCCTTCTTGTGCGCAAAAGGCTTCTCGCCGCGGCGTGCGGCAAGCCGGCGCGCGGTCGAGAGGGCGGTTCCCGAGGGCGCGTCGAGCTTGGCTGCGTGGTGCATCTCGATCACCTCGACCGCGTCGAAGTGCGGGGCTGCGATCTCGGCAAGATGCATCATCAACACCGCCCCGATCGCGAAGTTGGGTGCAACGATGCCGCCGATCCCCTTTTCCTTGCAGGCAGTCTCGATTTTGTCCACATCCGCCGCCGTAAGGCCTGTCGTGCCGATGACGGGTGAGGCTCCGGCGGCAATGCCGGCAAGGGCGCTGTGCATCACCTCGCCCGGCCGCGTGAAGTCGACGAGGGCCTGGGGCCTCTTCTCATGGAGGAAGGACGCGAGGTTGTCCCCGCGCGTCACACCCCCGACGTATTCAACTCCCGGTTCGGTCTGAAAGGCAGCCGCAAGGACCGCGCCGACCTTGCCTCGGTGGCCGGCAAGGGCAACCTTGATCAGTCTCTGCGTGGACGCCTGTCCCTGCCTCCGCCGTTGCGGCCGCCGCCCCGCCCGCCGAATCCGCCCTCGCGAGAAGGCGCCGGCGAGGCAAGCGCTGCCGCCATCACCTCGGGGTTGATGTTCTCATCGATCGGGAGTCCCTTTGCGGTGAGCTCCTCGATCGCGGCCTGGCGGCTGAGGTTGAGCCGGCCCTGGCTGTCGACCTCCACGGCCTTGACCACGATCGTGTCCCCGACGTTGCACACCTCTTCGACCCGCTCCACGCGGTGGTCGGTGAGCTTGGATATGTGCACGAGGCCGTCCTGGCCGGGGAGAACCTCGACGAATGCCCCGAACGCCATGATCCGCACGACCTTGCCCCTGTAGATCTTGCCGACCTCGACCTCGTCAGTGAGGCCCTTGATCCAGTCGATCGCCCTCTTGCCCGCCTCCTGGTCGACGGCTGCGATGAAGACGCGACCGTCGTCCTCGACATCGATCTGGGCGCCGGTCTCTTCGGTGATCTTGCGGATCATCTTGCCTCCCGGGCCGATGACGTCACGGATCTTGTCGGGGTTGATCAGGATCGTCGTGATTCGCGGCGCGAAGCTGCTCATCTCGCTGCGGGGCCTCGGCAGCACCGAAAGCATCTTGTCGAGCACGAACAGCCTTGCCTCCCGAGCCTGCTCGAGAGCCTGGGCCATGATCTCGTGGGTCAGGCCCTTGATCTTGATGTCCATCTGCAGGGCGGTGATCCCATCGCGCGTGCCGGCGACCTTGAAGTCCATGTCGCCGAGCGCGTCCTCGACCCCCTGGATGTCGGTCAGCACGGCAAACCGGCCTTCCCGCGTCACCAGCCCCATCGCGATGCCAGCAACCGGGGACTTGATGGGTACGCCCGCGTCCATCAATGCCAGGGTCGATCCACACACGGAAGCCATCGACGTGGAACCGTTCGAGCTCAAGATCTCTGAGACCAGCCGGATCGTGTACGGCCAGTCCTCGACCGACGGGATGACGGCGAGCAGCGCCCGTTCGGCGAGCGCGCCGTGGCCGATCTCGCGACGGCCCGGACCGCGCAGCGGCCGCGCCTCCCCGACCGAGAACGGCGGGAAGTTGTAGTGGTGCATGTAGCGCTTGAACTCCTCGGCCGTGAGCCCGTCCAGCTTCTGCTGGTCGGACATCGCGCCGAGCGTGGCGATGGTCAGCGCTTGTGTCTGGCCGCGCGTGAACAGGCCTGACCCGTGCGTTCGCGGCAGCACGCCGACCTCCACGGTGATCGACCGCACGTCCTTGAGGCCTCGACCGTCGACCCGAATCCCCTCCTCGACGACGCGCTGGCGTACGCGGTCCTTGACCGCTTTGTCGAAGAGCTTGCCGATGATGTCGACGTGCTCAGGGAAGCGCTCGCCGAGCTCGATGACGGTCTTTGTGCGGAGGTCGTCGACTGCGCTCTCGCGCGCTGCCTTGTCGGGGCTGTAAAGCACCTGGTCGAGGCGAAGCGCGAGGTACTCGCCCACGATCTCCTGCATCTGCTCCGGGTAGCCGACCGGAATCCACTCGCGCTTCTCGAGCCCGACCTGCCGCTGCAGGTCCAGCTGGGCGTCGCAGATCCGCTTGATCTCTTCGTGCGCGGCCGCGAGCGCATCGAGCACGACCTGCTCGGTGACGCCTCTGGCTCCCGCCTCGACCATCAGGATCGCGTCGGCGGTGCCGGCCACGACCAGGTCGAGCTCCGACTCGCCCATCTGCGACATCGGCGGGTTGACGACGACCTTGCCGTCCAGGTAGCCCATGCGGACCGCGCCGACCGGGCCCTGGAACGGGATGTCCGAGATCACGAGCGCGGTCGACGCGCCGTTGATGCTCAGGATCGTCGGGTCGTTCTCCTGGTCGACCGAGAGCACCGTCGAGATGACCTGCACGTCGAGCCTGAACCCGTCGGGAAAGAGCGGGCGCAGCGGCCGGTCGGTCAGCCGCGACGCCAGGATCGCCTGCTCGCTGGGCCTGCCCTCACGGCGCATGAAGGCGCCAGGGATCTTGCCGGCCGCGTAGAGCTTCTCCTCGTAATCGCACGTGAGCGGGAAAAAGTCGATTCCCTCTCGCGGCTCCTTGGCCATGACGGCGGTGCTGAGCACCACCGTATCCCCCTGACGGATGACCACCGCCCCATTTGCCTGTTCCGCCACGCGTCCGGTCTCGATTGAGATCCGCCGCCCGGCGACGTCTACGTTTTTCGTGACAGCTGCCACGCCAATACCTCCAGATATGTGGGAGGAACCCGGCGGTGCGTCCTGTTGGGTCAGTTTCCTAGCAGCCGCCGCTTAGTTCGCAAAGAACTGAGAGAAAGCTTCTAAGAGGCTGACCCGCGCTACCGTGCTGGGTCCTCCCGGTTTTTTTGAGCGCCCTGCGCGCGCCCGGCGTTATCTCCTGATCCCGAGCTTGGCGACGAGGGCGCGGTAGCGCTCCACGTCGGTGTCCCTCAGATAGTTGAGCAGCCGCCGTTGCTTGCCGACCAGGAGAAGGAGGCCGCGGCGGGAGTGGTGGTCTTTGGCGTGCGTCTTCAGGTGCTCGGTGAGCTCCCGGATTCGCGTGGTGGAGAGCGCGACCTGGACCTCGGGGGAACCCGTGTCGTTGTCGGCGCGTCTGTATTCCGCGATCAGCTTGCCCTTGACTTCGTTCTCTTCTGCCAAACTCGCCCGCAAGTATACGGGGATTCGTAGAGGGAACCGTCGTCGGTTCCCTCTACGTCGCGGCCCTCAACGGCCGATCCCAGCTAACGCACGGCCTCGGTTAATGCCGGCCGGATTCGGGCCGCTAACTCCTTCCCGTAGCGGAAGAATCTGTCTTAGTTTCCTTCCACGTGCAACGTCTGGCGATGACGTGCAACGCGTGTCGCGGCCGGGTTGAACCCGGCCGCCAACGCGACGCTGACTAGCGGACGTATTCGACGGAGCCGTCCGACCTCGGATCGGCGCCTGCGCGCCAGGCCCGCGGACCATCAACCACGAGCGCGTGCGCGTGACCGAAGGTGTGGTGTCGGGGCGGCATGAGCTTCACCCGGCGGTCATCCCTCGCCATCAGCGCGGCGCCCGGATAGTCGACCTCAACGGCCAGCGTCTCGCCGTCGACCAGGATCGCCTTGCGCGGCCGCGCCACGGCCTCCGCCGGGTCAAGCCCTTCGTCCACGAGGTGACGCAGCACCTGGACCTGGAGCTGCGGCTGCCGCTCCCCGCCCATCGTGCCGAACGCCGCCCACGGCCTGCCGCCACGCGCCGCCATCGCGGGAATCAGGGTGTGCATCGTCCGCTTCTTCGGCTCCAGCCTGTTGACGTGGTCAGGGTCGAGCTTGAAGTACGCGCCGCGATTCTGGAGCAGCATCCCGGTTCCTTCGGCCACGACGCCCGAGCCGAAGTCATAGGCCACGCTCTGGATCAGCGAGACCAGGTTGCCGTGCCCGTCGGCCGCGCAGAGATAGATGGTGTCCCCGGCTCGAGGTGTGGTGTCCACCCCGCCTGCAGTCGCGGCCTGCGGGTTCAGGAACAGGTCGGCCGGCGCCGCAGCGAAGTCAGGGTCGGTGATGTAACGGTCGCGAAGCGCGTAGCTCGCGTCCCGCGCGGCACGAAATTCCTGGCCGGCTTCCAGCCGCAACGCCATCGAGGCCGCCACCAGGCCCACCGTCGGCGGCGGCAGCTCGTAGACGACCACGTCTCGGTAGGCGAAAACGACCGGCTCCACCCACTGCGAGCGGTGCAGGCCGAGGTCCTGACGCGTGATCAGCCCGTCGCGCTGGTTGATCGCGGCCACGAGCGCCGCGCCGATCTCGCCCCTATAGAAGCCGTTGATCCCGTGGCGGGCGATGTCGCGCAAGGTCGAGGCGAGGTCAGGGTTGCGAAGCAACATCCCGGCCTCCATCGGCGGGTACAGCGCGTACGCCGAACGCTCGCGTCCAAGCCAGTCGGCTGCACGCTTCAAGTGCTCGGAAAGGTCAGGTGTGATCAGGTATCCGCCCTCGGCGAATGCGGCGGCGGGTTCCAGGACCGCGCCCAGTCCGACGCTGCCGAACCGCTCGAGCAAACGTCCCCATGCCTCGACCGTGCCTGGCACCGTGACGGACAGGATCCCCCGCTCCGGCATCGTGTTGTGACCTTGCGCACGCACCGCCTCGATGGTCGCCAGCTCGCCTGAACGTCCCGCGCCGATCAAACCGACCGGAGCAGACTCGCCCGCGGGCCAGATGATCGCCATCAGGTCACCGCAGACCGAGGTCATGTGCGGATACACGACGCAGAGCACGGCATCCGCCGCAATCGCGGCGTCGATGGCGTTGCCGCCATCACGCAGGATCTGAGCCCCGACCTCCGACGCGAGGTGATGCGGGGTCGCGATGACCCCGACGGTCAACGTGGAGTTATGAACTCGATCGCGCCGGGCTGGATCTCGAAGAGGGCTGGGAGAAAACCGACCGCTTCGCCATCGATGTCGATTCGCACCTTTTCCGGCGACGAGACCGAGATGCGCTTGCCGTACATGAGCTCCATTTTGGGGTTCGTCTGGTCCAGATGTCGCCCGCTGCGAATGTCGCTCATCCCGCGGATCGTCTCGATCTTGCCCGCGTTCTTGATCAGGATCACGTCGAACACGCCATCGGTAGGAGATGCGGACGGCGCCATCTGCATGCCGCCACCGAAGAACTGACAGTTGGCGATGACGATCTGCTGCGCCTTCGGGAGGTCGTGGGTGACGCCGTCGACGTTGATCGACATCGGCTTGTTCTTGAATCTCATAAGGGCACGCAAGCCGCCGATCGTGTACGCGGCGCTGCCGAATTTCCTGGTCCCGTTCCCGACCAGGTATACGACGTCTCCACCGAGCCCCGCATCCGCGATGTTGATGAAATGACGCACCGCGGTTGCGCCGTCAGCGGTCGTGAAGGTCACACAACCGGCGTCGAGGCGCCGCACCATGCCCGTACGCAGCACTTCAACCGCTTGCCTCGGATCGTTGGGGATGCGCAACGTGCGCCGGAAGTCACCCCCGGTCCCGAGCGGAACCATTGCCATCTTGCTGCTCGTGGGCAGCGGCGCCCCGTTGCGGAAGAAGCCGTTGACGACCTCGTTCAGCGTGCCGTCGCCGCCCACCGCCACCACGACGGGCCGCGACTCGCGCACCGCCTGCTGGGTGATCTCGGTGGCGTCGCCCGGCCGCGTGGTGAACTTGACCTCGTACGGCAAGCCGCTGGAAGGCAGCCACGACTCGACGAACGCCCACTCGCGCCCTGCCTTCCCCGCGCCCGATGCGGGGTTGACGACGAAGAGGATCGCCGCCCCGGGCCGGGCGCCTATTGGGAGCCTCCTACAGCACGCGGGTTCATGATTCCTTCAGGATCGATTCCCTCTTTTACCGCTCGCCACACGCGCATCCAGCCTCCCAGCTCGTCAGCGACCCACCTCGCCCGTGCCCGGCCCACACCGTGGTGATGCGTGATCGTTGCGCCAAGCTCGAGGGCCGCCGTCATTGCGCCTTCCCAGGCGCGACCATACGCCATGCGGGCCGCCTCTTCATCCTCTCCCGAGCCGCCGAACGTGAAGTACGCGCAGCAGCCCTGCTCGTACGCATGACTGAAGTGGCATAACGCGACGGGGCCGATGGCTATTGCGGCCTTGACCCGCGCGTGAAGCGCCGGCAGAACCGTCCACAGGGCCGCGACCTCGATCACATCGAGGAACGAACCGGCCGGCTCGAGAAACGTCTTGAGCAGGTCGGCCGAGATGTCGAAGCGATGTCGCTGCCAGCGTTCCCACGGCTGCTCACCCAGCTCGCGACCCTGGCCCGCGAATCGCTTGACCGCGACCGCTTGGGCCTCCGCCACGTCGCTCAGGCCCGCGACCGCCACGACGAGGACGCACTCGCCAGGCTCCAGCGCGTAGCGATTGAACACTGTGTCCTCCGCGTCATAAAGGCGCATGACGAACGGTTTCACGCCGGCCTGGACGATCGATCGCATGCATTCGAGACCTGCTTCGACGTCGGGGAAGGCGTAACCCTTTCCGATCGTCCTCTCGGGCAGATGGTGCACGCGCAAAACTGCCTCGACTACGATGCCGAGCCCACCTTCCGCTCCCACCCACAGCTCGTGCAGCGCCGGGCCGAGGGCCGACCGAGGACCCGGGCGCGGCGCCGCGTAGGTTCCGTCAGGTAGGACCACGCCAAGCCCCAGCACCATGTCTTCGATGTTTCCGAAGTAGCTCGACTCCTGGCCCGACGACCGCGTTGCGATGAGGCCGCCGATCGTGGTGCCGGGCAGCGAGCTCGGATAGTGGCCCAGCGTCATGCCCCTGGCGTTGAGCTGCTGCTCCAGCGCGTAGCCGTTGACGCCCGCCTCGCAATGGCAGACCAGGTTGGTCTCGTCGACAGCAAGGACGCGGTCAAACCCACCCATGTCGACCACGAGCTCGCCGGCCGCCGGCGACAGCGCGCCGCACATCCCGGTCGCGCCGCCCATCGGCGTGACGGCGACCTTCCGCGCCGAAGCCCACGCGAGAAGCGCGGAAAGCTGCGCCCTGTCGGCAGGGCGAGCCACGACCACCCTGTCCCGCACCGCCCCCGCGCGCTCTTCAATGATCAGCAGCGGCCACAGGTCGCGCACGGGCCGCTCGTCCACGGCGGTGGCGCCGAGCAGCTTCTCGAGCTCGGCCCTCATGTTTCCCTGGCCGCGTTGCGGCCGGCAAGCCAACCGGTGAGGATCGGGACCCCGAAGCCGCAGGGGCCGCTGTAGTCGTAGCCGCCGAGGACGGCGCCGGCGGCGTACAGGTTGGCGTAGGGAACCTCTCCGTCTTCACCGACCGGGCGCAGCCGCTTGTCGGTCATCAGGCCGAGGCGCATCTCCTCGGCGGCGTCGAGATATTTGAGATGGTGAAGCCGGGTGCCCATGGCCGCGGCCGGCTCGCCATCGTGAAACACGCCAAGCCTGAGGAGCGGCTCGGTCGTCGCCCGACCTGCGCGCAGCCCGCCACCGATGTGGCGCCCGGTGGCCAGCACGAACGCGTCAGCGCGGTAGGTCTTGCCGGCGCCCCGTGCCGCCGTGATCCGGCTTCCCGACGTCTCGAAGGACGTGATCTCGCCCGCGACTACACCCAGCGAGATCGCCTGCTGGAGTCGCCATCCATGCGGCGACGGCGGCGAGGCGAGGAGCTCGAATCCTTCGGCCGGCAGGTTGGTGAAGCCGGGCGGGTAGGCAATCGCGGCCCCGCGAGCTCGAGGCGACGGCGCGCGGCGCCCGTAGAGGTCGGTGAGGGCGGCGCCGGACGGGAGGTCCGCGATCGTCACGTCTTCGGCGAAAGCCTGGATGCCGTGGATCTCCTTCAGCGCCTGCGCGGTGGACCCGGCGTCGTAGTCGCCAACCTGTGGCACCCCGATGACGGCGACACGCTTGCCGCTCAGCGCTCCGAGCTCGCCTGGCGCCACGGACTCGGGGACGATGTTCGCCGGCCGGGCGAGGCCGTGGATGTCGGAGTACAGCCCACGCATTCGCCAGCTGCCCTCGAACTTGAGGCCTTCCTTGCCGAGCGCAAGCTGGAGTGACGAGACAGCGGCGTCGAGCTCGGTCGCAAGGCCGACGACATCCATGCCGAGCCTCGCGAGCGGGTGATGAGGTGAGCCGAGGATCGAATCGATGTCGTCGACTATCTCCATTCCGCCCGCGTAGAGCGCAGTCGCACCCGGAGCGCGCGCAATGACGCTGACGTCCGCGCGGTCGCGGCGCGCCGCGAGTGCGCTGCAGTAGCCGGCGATGCCTCCGCCGATGACGAGGACTCTGGTCAACGATCCACGATGCGACGGGTGTCGGCGACGTCTTGCTTGAGCTGCCGGACCAGCTCGTCGGGCGACGCGAACTTGATGTCCGGATGCAAGTAGCGGATGAAGCTCAGCTCGAGGCGCTGCTGGTACAGGTCGCCCTCGAAATCGAGAAGGAACGCCTCGACCCGGAGCTGCGTGCCTCCGAACGTCGGACGGTACCCGACCGAGAGCGCGGCGACGAAATCCCCTTCCGGCGCGCGCACCCGTCCCGCGTAGGCGCCCAGCGCTGGAACCAGCTTGTTCGGCTCGATGCCGATGTTTGCGGTCGGGAAGCCGAGCCTCCGGCCCACCTGGTCTCCGGCCTCGACTGGACCTGACATCGAGTATTCGCGCCCGAGCAGCTTGTTGGCCTCGTCGACCGCGCCGCTTGTGACGAGCCTTCGAATCTCTGAGCTGTGCAGCTCGCGGCCGTCGATCTTGAACGGAGGAACTACCTCGACGTCATGTCCGTGGCCGCGCAGCCAGTCGCCGTTCCCCGTGCGACCGCGGCCGAACGCGAAGTCGAAGCCGATCACCCAGCGGCGGATGTCCATTGCCGCGGCCAGGCGGTCGAGGAACTCTTGAGGCGACAGCTGCGACAGCTCGCGGTCGAATCGGAGCACGATCCCGTGTTCGATCCCCGCACTGTCGATCAAGGCGAGCTTCTCCTGGAGCGTGGTGATCGAGGATGGGCAGTTGGCGGGGTCGAGCACACAGCGTGGGTGGGGCTCAAACGTGATGAGAGCGGATGCCCCATCCACCTCGGTGGCGGCGCGGGTCGTGTGGCCGATGACGTCGAGGTGGCCCAGGTGCAGTCCGTCGAAGCTTCCGACGGTCAGCGCCACCCCACCGATCGGACTGGGCGGCAGTCCGAGATGGACGTTCAGCTCAGCACCCCATACCTCAACTCAGCACTTTTTCCGGCACGAACGTCCTGCGCAGCGGATCGGTGTGGCCGAGCGCGACGAGCCGGCCCTCGGCGTCGTGGGCTCTCACGAGGCCGGGTCCGGGTTCCGGAACGACGCGCACGGCGCGGCCCTGCCGCACCTGGGTCTCCTGCTCGACGTTGAGCCTGACCCGCTCCATGTCCGGCAGTATGACCTCCGCCGGAAGCAGCCAGTCCCTGACCGCCTCGGCCGTGGTGAGCTCGGCAATCGCTACCGCGCCCTCCGAGGTGAGCGGCCCGTAGGCCGTGCGGACGAGTGATCCGAGATAGCCTCCGACGCCCAACCGCTCGCCGAGATCCCGCGCAATCGAGCGCAGGTACGTCCCGCTCCCGCAGCGGACCTCAACCCTCGCCGTGGCGTGCGGCCCCGGTTGAAATTCGAGCAAGGTGATCGCGTAAACCTCCACCTCGCGCGGTGCCGGGCGCTCGCGTTCGCCACCTCTTGCCAGGCTGTACGAGCGCTTGCCATCGACCTTGACCGCCGAGAACGCGGGCGGGCGCTGCTGGATCCGGCCGACAAACTCGGTCAGCGCGACCTCGACGTCAGCCGGCGAGATCGAGCTCGGGTCGCCGGCCGGCTCAGGCTCGCCCTCGGCGTCATCTGTCGCCGTGACGCTGCCGAGCCTGATGTCGGCCACGTACGTCTTGGGCAGCTTGAGGGCGAACTCGGCCAGGCGGGTGGCGGACTCGAACATGACCGGGAGCACGCCGGTGGCGAGTGGGTCCAGCGTGCCGGCGTGGCCGACCCGGTGCGCTCCGGTCAGGAGGCGTAATCGGTGCACCACCGAAAATGAGGTCTCGCCCGCGGCCTTGTCGACGTTCAGGACGCCGCTATCGAAACGCGGACCTTCAGTGTTGCGCCGAGGCGGCAAGGATGGCCTCCTTGGCAGCCGCAAGCACGATCTTCACGGACTCGTCCATCGGTCGTTCGATCTCTGCACCCGCGGCGCGGATGTGTCCGCCACCTCCGAACGAGGCGCACAGCGCGGCGGCGTCGACCGCACCGCGGCTGCGGACGCTGATCTTGGTGAGGTCACCGCTCACTTCCTTGAACAGGATCGCGAGCTCGAGCCCGGCGATGCTGTTGAGCGTGTCGATGATGCCCTCCGATTCCGCCATGACGGCATTGGCCTCTTTCAGCATCCGTCGTGTCACCTTGGCCCAGGCCAGCCGGCCGTCAAGCTCCACCCGCATGGTGGCAAGGGCAAGGCCGCTGAGCTTGAGCGTCGTCTCGGGCCGCATCTTGTAGACCTGCGTCGCGATGTGTCCGGGATCGGCGCCGAGGCGGGCGAGTCGCGCCGCATCGTCGAGTGCTCGCGGCGTCGTGTTCTCGTGTCGAAAACCGCCGGTGTCGGTGAGCAGGGCGACGTACAGGTTGGTGGCGATGCTCGGTGTGATCGGGTACCCGAATGCGTCGAGCATCTCGATCACCATCTGGCCCACGGCGGCCGCGTCGGGATCGATGACGTTGATGTCGCCGAACCTCGTGTTCGACGGATGGTGGTCGACGTTGATGATCGTCGCGTGTGAGGCGATGCGCCTGACCGCGCCGCCCGAGCGCTCGAGGTTGCCGGAGTCGAAGAAGAACACGAGCTGCGGGTCGACGCCGTGCGGCGGCTCGGCCTGGATGTCGTCGATGCCGGGCAGGAACTCGTACATGGGCGGCAGCGGCGGCGGCACCAGGACCCAGACGTCCTTGCCCTGCGAGCGCAGAGCCTCTGCAAACGCGAGGCTGCATCCGAGCGTGTCTCCGTCGGCGTCTTTGTGACCGAAGATCAGGATCTCCTGGTTGGCGTGAATGAGGTCCTTGATCTCCTCGTAGAGGTGAGGCTTGTCCCGGGTCGCGGTCGCTATGGCGTTGGTTCCTCCTCTTCCGAGACACCATGGGGCAGGACTTCCTTCAGCAGCTCGGAGATGTGGACGCTGTATTCGATCGACGGGTCGAGCTCGAAGCGCAGCTCGGGCGAGAACTTCAGGTTTTGCAGGCGCCGCCCCAGCTCGTGGCGGATCACGCCCTTGGCTGAGACAAGACCCTTGATCGACGCTTTCTGCTCGTCCCGGTTGCCCAGGACGGAAACGCGAACGCGCGCCTGGCGCAGGTCGGCCGACATTCGCACCGCGGTGATGCTCACGAACCCGATGCGTGGATCCTTGAGATCACGCCGGATGATGGACATGATCTCCTCGCGCACCTGCTCCCCGACTTGATCCGCGCGGTAGCTGGTCATCTCGACCACCGCCTTTATTTGAAATTGGAGTCCCCGCGAAATCTCGCCGAACGCTCCGGTTTCACGGGGACTAAGCGAGCTCACGCTCGCTTAGATTTCTTCCCGCTCGAGTCGGTACGTCTCCATCGTGTCACCAGGCTGGAACGCTTCCCAACCCTCGAGCCCGATGCCGCACTCCTGCCCGGCCGGCATCTCGCGCACATCCTCCTTGAAGTGCTTGAGGGAGCTGATCCGGCCTTCGAAGAGCTGCTCTCGGCCTCGGAAAAGCTTGACCCAGCCTCCACGGCTGACTTTGCCCTCCAGCACGCGGCTTCCGGCGATGACGCCGATGCGCGGAATCTTGATCGGGGTGATGACCTCGACCCTGCCCTCGCGAATCTGGCGGTACGTGGGCTCGCGCAGGCCCTTGGCCGCGCGCTCCACGTCCTCGGTCAGCTTGTAGATGACGTCGTAATAGCGAACCTCGACCTTCGCTCGCTCTGCGGCTGCCGTGCTGGCCGGCGTCGGCTTGAGGTTGAAGCAGACGATGATCGCGCTCGAAACGCCGGCGAGCAGCAGGTCGGAGTCGCTCACGGCCCCGACGCCCTGACCGACGATCTTGATCGCAACCACCGGGTCTTCGATCTTCTGCAGCGCCGCCAGCACCGCTTCGAGCGTGCCCTGCGCGTCGGCCTTGACCACCAGGCTGAGCTCCTTGACCTCGCCTTCCTTGGCGCGCCGGGCCAGGTCTTCGAGCGTGATCCTCGGCGTCACGTCTCGAGCCGCCTCCTGAGCGCGCTTCTCCCCGAGCTTTGTCAGCGCGATCTGGCGCGCGACCTTTTCGGATCCGACTACCTGGAAGATGTCGCCGGCCTGGGGGACCTCACTCATGCCGGAGACCACAACGGGGGTGGCCGGCCCGGCCTCCGTGACGCTGCGACCGCGGTCGTCGGCGAGGGCGCGAACGCGGCCGTAGATGTGCCCGCAGACGAAGTCGTCGCCGACCTTGAGGGTGCCTGCCTGGACGAGCACCGTCGCCACCGGACCGCGACCGCGCTCGAGGTGGGCGTCGACGATCGTCCCGATCGCGTTGCGGTCGGGGTTCGCCTTCAACTCGAGGATGTCCGACGAGAGGACGATGGTCGTGAGCAGGTCGTCGATCCCCTTTCCGGTCTTGGCGCTGAGGTGCACGCACTCGTGCTCGCCGCCGTAATGGCGGGTGACGATTCCCTGCTCGGCCAGCTGCTGGTGGACCCGGTCGACGTTGGCGTTGTCCTTGTCGATCTTGTTGATGGCGACGATGATCGGCACCTTCGCCGCCCTCGCGTGGTGGATCGCCTCGATCGTCTGGGGCATCACGCCGTCGTCCGCCGCGACGACCAGGACGACCAGGTCGGTCACCTGGGCGCCTCGAGCTCGCATCGCGGTGAACGCCTCGTGGCCCGGCGTGTCGATGAAGACGACCGGATGCCCGTCTGCGGTCTGGATCTTGTACGCGCCGATCCGCTGCGTGATGCCTCCCGCCTCTCCCGCCGCGACGTGGGTCTGGCGGATCGCGTCGAGGATCGACGTCTTGCCGTGGTCGACGTGGCCAAGCACGGTCACGATTGGCGGGCGGGGCTTGAGCTTGGCGGGGTCTTCGTTGGCAACCGAGAAAAGCTCCTCACGAGAGGTCGTTATGACGTCGCCCTCGCCCGCGGCGGACTCGACCGCCACCACGTCCTCGCTGGCGACGGGCTCGACGGTGTAGCCGAACTCGTCGGCCACGATCTCAGCGGTGGCGAAGTCGATGACCTGGTTGATCGTGGCGAGGATCTTCGAAGCCATCAGCTTCTTGATCACTTCGACCGGGCTGACGCCGAGCTTGTCCCCCAGGTCCTTGACGGAAAGGCTCGGTGGCAAGACCACGCGACGCTCGCCGTTGGTCTCGATCTTGGTTACGGTGGCGGGCTTAAAGGCCGAGCGGGCAGCATCGATCACGGTCTGCGCCAGGGGGGCAGACGGGTTGTGCGACCGCCGCCGATCGTGCTGCTGAAGGAAGTTCAGCAGCTCTTTCTGGCTGATTCCAAGTTCACGCGCGAGCTCGTGTGCCTTCATGCCGGACTATTGATTATGCCGGTCAGGACAAATTCGAAACCTCGGCCCAGGTCTCGGGCCGGACCGGCGCGCCCAGGGCTCGCTCGATCGCACGGCGCTTGCGGGCCACCTCCACGCAGTCCGCGATGGGGTGTAAATAGGCGCCTCGACCGGCCATGCGACCGGTCCGGTCCACCTCGATTGTGCCGTCGGGCCGCCGCACCAGCCGGACCAGGTCGCGCTTGCCGGCCTCCAGCCGGCACGCGACGCAGGTCCTAACCGGGTTCCGCAGGTTGCCCGTCCCCATCGCTCGGCTTGATGTCGATCCGGTAGCCCGTGAGCTTGGCGGCCAGGCGGGCGTTCTGGCCGTCGCGGCCGATCGCCAGCGAGAGCTGCCCGCGGGGAACGAGCACCGTCGCCGTGCGCGTGACGCGATCGATCGTCACCTTCTCCGCCTTCGCCGGACCGAGCGCCGCGGCGACGAACGCCTCGGGATCTTCCGACCACGGGACGATGTCGACGTGCTCGTTCGAAAGCTCGCTGAGGACCGCTCGATGGCGCACGCCTTTCGGACCGACGCAGGCGCCAACAGGGTCGAGCCCCGGCTGGCTCGAAGAAACGGCAATCTTCGTGCGCAAGCCCGGTTCACGAGCGATCGCCCGAATCTGAACGGTGCCCGCCTTGATCTCGGGCACCTCGGCCTCGAGTAGGCGATGGACGAAAGCGCGTGCGCCGCGCGAGACGCGAACCTGGGCTTGCTTGCGGTTGTGCTGGGTGTCGAGGATCACCACCAGGACCGGACGCCCGGGCATGAGCTGCTCGCCCGGGATCTGCTCCTCCGGGGGCATCACCCCTTCGGCCCGCCCAAGGTCGACGTACACGATCCCTGACTCGATGCGGTCGACGACACCGGTGGCAAGCTCGCCCTTGTGCTCCGCGACATCGCGCAGGACCTTGTCCCGTTCGAGGTCGTGGATGTGGCGCAGGACCGCGTGCTTGGCCGTCTGCGCGGCCATGCGCTTGAAGGCTTCGGAGGGCAGCTCGGTGGTGACGACGGTGCCGTCCAGGCGGATCACGCGGCTCCGGACATCGAGCGCGCCGGTCTTCGTGTCGAGCTTCACCATGACTTCGCCGTCGGGGTTGAACGCGCGCTTGTACGCCACCGCCAGGGCTCCTTCGACCGTGTGGAGCATCTCCTCGAAGGGGATGCCGAGCTCGGCGCAGAGTGCGCTCAGCGCTTCGGCGAGGACCGCCGAAGGCGCCTCGGTTGGAGCCTCAGATTGCGACCGCGAGCCTGCCCGTGACAACGTCTTCCCAAGCAATGTGGATGATCACCGGCGCGCGTCCCCGGGCACCGGGGGCCTGGACGGCGATGCCGGCCGTGTCCACCGCGACGAGCTGGCCTTCCACGACCGCATCCGACTCCCCGCTCCGGTAGCGGACGTTCACCCGTTTGCCGTTGAACCGTTCGTAGTCGCGATGGGCGCGAAGCGGCCGCTCGGCTCCCGGGGAGGACACCTCCAGCTCGTATGGTCCGGCGATGAGGTGGCTGTGGTCGAGGAGCGGACCGGCCACCTTGCTGACACGCTCGCAGTCCGCGATCGTGATCGGATCGTTGTGGTCGATGGAGATGCGAAGCGTGCGTCCTGACTGACCTGACTGGTCGATGGCGTACAGCTCATACCCCATGTGGTTGAGCGTCGGCTCGAGCAGCTCTTTGATCGACGATATAGGCCAGGTCGGCATGTCCGCAGTCCTGACCTACCTTACCGCACCGTCTCGATATGTGCGTTTGGCGGCCCCAGGGTCGACCATCCCCGCTCAGCGCAGGGGCTGCAATCTCCGCCAGACGACGAGCAGCGGCGCCGCGTTGAAGATCGAGCTGTAGGTGCCCGACACGATCCCGATCAAAAGGGCCAGCGACAGGCCACGCAGCGTCTCTCCACCCGCGATGAAGATGGCGCCCAGGACCAGGACGACCGTGAAGCTCGTGATGATCGACCGGGCGGCGGTCTGCATGATGCTGAGGTTCACGACCTGCTCGAACGAGAGTCGTTGGCTCACGCGAAGGTTCTCGCGAATTCGGTCGAAGACGACGATCGTGTCGTGCACGGAGAAGCCGACCACGGTCAGCACCGCGGTGACAAAAAAGGCGTCGATCTCTCCGATGCGCAGATCGAAAACCTTGCCGAGGATCGAGAAGATTCCCGCCAGCACGAACACGTCGTGCAGCAGCGCGAGCAGCGCCGAACCGCCGAACTGAAAGCCCGCGCGCCATCCGCCCGGCACGTTGCGGAAGCGAATCGCGAGCAGGGCAAGAATGGCTGCCGAGGCCAACCCCACCGCGAGCAGCGAGAACTCGATCGTCTCGCCCGCGATCGTGCCGCCAACCTCGAGGATCTGCTGCACGTTCATCGGACCGAGCCGGTTCTGGAGGTCGTTCTCGACCGACGTCTGCGATGCGGCGTTCAGAGGCGGATAGCGAATGATGTAGCCCCCTCCGGACGTCTCGATGACAGATCCGTTGAGGTTCTGTCCATCCACCGCGCCCTGGATCTGCGCGGTCGAGGGATGGTTGGCGAAAGAGACGGTGAACTCAGTGCCTCCGGCGAAGTCGATTCCGAGCAGGAATCCGTTCCGCCACATCGACAAGATGCCCGGGATGATGATCAGAAGCGAGAACGCGAAGAAAAGGTTGCGGCGCCCGACTACGTTGAGCTTGCGGACCCGGGGTTCGCGAACCGGGGTTGGTTCGGGCTCTGCCGCGGCCTCGGCTTTCGCCTTGCCGTCGGCGGAAGCGACGTCGGCGCCCTGCTCCTCGGCCTCTACGTCAGACAGCTCGGGCACGATCCACTCCAAGCAGCGTCTGGCGCCTGAAACTGCCCGACGCAAGGACGATCGCAAGCAGGTTGTGGGTGACGATGATCGATGAGATCAGGCTGAACACGACGCCGATGGCCAGCGTCTTGGCGAAGCCCTGCACTGCAGAGGGGCCGATAAAGCCGAGGATGACGCAGGTGATGAGCGTCGACGTGTTCGAGTCGCGAATGGCAGGCCACGCGCGACGCACGGCGGCGTCGACCGCGGCCGTGATCGTCCGCCCCGCGCGTACCTCTTCTTTGAAGCGTTCGAAGATCAGCACGTTGGCGTCGACGGCCATGCCCACCGAGAGGATGAACCCGGTGATGCCGGCCAGGGTCAGCGTGACGGGCACTACCTTGAACACCGCCAGCACCGCGCCCGCGTAGAACAGCAGGGCCAGGCTCGCGAGCAGGCCGGGGATGCGGTAGTAGACGATCATGAACAGCACCACGATCGCCAGCCCGAGCAGGCCGGCCGCCAGGCTGAGCTTCACGGACTGAGCGCCGAGGGTCGCGCTGACCTGGGTCACGTCCAGCGCCACCAGGTCGACGGGCAGCGAGCCTGAGTTGATCCCGGTGGCAAGATCGTTCGCGCTCTGCTGCGTGAACGAGCCGCTGATCTGGGCCTGGCCGCCCGCGATCTCCTCCCTGGTGATGGGGTCGGTGAGGAACTTTCCGCAAACGGTGTCCGGCGTCTGCGCGGCGAGGCAGGCCGAGTCATAGGGCGACGACACCTTGGCGACGTAGGAGCTGTCTTCCCAGCTGTCGAGGTCCTTCTGGGTCAGGTCGAGCCAGATCGCGAGGTGCCGCTGGGGGCAGTTGGCGGTCTGGCTCGTGGCCGTGTCGCCGGGACACGCGGCCACGTTGTCGCGCGTGAGCTGGTCGAACTTCGACGCGCCGCTCGAGGTGAAAGTGATGTTGACCACCCAGGATGTCCCGGTCGGGTCGATCGTGGCAGTCGCGCTCGAGATGTCATCGCCGGTGAGCCCGGTCAGCGCAGGTTTGTATCCGGGCTCGGGACCATTCGTCACCTTGTCGTCCTTCACCCACTTCGTGTAGACGAGCTTTGAAACTGCGCCGATCGTCTTCTGCGCCTGCGCCGCGTTCACGCCGGCCAGGTCGACCGTGATGCGGTCGTAGTTGGAGCCGGCGCCACGGATCTCAGGCTCGCTCACGCCCAGGGCGTTGACGCGCTTGTTGATCACCGCGATCGTGCGTTGCTGCACGTCCGGGCGGCTCTGGCCTGCTGGGAAGTTCGTCAGCTCGTAGTCGATGTGGGTTCCGCCCGCGAGGTCGAGGCCGCGGTGGAAGTAGAGCTGCCAGCCCCCGAAGCTTGGCGGCAGGCCCTGGACGTTGCCGGTCAGGGGCAGGTGGTTGGCGATGCGGTACACGTAGCCTGCGCCGTCGACGAACAGCGAGAACAGCAGGATGGCCAGGACGGCAAGTCGTATTGGCCAGCTGAGGACTAGCTGCATAGGCGGCGAATCAGTCTACCGATGCGAAGGGTGGCGCTTTCAGGCGTGGGTTCGCGGCGGTCATCGCTGCCGGAAGACCAGGTTGAGGACGATCGTCGCCACGATCGAGATGACGATGCTCGTCGCCAGGGGGATGTAGACGGTCACGTTCCCGCTCCGGAACGTGAAATCACCCGGCAGATGGAAGCGGCCGAACAGCATCAGCGCGCCACCGATCAAGACGAGTAGCACCCCGAATACGAGGAGCAAGCGCCCCACGTCCGCCATCCCCCAATTAAACATCCGAGTTGGAACGGTACGTACCGGCGCCGCGATCGCGCCTCAGAGCAGGCGGGTTTGCTCGGTCGCGGGGCTGGGCGGCGCGAGGCGCAGGTGCCGATAAGCAAGCTCGGTGGCCACCCGGCCGCGAGCGGTCCGGGCGAGGAACCCGATCTGGATGAGGTACGGCTCGTGCACGTCCTC
>JBKPCF010000023.1:0-27765 GCA_046727235.1 Candidatus Dormiibacterota bacterium
ACAAGTGCTGGACCTACTTCCCGGAGCCGGACACGCCTTTCTACCGGATGACCTACCTCTCCAACTACTCGCCGAACATGGCCCCGGAAGGACACTTCCTGCTGCTGACCGAGACCTCGTACTCGGACTACAAGCACGAGGACCGCTCGACGATCGTCGACCGCGTGGTGAATGGGCTCGTCAGCAGCAAGCTCATCCAACCCTCGGATCGAGAGCGGATCGTGAGCACGCACACGCATGAGGTCGACTACTTCTATCCCGTCCCAACCCTCACGCGCGATGCCGCGCTAGGCGTCATCCAGCCGTACCTGCTCAGCCACAACATCTATTCGCGGGGTCGCTTCGGGGCCTGGCGTTACGAGATCAGCAACATGGATCACTCGGTGATGCAGGGCGTCGAGGTCGTCAACTCGCTCCTCCTCGGCGAGGCCGAAAAGACGTGGACGCCTCCGGCCGGCGCTGAGCTCGCCTGGTCCGTGGCCTCCTGACCGTGGCCTCGATCCTCGGCGCATTTCTCGCTCTGGGAGGCACGGCGTTCGCGGGGTTCGCGTGCTATCTGCTGACCCTGGCCGTGGCCGCCATCGGATACCGTGGATCGAGCCACGTCATCGCGACCGGCAATCGACTTGTGGTCCTGGTGCCTGCCCACGACGAGGAGCGCCTGGTCGCGAGGTGCGTCACGTCGCTCCTGAAGCAAACGTACCCGCGGGACTTCTTCAGGGTCGTCGTGATCGCGGACAACTGCACCGACGAGACCGCAAAGCGCGCCACGCGAGCTGGAGCGGAGGTGATGGTTCGCACCGCGCCGGACGCCCGCGGCAAGGGCCAGGCCCTGCGTTGGGCCATCGACCGGGTTCTGGCAGAGGGTCGGAGGCTGGACGCGGTCGTGGTGGTTGACGCCGATTCGATTGCCGACCCGGAGATGCTCGCCTCCCTCGAGCGGGAGCTCGCCGCGGGGTACCCTGTCGTCCAGGGCGACTACCGGCTGCTGCGCGACCAGAAGTCCCCGGGTTCGGAGATGGTGGCGGCCGGTTTCGCGCTCTTCCACGGCGTGCGTTTCGCCGGTCGGACCCGGCTGGGACTCGCCGTCAACCTGGTCGGCAACGGGATGCTGTTCAGCCGCTCAGTCCTGGAGCGGTATCGATGGAACGCCTTCAGCGGCGTCGAGGACCTCGAGTACTCGATCCGCCTGCGGCTGGGTGGGATCAAGCCGCGCTTTGCCGCGGGTGCCGTCGTCTCAGGTCCCGGGCCCGCAACTCGCGCCGGGGTCGCCCGCCAGCGGCTGCGGTGGGAGGGGGGGCGCTTCAACGTCGTTCGCCACTCGCTGGCCCGGCTGGTCGCCGCCGGACTCTTCGACGCGGCGCTGGACCTCGCGACGCCTCCCCTGGGACTGCTCGCGATCGCGACCATCGCCGGAACGTGCATCAGCGCGCTGGCAGCCGCGATGCACCTGGTCCCCGCGTGGAGCCTCGTTCCGTGGCTCGTCGCGACCGCGGCCATCCCGCTCTTCGTGATCATCGGTCTCCGCGCGGCGGGTACTCCGGGCATCGCGCTCCGCGTCATCCGCGGCGCGCCACGCTACCTGCTGTTCAAGCTGGCAACGTATCTCCGTCTGGCCCGGGGATTCGACCCGGACCGGTGGGATCGGTCCGACCGCGCGGCGCCTGCCGCGAGGCGGCTGGAGATCGCTGGGGTGCCAATCGACACCGTCGACATGGCGGGCGCGCTTGAGCGCCTGCGGGAGGCGGTCCGCGGCGGCAGGCCGTTCCAGGTTTCGACCATCAACCTGGACTTCGTGGTTCGCGCGCAGCGCGATCCTGAGATTCGCCGCATCTTTCACCGCAGCGACCTCAACCTGGCGGACGGCGCGCCGGTCGTCTGGCTGGCGAGATTGCTTGGCGCCGAGATGCCTGCGCGCGTGGCGGGGGCCGACCTGGTCCCGGCCTTGATGGCGGACCCGGCGCTCAGCGGCTCGCGCGTGTTCTTGCTGGGCGGGGAAGACGGCGTGGCGAGCATCGCGGCCGCGCGCTTCCTCGAGCTCTATCCGGGGATCCAGATCGCCGGCACCTACGAGCCGCCCCGAGCGTCAGTCCACGACATGGACAACGCCGAGATCCTGCGGCGCATCGAAGCGGCAAAGCCAGACGTGCTCCTGGTCGCCTTCGGCAACCCGAAGCAGGAACACTGGATCGACATGCATCGCGACCGCCTCGCCGTCTCGGTCGCGATCGGCGTGGGGTGCGTCTTCGACCTGGTCGCCGGCAGGACCAGCCGCGCGCCGCGCTGGATGCAGGACGCAGGTCTCGAATGGCTTTACCGCACGGCCCGTGAGCCCAGGCGCCTGGCCGGTCGTTACATCACGGACGCCGTCTGGCTGGTCCCGATCACCCTGAAGGCGCTGCGGCAGCGAGTCGAGCGCCGGAGGCTCGTCGAGGCGGCCTAGGCAGCCATCCTCTTGGCCGCCACCAACTCCTCGAGGTGGCGGGCCAGGCTCTGGGCGTAGGCCTCGACGCTGTACTCGGCGATCACCGACTCTCTCGCCGCCGTGCCGATGCGACGCCGTTCCACCGGGTGGTCCAGCAGGTAACGAATCGCTTGCCTCAGCTCTTCGGGTTCGCCTGGACGAACCGTTATGCCGGTCACGCCATCGCGGACGACCGTGCTCTGTCCCCTGGTGTGGGTGACCACGACCGGCTTGCCGACCGCCATCGCCTCGAGCACGGTGGTGACCCCTGCCTGGAAGTCGGAGTCGACAAGCGGCACGACGACCACGCTCGCACGCCGGTAGAGGGTCCTCAGGCTGCGGTAGTCCGCGAATCCGACCTCGAAGTTGTCAGGCCAGCGGTCTGGATACAGGCTGCTCGCCGCGGGCGAGTGCACGCTGCCGCTGGCGACGAACACTCGTGCCGCCAGACCAAAAGCCGCGAGGGCAAGGGTTCTGTAGTCCCTGTGCTCGCGTCCCGCCGCAACCACCAGCGGCTCTTCGTCCAGGTCGCCTGGAGACCAGAACTCGGTGTCGGCATAGTAGGGGACGTAGGCGAGCTTGCGGTCCGGGATCCCGAGCGAGTCGCGCGCCAGCTCGAGCTGCCGGGCTGAGTGAACCAGGATGCGGCTCATGCCCTGGTGTGCGCCCAGCGACCGCATCAATCCGCTCTTCGGTCCATGAGTCATGTGGTGGCCGATGACCAGGTGCGGTGTATCGATGCCCAGCGTGCGCATGGCCAGTCCCAGCGGAATGCCGACGTGCTCACCGTCGGAGAACACGACGCTGTGGCCGTTCAGACGTCGCAATGCGGTGGCCGCGTGGATCGCCGAGCGCCATGGGCTTCGCCCCTGACCACGGCCGGGCAGCATAGACCAGTCCAGCAGCTCGACCCCATACTCGGACTCGAGGACCAGGTATTCAGGGCGGGGTCGAGCCTGGTCTTCCACCTGGCGGCGCAGCGTCGCGTCGGCAACGGCCGAGACCAGCATCAGGGGTTGATGGGAACCCATGGCTCTCAAGCGATTTGGGCGGCCAGCCGTCGTTCGGCTGCAAGGCGCTTCATCAAGGCGAAGATGCGGCGGTTGTTTCTGTTTGCGTCGTAGACCTGCTCCGCAAGGACACGACCGCGGTGGCCCATGAGATGGCGCTTCCGGGCATCGCCGACCAGGGAGGCAAGCGCTCCCCGCAGCGCCCTCGGATCGCGGGGTGGAACCAGGAGTCCGTTGGACCCGTCCGACACCATCTCCGGAATGGCACCGACTCGCGTCGCCACCACGGGGACGCCACAGGCGATCGCCTCCGTCACCGCCTGCGGCATGCAGTCGCCGCGAGATGGGAGTGCGAAGATGTCAGCCGACCGATAGAGCGAGACCAGCTTGTCGGACTGCGGCTTCAGGCCATGGTGGATGCGCGCAGTGACGCCCGCAGGTATTACAGGGGTCTCAGCGCCGGTCACAATGTCCAGCTCAACATTCTCGCCAAGTCCGCGGGCTGCTTCCAGCAGGTCAGTGCCGCCCTTGCGCTCGAACTGGCCGCCAACAAAGAGAACCCGAACGCGGGACGAGTCCTTGCCTGCGAGATAAGGCCGGAACAACGTGAGGTCAACTCCGGGCGCAATGACGTCTATCTTGCCGAGCGGGATTCCGTACTCGGCCACGAGGGAGTAAGCCGCCCACTGGCACCAGGTCACGAGCATGGTGGCGGCGGAAAAGGCGCGGACGTTCAGGCGCTGCTTGAGCATCTCCAGCACCTGCGGGTCACGGCGGTGGCCGTATGCCTCTCCTTCGCGGTCGAACAGCCGCGGCGTGGCATCCAGGGAGATGATGGTCGGCACCGACTTCATGATGTCGGTCGCGAGGAGCGAGGCGACCTGGGTATGGATGAAGATCCCGTCGAGGGGACCGTCCTGCATCCGGGCCCGCAGTCCGTCGCGTGCGGCCATGCTGGCCCGCCATGACCACGTCCGAAGGCCGGGCAGGCGCTGCAGGCCGGCCGGCTCGGTGAAGCCGACGCGAATCACCTCAGGCCGAATGTCAGTCTCCGCGGCGAGCGCCCGCTCGATGTTCAGCCCGTGAGCGACATGACCAAGGGTCTGCTCGAGCACAAAGCCAAACCTATGCACCGTGGTGGACCACCTGGATCAGGGTCACCGAATATGGCGGCAAGTCCAGCGTTGTCCTTGAGACGTCAGCGACTGGGGACCGCACGATCGCGGATGAGCCCGCCTTGATCTGGTACTGAGCCGCTGACGCGATGCCTCCGAGACCAAGGTCGAGATGGACGCCCGCGGTCTGGTTCGGCGCCTCGTTGATGAGGACTACGTCGATCTCGCCGCCATTCGAGTGCCTCGCTGCGAAGGCGGTTACGCCCGGGCGACTCGACTTGACGGGCAGCGAGACGTCACCAAAGGCCGCGCCTTTGCCGTCGAAGTTTCGATAAAGGCGAAAGGCGGCGCCCGCGGGTGAATTCGGCTCTGGGTACGTCCAGTACGTCGCCAGCGTCACGCCCTCGCGGCCGAACGTGCCGAGAACCTCCGCCAGCGCGACTGCTCCACTGGCGTCCTTCTCGCCTCCCCAGCTGTACTCGGTGATTGCGATCCCGGTGCCCGGGTACTGCTCTCCGACCCACTGCTTGAGGCGCGGGATCAACTGCACGTTGTCATTGATCCAGGACTCATCGCGATACGTCGGGTCCCACAGAGACCGGACCGACCTTATCCGCAGCGCCTGTGTCGAAGGATCGGAAGCGGCGGAGAAGACGCCCTGTGCCTGTGGATAGAAGTGCACGTCGAGCAGGTCGAGAGATCGTGATCCGCGCTGGCGGTCGGCGCTCGCGACCTGTCCGAGCCACCAGGGCAAAAAGGGCTGGCCGCCATGGGCGGCCTGGTCCGCATGCGTGGCGAAGGCGTCGGGGCCTCGGTCGAGGCTGGAGTAGAAATACGCCGTCCAGCCGGAGACGTCTGGGCCCAGCAGCAGCGCGTTGGGACTCTGGGCCTTGACCGCCAATGAGTACTGCTGGTACAGGTTGAGCATGTCGGCGTAGCTCATCCGGACCGGGTGGACGTCCGTGTGGACTTCCGACCAGAGGTCCGGTTCGTTGTCGATGGCGAAGTAGCGAACTCCAGCCGGCGCCGCTCCGAACCTCGACACCATTTCGTGCACCCACTCGTCCTGGTAGACCGCAGTCGAATCAGGCGCAGGGGAGAGAACGAAGGGTCCCGGCTTGGTCGGGTACGACGCCACGCTCGTCCTGGCGCGGTTGGGAGCAGGGTCGTAGCCCTGGATCGCCGCCGACCCCGGCGCGGCGGGCGGTCCCCCCTGGTTCGGAACTCCGACGGATTGGTTTGAGTTGTCGTCGTTCTTGGCCACGAAGCCGATGCTCGGGATCGTGACAAGTGGAACTGCGCCCGCGGCGAGGGTGTCGCTGATGAACTGGTCGGCAACGCGCCCGCTGCCATGGCCGTAGTTGCCGTTGCGGAACTCCCAGTCCCGGGCCGCATTCCAGGCGTGGCCATTCGCCCAGTTGTAAGAGCTCGACGGGTTGCCTCCCCAGCGGTTGACCGTCGCGCCTAGCGCCCGCAGGGTCGCCTCGTCGGCTAACGCCACACCGTAGATGTAGGGGCTGATCGTGGAGCCACCGGCTGACGTGTCGACGCGCACGGTCACGTCGGCGAGACTGCCAATCGGGATCGTGTCCACCGCGCTCGCGCCACCGGACAACCACCCCTTGAGCCGCGAGACGAATTGAGGGTGCTCGACAAGGATCTTCGCGGTGCCTCCGACCCCGACGATCCCTCCGAGGATGGCTCCCACGAGGGCGCCCGCAACAAAGGTGCTGAGGCCGCGGCGGGGCCTCATGAGCCGCGGAGCACTACTCCGCTGATCGGCTCGTGACCGGCCACGAAAACTGGTCTCGACGCTGCAGCGCCGGCGGCCATCCTGAAGCGCCCCGCCAGGATTTCTGAGTCTTTGGACACCCCAGCATCGTATGGGGGGTGGTGGGGCACCGCATGAGGCCCTGGTCCTTGATCCTGGCGGGACAAACCGGGACACTCGCTCGCCGGCGCTGAATTGCGGCTGTACCCGGGACACCGGTCCCGGTGGGTTGCCGCGCGCACTCAAGACGGGCGCCAGACCTGGTGTTACGGTGTCTTCCCGTGACCCTGCAGGAAGCCCTTGACCGAATGCTGGACCTCGCGGGGTCAGATCTCCTCCTCAGTGCCGGCGCATCGCCGCGCATCCGCAAGGATGGAAGCCTTATGGCCCTCGACCCCAACGCGCCTCCTCTACAGGGGAAGGAGATAGAGGCGATGTTGGCGGAGGCGCTCGACCGTTCCCAGTTGAAATCCCTCGCCGCCCGCCGCAGTGTGGACTTCGCCTTCACCATCCGAGACCAGGTCAGGATCCGGGGAAATGCGTACCTGCAGCGTGGGACACCGGCGGCCGCCTTCCGCTCCCTGCCGATCCAGATCCCAACCTTCGACCAGCTCGGTGTACCGGAATCGATCTACACGCTGGTCGGGCGACACCAGGGTCTGATCCTGGTCACCGGGCCGACCGGCTCTGGGAAGTCAACGACCCAGGCCGCGATGATCGACTACATCAACCGAACCCGCGCGTGCCACATCGTGACTGTGGAAGACCCGATCGAGTACGTGCACACCCACCAACTGTCCATAGTCGATCAGAGGCAGATCGGCTCGGACGTTGCGAGCTTCGCGGACGCGCTGCGATCGGTCTTCCGTGAGGACCCCGACGTGATCCTGATCGGAGAGATGCGCGACCTGGAGACGATCACGTCGGCGCTGACGATTGCGGAGACCGGTCACCTTGTGCTTGCGACCTTGCACACGAACGACGCCCCTCAGGCGATCAACCGCATTGTTGACAGCTACATGGGCGCGCAGCAGCAGCAGACCCGCGTCCAGCTGTCGAGCTGCCTGGCGGGCGTCATCTACCAGCAGCTCGTGCCGGCGGTTGGTGGTGGGCGGGTGGCCGCCTTCGAGGTTCTTGTCGCCAACATGGCGACCCGCGCCATGATCAAGGAAGGCAAGACCGACCAGATCCGGAGCATTCTGCTGACCGGTCTTGCCCAGGGTTCGCAGACGCTCGAGCGCTCGCTGAACGGTCTGCTCCGGGCGGGGATGATCACCGAGCGCGACGCGCGCTCTCACTCCCTGTACCCGACCGAGATCAAGTCCTAGGAGGCTTCACCGCCGCGGCGGGCCCCGTGACGATTGCGCCGGCGGGCACGTCGTGGGTGACGATTGCGCCGGCGCCGACGATCGCCCCGGCGCCGATGGTCACGCCCTTCAAGATCAGCGCCCGAGCCCCGATCCATACGCCATCGCCGATGCGGACTGGGGCGTTGCGGATTCCGCGCCCGGGCAGGGGGTGCTGGTCAGTGTCGAGGATGGCGACGTCCCAGCCGATCATGCAACCATCGCCGATGACCACCTCCTCCCAGGCGATCACCTCGGCGTTGCGGTTCAGGAAGGTGCCAGTGCCGATCGAGAGCCGCGCGCCGCGACCAACCTCCAACCTGACGCCGGAGTAGAACAGACAGTTGCCCGCGACGAGGGTCCCACCGCGATTGGTCACCCGAGGCCAGGGTAGGCCGGGAGAGCACGCCAGCCATCCCGCCCGCGTGAACTGGCGCGCGAACCACATGCCGCGCAGCCGGTAACCGATGGGATAGCGGCCGATCCGGTCTCTCCACTGGACGCGTCTTTCAGCGAGCGAGGCCATCCACCCTCCTGCGCATGCTCAGCGACGTCACAAGGACGCCCCACAGCGCCACCAGGCCGAGGCCGAGGCCGGCACCCGGCCACAGTCCGAACGCAAGGAGCGCAACCAGCATCAGACCGCCGCAAACGGCTTCGACGAGGGGTGACGCTGCACCTATCGGAGCCGCGCACGTCGCGCAACGACCGCGGCGCACGAGGTACCCGGCGACAGGCAGCAGGTCGACCAGGTTGAGCTGCCGGCCGCACGAGCGGCAGTGCGAGCGCGGATGAATCAGCGATTCGCCCCTGGGCAGCCGGTCCGCGGCGAGGTTGAAGAAGCTGCCGACCAGCAGGCTCGCCAGGACCAGGTACCCGGCGACGAACGGGGTGATGACGGCCAACTCGTCCTGCATCTGATAAAGAGCAAGGGCGCCGCTTGCACGGCGCCCTTCCTCCCTTTCCCTAGGCGGCTGCTACTTGGGCACGCAACCGCTGATTGCCGCACCGGCTGCATTCGACCCGATTGCCGTGATCTGCCCGAACTGGTTCCAGGTGTAATAGAACTGCGTCGTGCCGTTTCGTGTGAAGTTCGGAGCGGCCTCCGACGGCGCCGCGTTATAGAGCGGTACGGAGCCCCCAGCACTACCGGTCATGTCGTTCGTGAAACTCCCCTGCGCCGGTAGCGTCTGCAGGTTCTTGTTCGCCATGTAGGAGTCGATCGCCGCCTGGACGGTCTTGTACTCCGAGTTGCAGGCCTGGACGTTGGCGTGAGTGGTCAGGCCGACCAGGCTGAGCGTGACGATCGCGGCCAGGATGCCAAGGATCGTGACCACGACCAGAAGCTCGATCAGGGTGAACCCCCGCTGACCCTTCTTCCCGCCTAGGTTCGTGGAGAACCAACGATAAGAACTTCGCATTACATCGCACCCCTTTGCAACGGCGGCGAATCGGTTCTTCGAGGCGCCACCGACAGATTCGGTTCGGCCACCAATCTAGATTTGGACGCCTGAAACCTGAATAGAGGGACTGACCTACGGCTCTGGGCAGCTGTCCTTACCGAGCGTGGGCAACCCCGGCGCGGGCGCGGCTAGCTGAGTCCCGCCGCCAGGAGCACGACGAGCGCCGCGTCGATCAGGACCCTTCCGAGCAGGGAGGCGCAGCCGCGCGCCCCGGTCCGGGCGCGCGCTTTCGCCTCGCCCAGCAAGTTGAGGTCGACCAGCGATCGCCGCCGCTCCACGTGCTGCTCGATCTGCCGCCGCTTCATGAGCCCCTCCGCATGATGAGTCCGAGGCACGCCAGGTAGGTCGAGTGGCGTACGTTGGGCGGCACCCGAGGAGGCGCGGCGAGGGCCTGCACGGGCTGGTTGACCAGCTCCTCCAGCTCGGCGAGCACGTGCGCCGAGAGGCCCTGCTCGCCCGACACGAGAACCGGCGAATGCGGCCCAAAGCCGCTGTCCCGGCCGCGCTTGTAGAACCGGATCACGGACCGCAGCGGTGGGGCAAGAGCGGCCGCCAGGTCGTCCGCCATCGAGGCTTCCAGCTGGAACCCATGCCAGAGCCTCGGCATGTGCCGGTCGACGAGGACGATCTCGGCGGGATCGGAGGCCAGGTCGAGGATCACGCACGAGGCGTCGGCCACCGTCCGGGCCAGCGACGCCGACTTGAGCTCGAGCACCGTGGCGTCCAGCCCGGCGTGCTTGACCGTGTCGGTGATGGTGTTGACCATCGCCCGGTCCCAGGCCACGGCGTACACCGCGCACCCGTCCTCCGTCGCGAACACCTGCTGCCACGCGGTCTCGAGGCGTTCCGGGTCGAGGGCGAGCTCCCTGGCAACCGCTGCACCGACGTCGGAGTCGGTCGGCAAGCCGCGAAGGTAGAGGACCCTGAACGTGGCGACCGCGTCGCCGGCCGCAACGAGCGCGCGGGTGGTCGTGATCTCAGTCCTGGCAAGAAGCTGCTTGATGGCCTGGCCGACGGCGACCGGGTCGATTATCCGGCCGCCGGAAGCCGCTCCGTCCGGCAACGCGGCTGAGCCGCAGCGCATCGGCCCGCCCAGGTTTCCCTCGAGCACTCGGATCGAGCTACCCGACAGGTCAACGGCGAGGCGGCTCGTCTCGGGGGGCACGGATCAGGGGGAATAGTACGACCAGCCCTGAACGTGGACCGCCCGCACATTGCCCGCAACACCGATCTCCAGCTCGGCCAGGACTCGCGGGTTGGAGCCGGAGCACGCGGGCGGGCTGGTCGTTATGCAGGCTGACACCACCGCGTTCCGAGCGTCCAGCGCCACGCGGAAGACGTTGCCGTCGAGGGACGCGAAGTAGAGGCAGATTCCAATCGAGCAGGCCGCCGCCTGGACCGGGCTGCCGGTCACGTCGGCCGGGGTGAGGTACTTTCTCACCTCGACCATCGTCGGTGAGCCAGGCATCAACAACGCTTCCCGTACGTCGCCGTTCGCGTCGCCGACAAACCAGTCCCCCACTCCGTCTGCCGCCGGCGTGGTGAGCGCGTAGCCCCCACTCGCCAACGTGGCGAGGACGTTGAGGGACGGATCGAGAACGTACAACCTGCCGTTGAGGGCGCCCACGCCGATCTGGTCCGATGGACCTGGGCAGTGACACCAGTAAGGGTCGGCGCCGATGCCGGTCCCGATCGACACGTCGGCGGTCAGCTGCATGCTGAAGTCGCCGAGGACCTGGACCATCGATACGTGGCCCCCGGCATAGGTGATCGCGATCCGCGCCGGGGCGGTCGTCCCGTCGACATCAAGGCCGATCGCGCGAGAGGCCGGCAGGCTCAGCGACGCGCCCCCGATCAGCGTGGGCGGCTGACCGCTCCTGGTCGTAAAGCTGACTTCGATCAAATGGCTGGACGATGTATCCGCCGTCAAAAAGTAAAGCTCGTCGGTCCTCGTGGTTGCGGTGACCTTGCCGGCGAAAACGATCGGTCCCGCCACCACGGGCTGACCGGAAGAAAGAGTGAGCGCAGGAAGCTGGGCGGCGCAGTTGCCGCTTCCGGTCGCCGCGTAGGCAAACACCGCGCCGGTATGGTCGCCGAAGTACGCGACGGTCGGGATATTGACCCCCTCAGTCGGCTGAGAGTCGACCGGACCGTTGGCCGCCATGTAGCACTGCTGGTCCGGTGGCAGGCCAGCGTCCTGTCCGAGGAGCGCGACGCAGCCACCGCTCTGGCACTGGCTCGGTGGGTTCAACGACACTGAGAGTGGAACGAGCGTGATCAGGCGGTTGGAGCTGCCGCCGAGGTCCGGCATCGCGAGCGGTGCTCCCGATACGCTCCCCGGCAGACTGTAGGCCCAGTACGGGTTTCGGTTCCCAAACCCGAACTGGTAGACGCGGCCGCCCACATTGCCGACCGTGTACAGCCTCTGGCCTGCCCGGGGGATGTCGTCGAACGAGCCGTCCGTCGTGAAAGCCGCCGATCCGGCAACGACCGTATTGAACTGTGGCGAGCGAACATCGACGACGGGAAAGCACTGCAGATACGTCGCCGTCGCGGTAAGGCCGTTCAAGCTCACCGTGGCGGGAGTCGGGCAGCCGCTTACCAGAGGAGTGGTCTGCATCCTGTCGATCGTCATCTCGACAGCCGAGTTGACAGTTGCCTGAGTGTTGATGCGATTGGTCAGATTGCGGGACAGCAAGAAGTTGGTGCTGAGCATCGTCATCAACGCTCCCGAGATGATGGCGATGAAGGCGGTCATGATCAGCACCGCGCTGAGCACGCTGCCCCGCTGCCGGCGCCGCCTGTCCTGCTGCAGAGCTCGAAGCCAGGTCACGGGTTCATCCGCGGATAGAACCGAAACGTCTGCGACTGGCTGTAGGTGCCGACCGTCACCGTCATCTTCACCACGACGGTCGGGGACGTGGAATTTGTGTCCACGTACCACGAGAACGCGGACACGTTCGTAGCGGCATGCATCAACGGACCGCCGCTCCCGATCTGTCGGTCGACGATGTCGGAGCCGTCCCAGCTGTACGTGACCTGGTATGGGCTGGTCACTGGCGGGGTCGAGTTGCTCGCCTGGATCCCGTTCAGCACCAGCGGCTGGGTCGTGCATGGGGTGGAGGGGGTCCCACAGGAGACCGTGGGTGGTGCTCCGCCGCTCGCGAAGTCGTCGTAGGCGAGCTGCTGGAAGTTCCGCACCTGGCTGCTCGCCTCGACCCGGCTGCCGGCGATCGTGCTCGCCCGCCAGGCGGTCAGGACCACCGAGCTGACGGCGCTCATCAGCAGGACGCCGATCGCGAGCGCGATGATCAGCTCGACGAGCGTGTAGCCGCCCTGGCCTTTCACGAGTGGGTCACCTTGTACGTCTGCACAGAGGTGCCGACCGCATCCCCGGAAGGCAGGGCACGAACGGTGATCGTCCAGACCTGGACGGTGCTGGAGGATGGCAGCCACTGCCAGGTCACGTCTGCACGCAGCGAGTAGGGGCCGCTCGGGCAGTCGAGCTGATAGCCCGTCGCAGCGGCGGGGTCGGTGGGAGCCTCGGTCGCGAAACAGTCGGAGTAAGGCGACGCGGAGCCGCTGAACGCGCTCGCGCCGACCTGCTCCATCTCGTACTGGATCACCGCCTGGACCGCGGTGTTGCGTTTGGAGATGGTCGACTGCAGCAGTCCGCTGCTCAGCGTCCCCACGATGATCGCCAGCGCAAAGGCGGCGATGGAAAGGGCGACCAGCAGCTCGACGAGGGTCGTGCCGGCCTGGGCACGGCGTCGATCCCGGATCCTCGGCATCAGCGGACCGACTGCAGCAGCCCGTACATCGGGAGGATGACCGAGACCGCCACGAACCCGACCATGCCGCCGACAGCGATGACCAGGGTCGGCTCCATGAGCGAGATCATGTTGCGGACCTTGTAGTCCATCTCCTCGCTGAGGAAGTCGGCGATCTGCTCGAGACTCGCATCCAGGGTTCCCGTCTCCTCTCCGACGCGGATCATGCGGATCATCATCGGAGTGAAAAGCCCGGTGTCGTTCATAGGGGCGGAAAAACCGTCACCGGTGAGCATCCGGTCCTTGACCGCTTCGAGCCCCCGCCGGTAGCGCCGGTTGCCGGCCGACGCGATCGCGACGTCGAACGTCTGACTGATGGGGATGCCAGCTTTCAGCATCGTCGCGAGCGTGCGGGTGAAGCGCTCGATGATGCTGTAGACGACGATCGTCCCCAGCACCGGAACTCGGATGATCGCGTGGTCCCAGAAGATCCGGCCGGGAGGGCTGTTCATTACGATCAGAAGGATCGAGGTCCAGATGAACAGGCCGATCACGATCTGGATCCGATATGCCTGGGCGAATGTGCCAAGCGCAAGCAGAACCTGGGTTGGTAACGGAAGCTTGGCGTGGAACTCGTTGAAGATCGCGACGAAGTTCGGCAGCACGAAAACGATGAGGATGGTGCAGACGGAAACTGCCAGGATGACGACGACGGCGGGATAGATCATGGCGCTGCGCAGCTTCTTGATTGCCGTGTCCTGTCGCTGCAAGTAGCCCGCGACCTGGAGCAGCACCTTGTCGAGCGTGCCGCTGTATTCGGCGGCGCGGACCATGTCGATGTACAGGCGGTTGAAGACGATCGGGTGGTGAGTCATCGCGGTCGAGAGCGCCTCGCCGGCCTCGAGGTCCTGGCAGATATCCTCCAGCGCCGAGCGGAAGGCGCCGGACGTCGACGCGCTCTGCAGCAGCCGGATCGCGTCGGTGATCGGCACGCCGACCCGGATGAAAGTCGCGAGCTGCCGGGAGAAGATCTGGAGGTCCGACGTCTTGACCTGGAAGAACGTCGGAAACTGGCTGTAGATCCAGCGCCAGCCACCGCGGGCGGGCTTCACAGACACGACCCGGTACCCGCGGTCCAGAAGGTCGCGGTGCACGGTCTCCGCCGACTCGCCGGTGGCGACCTTTTCCTCGAGCTTCCCCCGAGGTGAATAGGCGCGATACGTGAAGCGGCTGACCATGCTTCCCCCGCTCAGATGATGTAGACGCTGCGCAGAACCTCGGGCACGGTGGTCACGCCCTCGGTGATCTTGGCCCACGCGTCGGCGCGCAGCGGCACCATGCCCGAGGAGCTGGCCGACGCCAGGATCTCCGCATGGCTGGCCTTGCCGATGACCATGCGCTTTACGTCGTCCGACATCGTCAGAACCTCGAACACGCCTAGGCGGTCGTAGTACCCCGTTCCGTTGCATCGAGTGCATCCCTGGCCGCGATACAGGTGGCTTGGCGCCGGCATTCCCAGAGAGGCGCCAAACTCGATGTCCTCCTCGGTCGGCAGGTAGGCGACCTTGCACGCATCGCAGACCTTGCGCACCAGGCGCTGCGCCACGATGGCGATGACCGACGAGGCGATGAGGAAGCCTTCGATGCCCATGTCGGTGAAGCGCAGGAGCGCGCCGACCGCATCCGTCGCGTGCAGCGACGAAAGGACGAGGTGTCCGGTGAGGGCCGACTGGACCGCGATCTCCGCGGTCTCGCGGTCGCGGATCTCGCCGACGAGGATGATGTCCGGGTCCTGGCGGAGGATGGCGCGCAAGCCGTTCGCAAAGCTGATGTCGGCAAGCTTGTTGATCTGGCTCTGGTTGATGTTGTCGAACTGGTACTCAACGGGGTCCTCGATGGTCATGATGTTGCGGACCTGGCGGTCGAGCTCGTGGATGGATGCGTAAAGGGTCGTGGTCTTGCCGCTGCCGGTTGGACCCGACACGATCATCATTCCGTATGGCGAGTGCAGCATCCGGTGGTACTCGCCGTACGCGGCGGCCGAGAAGCCGAGCTGCGGCAGCGCGATCAGCGACCGCCCGCGGTCGAGCAGCCGCAAGACGAGCTTCTCGCCCCAGATCGTCTCGATTGTCGCCACGCGGACGTCAAGCTCGCGCCCGTCGACCGTGACGCTGATCTGGCCGTCCTGCGCACGTCTGCGCTCGACGATGTTCATGCCGGCCATGATCTTGACGCGCGATGCGAGGGCCGACCCGGTCGAGACCGGAAGGTGCGCCATGTCCTGCAGCACGCCGTCGATCCTGAAGCGGACGCGAAGGAACTCCTTCTGCGGTTCGATGTGAATGTCCGAGGCGCGGTCGCGCAAGCCCGAGGTGATGAGGAGGTTGACGATCTCAATCGCCGGCGAGCTCGCGGTGACGTTCGCCAGCTCGATCGTGATCGCACGCTCGAACTGCAGCTGGGGCCGCGACTCTTTGAGTGTCTGGGCCGCCTCTTGCAGGCGCGGATGCATGTCGTAGATCCGCGTCAGGTTGAGCAGGATGTCCGACTGGCCCGCGATGTACGGCACCACCGGGAGCCCGGTGATCAGCCGAAGGTCGTTGATCAACGCGTGGTTGCCGGGGTCGCTCATCGCGATCACCAGGTGTCCGTTCTCGCGCCGGAGCGGAAGCGTGGCGTGGCGGCGCGCGAACTCCTCCGGCACCATGCGGGCCACTGCGGGGTCGATGTCCACGTGTTTGAGGTCGGCGACCGGGATGCCGAAATGGGCGCTCAGGGCGCGAGTGAGGTGGTCCTCGTGGATCGCGCCCTGGCTCACCAGGACTCTGCCGAGCGGTGCGGAAACCGTCCTCTGCTGGCTCAGCGCGTGCGCGAGCTGCTCCTCGGAGATCAACCCCTCATCGAGAAGGACCTGTCCAAGCGGTTGCGTTCGAGACGCCGCTGCCTGGCGGGCACGGTCGCTCGTCTCGACTGCCACGCCGTCATGTTGGCCGCTGTCGGGCTCGTTGGTAATGGGGATTTGCCCAACCCCATGGGCACTTTGTCCCGGCTTCGAGCTGCGCTGATCCCGCGCTGTCGTGGCGCGGACGTCGCCTTCGGGCTCTTCAGCAGTTAGATCCACGTCCGGGTTTGAGCTAGCCGCCTGTCAGGCCCATTCTCGCGGCCCACAGCATGGCTTCGGTCCGTCCGTGCAGCTCGAGCTTGCGATAGATCTTCGCCAGGTGGTTTCTCACGGTCTTGTGGCTGATGCCGCGGCTGGCGGCAATGGACCGGATGGATTCCGCGCGCCCGATCATCGTCAGGATCTCCAGCTCGGTCGGGGACAGCTGATGCCCGACTCGCCTCGCATCCTGTCCCTTTGCGGCACTCAGGTGCGCCGTGAGATGGCCGATCACGCCCGATCCGATGGCGCGGTGACCGGACATCACCGCCCGCACCCCGGCCAAGAACTCGTCGGGGTCTGAGCTCTTGGTGAAAAGACCGGCGACGTTGGTGGCCATCGCCGAAGCAAGCTGGCCGTCGTCGGCGACGTCGCCAAGAAGGATCACCGGGATCTCAGGCTTCTCTTCGGCCAGGACGTGGACCAGTTCGACCCCTGATATCGGTTCGGCGTGCAGCTCGCAGCAGACGAGGTCGACTTTTCTGCCCCGCACGATGTCGAGGCCCTCGTCGGAACGCAACGCGCTGAGAACGTGCGAGCCGAACGCCGGCGCGGCCAGAAGACTGCCAAGCGCGGCGAGGAACAGGGGCTGGCGATCAATGACAAGGGTCTCGATCTGCCCGGTCTGCTGCGGCGCGATGCGCGTGCTCAAGTGCGTGGCGGGAACGACGACCACATACGGAAATGTATTGGCCGGATGCGAGTTCGGTAATGGGATCGTAGTACTAGGGGTCGAGACACGAACTCGGATTCGGCGGGACTCGATCGAGCTCGCCGAGCCGCCGGGAGGAAGCATCGGTGGTCGCCGTCGTCGCCCAGCGGTTTTCGGGACAAGCTTCGGAAAACGGCACACCACGGGTTGTAAAGCGACGACACATAACTGTGGAAATCCGGTTTGACCCCTTGGAAAACCGCAGCCCAACGGCGCTTTTCCAGTGGGCGGGGCTCGGCGGCACGGGCCGGAGCCGACTTCGCACCGCCCGGCCGGCCGCCTCCGATCCGCGGTCAGACGCGGATGCCCGGGACAGTTGTCTTATTGGTTAAGGGGTCTTTACGTGCAATGCTCGCGCTCATGAAAGGGGGGATTCGTTGATATTGCCAACAGGTGAAAATCGGACCCAACGACTCTTCTACTCGATCTTCCTTCCGGTAGGCGCTGCGGCGAACCTTACCCTCGGCCTCATCGTACTGATCGGGCTGCACCCCGAGGACCAGTTCGGCTGGCTGCAGCTGGCGACAGGCGCGCTCTGCTGCACGATCGCAGGCTGGCTGGCGGCGGTGACGTGGTCACACTTTTACTTCAGCCGCAGCCTGGCTCGCCAGGTCGCGACCTGGCGGCGGATCGCCGACGCGTTCTTCGCCTGGGTGGAGGACGCACCGGTGCCGGCGGAAGCAGTCAACCGGCTGAAGTCTTCGCTCGACGAGGTAGTGCCCAGCTCGACGACTCGCTGACGAACCGTCTCGATCGCGACGCCGCCTCGCCGCGTTGATTACGCGTGTCGTTCGTGTGCGCTGCGGTCCGGAGACGGTGTATCGTTGCCTCGCGTGACCGCGACGGGGAGGTCGCGGTAACAGGGAGGGTGCGTTCCTGACCCGTATCGGCATCGTTGACGACCACCCAGTTTTCCGGGTCGGTCTGAACCGCACGCTCGAACGCGAGCCCGACATGAAAGTGCTGTGGGAGCTCGGCTCGGTGACCGACCTCCAGCCGACGCTCGAGACAAACCCGGTCGACGTCGTCCTGATGGACCTGAACCTCGGCCCCGACCAGGACGCTCTCGCGGCGACGACCCTGATCCGGGAGAAGTTCGATTCCGTCAAGGTGATCATCATCTCGGCCTCGCTGGATTGGGAAGCGGCCACCGCGGCGCGCGCCGCCGGCGCGAGCGGGTACCTGCCCAAAGACCTTTCGGTCGCCGACATGGTGGCCGCGCTGCGTGGGCTCTCCTCGCCCAACTTCGGCCGCTGGATCTTCGCCGACATGCTCCAGTCAAGGCCGACGGGAAGCGGCTCCGTCGTCGCGCTCCGGCGCGCGCTCACGCATCGCGAGCAGCAGGTCCTGTCCGAGCTCCGGCTCGGCCGCACCAACAAAGAGATGGCCTCGCGTTTCGGCATCTCGATCACGACGGTGAACAAGCACGTGCAGCAGGTGTTGAAAAAGCTCCGCGTTCGCACCCGCGCGCAGGCGGTGGCGAAGGTCAACGCCGAAGCCCAGGGCCGACCCTACAGCTGATTCGACCGCAGCGTTAAGCAAATCATCAATGATCGCTTAACAACAAATGGTCACTTCTGCCCATTGACCGTACAAAAGTCCGCCATTAGCGTGATGCGCAACCAGTCGGCGACTGGGGCATCCGGAGGGGTACTGCCCCAGTCAGATACGGCGAGAGTCCCCGCCGGGCTCCGCTTATAGCCGGCTGGAGGGGACGTTCAGAGGAGGGAGACTGAGCGCAGTCGTGGGTTCGGAGCTTCGTCGGGTCGCGTCTGCTTCAGGACGCCGGGCCGAGGCCCAGGACGCCCTGGTAGAGGAGTCCGTGCGACGCATGGTCGCGCGGGAGCTCCACGACCGGGTTGCCCAGACCCTGGCGGGAATGCTGGTCGACGTCGAGAACTTCAAGTCCCAGCAGGTCGGGTGGGATGACGTGATCCGTGAGCTGGACACGATCCAGGGCTCGACCCGCAAGGTGCTGACCAGCCTGCGCCAGCTGCTCCACGACCTTCGAGGCGAAGACCAGGTCGGCGACAGCTTCGTCGACGCGCTGTCGTCCCTGGTCAGCCGGTTTGAGGAGCGGACAACGATCAGCGCGGAGCTCGATGTGCGGCCCGGATGGCCTGAGCAGCTCGCGCGGCCGGCCTCGCTAAACCTCTACCGCATCGTCGAGGAGGCGCTGGCCAACGTCCGGATGCACAGCGGAGCGCGGACCGTCCGCATCGTGCTCGAGGAGCTGCCGGACGGGCAGCTGGGGATGATGATCGACGACGACGGCCGCGGCCTCGACACGCACGTCGCGCGCCCGGTCGGACTTGGAACTGTGGGGATGCGGGAGCGAGCCGTCCTGCTGGGCGGGAAGCTCGAGATCGTGAGTGAGGACGGTGTCGGGACGACAGTGCATGCGGTGTTCCCGAAGTTGCACCTGATCCCAGGAACGGAAGCGGACGACGTATTAATCACATCAGGGAGCACGAGATGAGCACATTGACCATGGCACGAGCGGCGCGAGTCCTCATAGTGGACGATCAGACACTCTTCCGAACCGGCCTCGCCAGCCTCCTGTCTGAGGACGAACGGGTCGAGGTCGTCGGCCAGGCCGTCGACGGCGCGGAGGCCGTCAAGCAGGCAATCAAGTTCAAGCCGGACGTGGTCCTGATGGACCTCAAGATGCCGAACGTCGACGGGATCGAGGCGACCCGCCAGATCCTCGAGGCGGTGCCGGGTACCAAGGTCCTGATCCTGACCACCTTCGAGACCGACAGCCAGGTCATCCAGGCTCTCAAGGCAGGCGCGAGCGGATACGTGCTGAAGGACTCGTCGGCCGCGGCGATCGTCAGCAGCATCACCGCCGTCATGTCCGGGGAGCGGGTGATGGCCAGCGCGGTGGCCAACCGCGTGCTCGAGATGCTGACCGGCACCACGACCCCGAAGGAGTTCTACGACGGGTTGACCAACCGGGAGATCGAGATCCTGAAGCTCCTCGCGAACGGCATGGCCAACAAGCAGATCGCCTACCGACTGAAGATCAGCGAGAAGACGGTCCGCAACCACGTCAGCAACACGTACGAGAAGCTCGGGATCTACGACCGCTCGCAGGCGGTGCTGTACGCGGTCAAGAAGGGGCTGGTCGAAGTCTGACCTCCGGCTCGGGCAAGGCTAAAGTGACCGCATAGCGGCACCGGAGCATCCCGAGCTCGTCCTTCTCTTCGACGGGACCTGAGGCGTTTGAACGCGGATGGCGCGCTGGGTTCGGCGGCGCGCCCCGGCCGGCCGTGTGCTGGCCGAAGCCAACCAGCGACGCGGCGTTCTCGACCGCTTCGGAATCACGCGCGAAGAGGCGGACAGGTCGGCGTGGGCGATCGAGCGCGACGGCCGCCGGCTCGAGGGGGCGGCGGCGATCAACCGGACGCTGGAGCTGCTCGGCGGCGGATGGGCTGCCGCGGCCCTGGCGTACAGGCTGCGTCCCGTGGCCGCGGCGGAAGAGGCTTCCTACCGGTGGTTCGCCAGGCGCCGCTCCCGCTTTCACGGCATCGGCGTCACCCCGGAGTGTGAGCAACCCGACTCGGACGGCGTGTGAGTGACCTGCTCGCGCTGGAGCACGTCGGCGCCCTGCTTCTCATCGCGCTGGTGACGGCCGTGCTGGTCTGGGTGGCGCGACGCCGTCCGGGCGCCTGGCTGCGCGTCTTCGCTCTGGTGCTCCTCGCCGATGAGCTCAGCTGGTGGGTCTTTCTCGCCGCCGGTGGCGGCGAGCCGGGCCAGCGCGTCCAGCCCCTGCCGCTCCAGCTTTGTGACGTCGCGATCCTGGTCGCGGCCGCCGCGCTGTGGACCCGGCGCCAGGCCCTTGTCGAGGTGACCTACTTCTGGGCGCTCGCCGGGACGATCCAGGCGCTGCTCACACCCGACCTGCCGCAGCACTTTCCGAGCTATCCGTACCTCCAGTACTACGTGGCGCATGGGGGCGTGGTGGCCGCAGCTCTCGTGCTGGTGGTCGGGCTGCGGCTTCATCCGAGGCCGTGGGCGGTCGTGCGAGTGGCGGGCCTGACCGTCGCCTACGCGGCGTTCGTCGGTGTTGTCGACGCGGTCACCGGCGCCGACTACATGTTCCTACGCGGCAAGCCGCCGAGCCCGACCCCACTCGATCTGCTCGGGCCGTGGCCGGTCTACATCTTCGGGGCGGCGCTCGTCGGGCTGGTTCTCTTCGCGGTCCTGGATGCCCCGTTTCGCTTACGCCAGGTGGCGGCCAAAGCGTTCGGCTGAAACCACATCGTCGAACGGCTTCCGCTTCTTCTTGCCGATCACCTTGCGTTTCGGATAGCCGAGCGGGACGACCGCAAAGACGTCGAACGTCTCGGGCAGTCCGAACTCCTGCCGAACCCCCTCCAGTCCGCCGAACCCCGTCCAGTTGGAGGCGACGCCGTCTCCCCACGCCGTCACGATCATCGACTGGACGGCCCGGCTGGCGTCCGACTGAGCGTACGCGTTGCGGTCGCAAGCCACGATCACCGCCGCCGCCGCGCCCGCGATGTAGGGGCCTGTCCGCACCAGCGAGCCGAGCTTTTGGAGACCGTCACGTTCACGCACGAGGACGAAATGCCATGGCTGCCGGTTCGCCGCGCTGGCGGTTAGGTGAGCGGACTCGACGACGCGCCTCAGCACCTCATCGGGCAGCTCTTTGTCCTGGTACCCCCGCACCGCCATGACCGTCCGCACCGCCTCGAAGACCTCGTCCGTCATCCAGGCAATTGTCTTAGGTTAAGCGCCGAGATGGAGCAGACGAGGAGCGGCGAGAAGCGCGTCGACCGGCGGATCAGCAGCCAGCAGCACAGGGCGGACTACGAGGCGGCGAAAGAGGCGCCAATGGAGCACAGACCGCGCCTGATCACCTCGCGGTCGGTGGCTCCGGTGGTGCACGGCGCGGGTTCCATCGGTCGGTTCAACAGCCGGCTTGCGGTCGCGATCACCCGAGCCGTGGGCACGATGTGGGCGGCTTACGTGTTCGTGCTCATCGCGCTGATCTCGCTGCCCCAGGCGTTCATGGCGTTCATCCACGGCGACACGGTGGTTGGAATCACCTGGCTCAGCCAGTCGTTCCTGCAGCTGGTGCTGTTGCCCATCATCATCGTCGGCCAGAACGTGATCTCGGCCAGCCAGGACGCGCGCGCGGAGGCGGATCACATCACGCTCACGACCCTGCACACGATCAACGTGCACCAGCTGAAGCTGCTCGAGCACCAGGAGGAGATGCTGCGCCAGCAGCGCGAGATCCTGGACCTGCTGGACAAAGGCAAGGCGTAGCCCGTGGACGAGGCAATCGACGTCGCCGCGGTCGTTGCGGGCTCTCTACTGCTCCTGGTGACCTTCTACGACCTCTTCCAGACCGTCGTGCTGCCGCGACCTGCCGTGCGCAGGGCTCGCCTGGCACCGCTTGTGATAAGGCCGGTGTGGAGGGTCTGGCGTTGGATGAGCCTTCGCTCGTCTCGCCTGGAACGAAGCGAGGCGAGCCTTGCCGCGTTCGCTCCGATCTCGTTGATCTTCCTGTTCTTCATCTGGGCGCTTGCCCTCATCCTCAGCTACGGCCTCATCCTGTTTGGATTCCGCGATCAGTTCCACCCGGTGCTGATCGACTTCCCGGACGCCTTCTACGTCTCGGCGTCCACGCTCGTGCCGCTGGCCTACGGCGACTTCGTGCCAGAGCAGGGCATCGCCCGCGCGCTGATCGTCATCGAGAGCGCGAACGGCGTGGCGTTTGCCGCCCTCGCGATCACGCTGCTGTTCGAGCTGTACGGCTCCTTCCGGTCGCGCGAGGAGGCGGTCGTTGCGCTCGACGCTCTTGCGGGTGCGCCCGCCTCGGCGGTCCAGCTTCTGGAGACGGCCGCGGAACCCGGTATGGACGGAGCTTTGAAGGAGACCTTCGGCGCGTGGCGGGCCTGGTCGTCGATGGTTCTCGAGAGTCATCTTGCTTATCCGGTCCTCGTCTACTTCAGGTCGAGCCATGACAACGAGGCGTGGATCAACTCGTTTGGCGCGGTGATGGACTCGAGCGTCCTGGTGATGAGCTCGATGAGGGACGAGCCTTCGGCCGGGGCGGCCAAGCTCATGTTCACCATCGGCAACCACCTGGTCGAGGACCTGGCCTGGATCTTCCAGCTCACATTGACCCAGGACGCGATCATCGAGCGGAGCGAGTACACGGCCGCCATCGCGCGCCTCAGGGCTGCGGGCTACCAGGTCATCGACGGAGAGGAGCACTGGCAGAAGTTCGCCAAGATGCGCGGAAAGTACGCCTCCGCGCTCAACCAGATCGCGACCTACCTCGCCGCCCCGCCCGCGCCATGGGTCGGCGACCGCTCCTACCTCCCGCACCGCCAGCGGCCGCGGCGTCGCGCCCCGGCGCAGAGACTGGCTAGCTGATCAGGCCAAGCTCGCGAGCCTTGACGATCGCCTCGAGCTTCGAGTGCACCGCGAGCTTGCTGCCCAGGCTGCGGATGTGGGTCCTCACCGTGGTGTAGCTGATCCCCATCTGAGCCGCGATGGAGCGGCTCGGGTGGCCCTCCGCCAGCAACCTCAGCACTTCCCTTTCCCGCGGAGTCAGCCGTTCCAGCTGCGCCTCGACGGATTTGCGCTTGGACAGCAGCGACGCGATCGTCCGCGGCGTGATCAGCATCTTGCCCCGAGCCACGTCGCGAATCGTCGAGACGACATCGGCGGCGGCCTTCGACTTGTGGACGAATGCGCTCGCTCCCGCCTGAACCGCCGCGAATCGCGCGGCGTCGGTGTCCTCGCGGGTGAGAAAGATCATCTTCGCCGCCGGCCTGAGGCTGCGAATCGCGTTGGCGGCGTCCGGCCCTGTGCCGTCGGGCAGGCGAAAGTCGATAAGGACGACGTCAGGATCGAGCTCGGCGGCGGCGGGCATGCACTCGGCCACCGTGCCGACGCTGCCCACGACCTTCATGTCGGCCTGGTGATTGATCAGCGCGGTGAGGCCCTCGGCGACCACACGGTGGTCTTCGACGATCAGGATTCGGGTCGGCTGCCCATCGCCGTCGCGCCGTGGCTGATCGGATGGCGCAGCCGTCCGTTCGGCAGGGGGCACACCTTGAGAACTTTCTCGTACAGGTGAGTACCCGGAGCCGGCGATGTACCGGCCCCGGGTTCTGACGCGTTACGAGCCGAAGAAGGTGAGAACGCGGACGACGAGGTCAGCCTTCTGGGCGGCCGTTCCGTACGCCTCCAGCGGGAACGCGAGGAAGACGACCTTGTACGCGCCGCTGAAGGAGAGTGCGTCCGCTGCTCCCGCGTCGTCGGTGAAGATCTTGTTCGCTCCGTCGTTTGGCGTTATCTGGTCTTCGAAGGCGAAGCCCAGGACGCTGTGGTCGAGGGGCACAGCACCGATCCCGTCCGTGAGGCTGGTGGCTACGCCGTGGACGTTCGTTGTCGCCTTGTCGTTCTGTGTCTCTGACCCATCCCAGTCGACGTGCAGGTAGTTCTTGGCGAACGCCGTTGTCCCGGCGGCCTGGTCGAGGATGTCATGCCCCGAGAGGAACAGATGTCCGCCGTTGTTGAGGTAGGCCGTGAGGTTGCGCTCATAGGGCTGGATCGGTCCGGGGAAGCTGTTGCCCGTGAACCAGACGATGTTCTTGAAAGCCTCCATGTATTTGACGGGCAGGTTCGGATCGACCTTCAGGTCCCAGGAGTCGAAGGCCACATGAGCATCCGACAGCGCGGTGGTGTAGAAGACGTGGACGTCGGGGCCGTTGCCATCCCCGTCCACGAGCAAGGTGCCCACCGTCACGGCGATGGTCTTGATGCCGGCCGAGGCGCTGGTGGTGGGGCTGCCGACTGACGTCGCGGTGACCGTCGACGTGCTCGCCGTCCCATCCGCCACCCCCGTTGGCACCGAGACCTTCACGCACACACCGGTGGTCGCGCCCGCGATCATGGCGGGAGTCGTTGTCATCGGCGTGGTGCACGTCGAGTCAAAGAAGATGACGGGGAAGGTGCCGCCGGTCGAGTTCAGGTTGTAGCTGTCGGTCTTATACCCGAGATTCGTGACTGTGACCGCATAGGTCTGCGAGCCTCCAGACTGGGCACCGCCGGTCTGCGAGGCCGGCGATACGGAAACCGCAAACGGTGGCGCGATCTTTGTAACGGTCGGGGATCCGTAGACCTTTTCGCCCTGGTTGTCGGCCACACGGAACCCGTCGTTGACGATGGACGTGACGCTGGAGGCCAGCGATGGGCTGATCTCGACTTCGAAGTGAACCGAGATGCTGGCGCCGGCGGGTATCGACTTCCCGGTCCAGCGCACGGTTTCGTCAGCCTGCCCGCCCTGGTCGGCCGAAACGAAGGTCGTGTTCACTGGAATCGGATCGGTGATGATCACTCCCGTCGAGTCCGCGTTACCGATGTTGCGGACGGTCAGCGTGTAGTCCAGCTTGCTGCCGGGTCCTACCGGGACCCCGGCATCGACCTTGGAGATGACCAGAGCCGGCGTCGGCGCGGCCATGTCCTTGAGGCGCCAGGCGCCACGCCCGTGGGTACCGGCCGCCAGCAGGCGGTGGTATGGGTCGAGGTCGAGCTGGTCGATCGCCACCACCGGGAACCCGGTGCCCAACGAGAACCAGCGACCTCCGCCGTTGTAGGTGACAAACGGACCGACGTCGGTGCCGATATACAGGGTCCTCGGAAAAGCAGGGTCGATGACGATGGAGTTCACCGGCGTGTCCGGCAGGTTCCGGGTGATGTCGGTGAAGGTCTGGCCGCCGTCCGCTGTCTTCCAGATGTGTCCTGGCCGGCTGGGCGTCGCGCCGTCAAAACCGTTAAAGGCGAAATACGCGACCCGGTAATCGCTGCGGTCGACCGCGATCGAGGCGACCGGCCGGCCGGGGAATGTGTTGACGCCGATGCGGGTCCAGGTTGGGCTGAGGTTGACCTGGGCGTCGCCGCTGATGTAGACGAGGCCGTCGTTCGAGCCGGTGTAGACGGCCGTGCCGCCGCCGACGCCGATCGCCGACAGCGTGCAGTTGCGCGCACCATTCGGAGCGGGACCGATGCAGCCGGTCGTCAGGTCGGGGCTGATCGGCGTCCACGTGACGTCGCCCGCCACCGGCTCCTTCGCATTGTCGCTTCGGTAGAGGCGCTGGGTTCCGATGAACAGCTGGTTGGTGTTCTGCTGGTTCAGGACAAACGGCTCGTAGAACTCGGTTCGGTCATTCGGATTGATTCCGTTGACGATCGACTTGTTGGTGAAGAAGCTCCCGCCCGCGTCGGTGATCCTGTACGGCGAGATGTTGAAGTACGTCCCGTAGACGAAGCAGCCCTGCGTGAACAGCGGCGCACAAACAGACGTGTCGGTCTGGTCGACGAGGACCTGGCCGCCGTCGCCGCCGGCAACGTCAAACCAGCTCTGGCTGTTGACCGACTTTCTCTGCGTGCCGTTGTCCTGGGTGCCGCCCCAGAAGCGCTCTGAGTTCGCACCCGCGGGCACCTGAGGCACCGTGGCGATCGAGGTGAACTGGGTGATCTGCAGGCCGCGGCCGTTGAGGTTCTGCCAGTCGTTCCCGGTCACACCTTCGCCGGCGTTCCGACCACCGCGATCGGGGCTGTACGACACGCCGCCGTCGTTGCCGATCAACACGTTTGCCGTGTTCGCCGGGTTGAAGGCAAGGGCGTGAAAGTCGGCGTGCTGGTTGAAGCTCATGTTCATCCAGTGCTGCCCGCCGTCGGTGGAGCGGAAGATCGCTCCGCCCCCGCCCGAGGAGCTCACCTGTCCGGCTGCGAACACGACGTTCGAATCCGACGGGTCAGCCTCGATGACGTTGTCGTAGAAGCATTGGCCGCCGCAGTAGTTGGAGACCGAGCCCGCATCGGTGGTGGTCGGGAGCTGGGCCCAGCCGGCCCCCTCGTTGTCCGACCTCCAGATCTTGGCGGTGTGGTGCAGTCCTCCGGTGTCGTTGTAGTCGAAGCCTGCGTACAGGACCGCCGGCTGTCCAGCTGGATGCGAGACCGCGAGCGCGAAGCGGGTCGACCCGGCCGCGAAGTCAGCATTGGCCGGGAAGCCGGTCATGATCGGCGTCCACGTGGTCCCGCCGTTGGTGCTCCTGTAAATCTTGTCGCTCCAAAAGGAGGCGTAAAGATTCGCCGGGTTCTGCGGATCCATCCGGATATCGGTGGCGCCCAGTGAGCCGGCAGGCGCCGCCATGCGAAGTGTCCACGTGACCGCTCCGTCGGTGGACTCCCAGATGCCATAGGTCGAGTGCGCCGGAGGCGACACCCGGCGCACACCGCCGCGCCCGCGCGAGATTGACGCGTAGAGATGGTTGGCGTTTGTGGGGTCGACAGCCAGGCGCGTGGTCGAGACGCCGACCAGGAATTCGCCCGAGACCTGCGACCAGGTGTTGCCGCCGTCGGCAGATTTGAGAATGCCATTGCCGAAGTAGCTGTCCCCGGAAAGAGCGCCTTCGCCCGTCCCCGCGTACACGACAAGGTCGTTGGACGGGGCTACGGCGAGTGCACCGATGGCAAGTGAGGCAAGCTTGTCGGTTTTTGGCACCCAGCGGTTGATCGTCGAGTCGTACAACCAGATGCCGCCCTGGGCCGCGCCCAGGATCCACTGGCCATTCTGACGGATGGCGAGCGCACCGATCCTTCCGCTTCGAGCCTGAAAGGCGCCGTTGGTGATTTGCTGTGTGGGGTTCGGCCCGAGCCCGGTCCAGGCGCCGGCGAAGTTGGAGCCCGCAGCCGCTGTATCGATCGCCTTTGTGGCCTTGGCTGCGTTGCCCCGCAGCCTCCCGGCCTGGTCGACCGAAAGCGGAATGTCGCCGGCGGTCCGTGCGCCTATGAAGGCTGCGTCACGGTCGAGCAACATCTGCATGTCCTCATCCTCGGGCGCGATCGACTGCACGCCGTCGAAAACTATCGGTGCGTCGTCGCCTGGGCCGGGAACGATCCCGCG
>JBKPCF010000024.1:0-4698 GCA_046727235.1 Candidatus Dormiibacterota bacterium
TCGGTGATGCTTGCGCTCGCCTCTCCGTTCAGCGCTTCGCCGAGGTCGGTGTCGATATTGAACGTCCTACCGATCAGCAGGTGGTTGTCGGAGTAGACGATCGTTCCCGCGCGATTCCACACTTTGATCCTGCGCACCTCGTTGCTCACCGACGCGCCCTGCAGCTTCTCGTCGATCTGGCTGACATCGGCCGCGCTCAACCCGCGCAGAACCTGCTCGGCGTTGAGCAACGGCTGGACGCCGACCTGGGTGATCAGGGTCGCACTGGTCCGGGAGGAGTCCAGGTACCGCTGCTGAAGGTCCAGGTTGACCTCCCGGGCGAGCACGAATCCGAGGGCGACGACGGGCACCAGGGCGAGCAGCCCAAACCTGACCAGGGACCCCAGCGCCGAAGGCCTTTTTTTCGTGGTGGCGAGCATTCTGGCATCGGGCTCGCGGTGCTTTCTCGCGTTAACTGAATCTGTTCAGCGCTTGAGTTGGAGGATCAGTACGCTCCGGTTCGAACGCCGAGCTGCTTCAGCCAGCGCCGGTAGGCGATCGCCGTCCGGTCGCTGCGCAGGTGGAGCTCGGTCTGGAGGTCGAGGGGTAGGAGCTCCGGCCGCTGGGACTCGAGGATCGGCCGGTCCTGGGCGAAGATCCGATCCTGGAAGTCGACCATCTCCGAAGTCGGCTCATAGTCCATGGCCATCCACATCCAGGCGGTGCTGTCGACCGCGTCGTGCGGCGTGACCGAAAGGAGCATTCCGAAGGAGTGCTCGCCGTGCTTGATGAACGAAGCCGAAAGCGGTCGGTGCACGCGGTAGGTATAGGTGACCGTCGATCCCTGGCCGGTGGCGTACGGGTCGGGCTGGTAGACCTTGACGCCGGTAGCCAGCACCCCATCCGACAGCACCTGCGCCTCGTAATCCTCGATCTCGGGTCGAGCCCGGTCGCCCAGAACGCCCTCGTGCACGAACGGAAAATGGCCGACGTCGAGAAAGTTCTCGACCACGCGGGGCCCACTCGCCCGCACGCGGTACGGCCCCGCTGCCAGTATCTGATGCGACGCGGCTTCCATCAGCTCGAAGGTCGGGATCTCGGCCGCGCCGCTGCCCAGCGTCGCCCACACCAACCCGTGCCTCGCCTTCGCGTGGTAAGTCGCGACTCGCGCCCTGGCGGGCGGCTTCTGATCGGGGTGTGCCGGCATCAGGACGCAGCAGCCGTCAGTGCCGTAGGTCCATCCGTGGTACGGGCACTCGAGGCGCCCGCCTTCAACGCGACCCAGCGAGAGTCGCGTCCCGCGATGGACGCAGAGGTCGCGCCAGGCGAAAAACTCTTCTCCCGAGCGCCAGACGACGAGGTCCTCACCAAGGAGGCGCACCGCGAGAGGTCCACCACCGGCAAGGTCTTGCACGCGAGCGACCGGATGCCAATCCTCGACGAGGACCGGGTCGTCGATCACGCCCGGCCCTCCGACGCACTCTGCGTCGAGCTCGAATAGTCGGGATAGCGCGCGCGGTAGCCGCGGCGCCTGGCGATCGCCGCGAGCAAAGGGAATCCAACTTGCTGCACAAGTAGCGGAGGGCTCGTGATCCGGATGAAGTCGGACACCTCGGTCAGCAGCACCGCGGCCTGCAAGAGGCGCATGTCGCCGGAAGGCAGGAGCTTGCCGTCGCGGCTCAGCCCGAAGTAGGTCTCGAAGAACATCTCGGCCGACTCGAGGGCGGGCCGGTGCTCGTAGTCGATCCGCATCACTCCCGAGCCGGCGTTCCACTGGCTGTGCGGCACGCCGACCGGACAGACGACCGTTTCGCCCGGATAGGCGACCCCGCTTCGAGCGCCGATCCTGTATCCGTAGGTTCCCTCGAGGACCACGAAGCGCTCTTCCTGAGTCGGGTGCCAGTGGGAACGGACCACGTAGGACCCCGGCTGCGCGATCAGCTCGGCCTGGAACAGCTGCCCTTTCGATGACTCCGCGGTGGATCGGAAGATCAACCGCTCACCGGTCTGAGGACTCTCTATCTGCGTACCGACCCTGATCAATCGCTACCTTCGCAGCGCGGATCGGATCATTGCCGTGCCCACTACGAATGGATGGTTGAAGACGGTTGCGATCTTGCCGCCGAGCGAGTTTGGATCGCGCGCCACGCCGAGCTGGCGCAGCGGTGTCCCGATGTCGAAATAAGTTCGCTCGCAGACCATGCGCTCACCTTCGAAGACGAAGACGATGATCAATCGAAAGTCGACCTGGCGTCTTGTTGGGGGCAGGCCGCGCCAGTTTCCGAGATGAGTGCCGGTGAATCTGCCTTCGACGATCACCGCCTCGGGGGCATGGTGGATCAGCTCCGGTTGGAAATGGAAGTCGGGAAACCCCCGCTCGTTCTGCTGAAGCAGGGCATTGACACCGGAGTGTCCATCCCAGACCTCACCGGTAGGGACGATCTCGTAGCGGGGATGCGAAAAGGCTGCGATGCAGCGGTCGAATTCGTGAGCGTTCTCCGCCTCCATGTGCTCGAGGACCGTCGCCTCACGCTGCCCTCGGATGGCGGGGTCAGCCGTCAATGGTCTAGGTTTCGGCCCGGTCGAGCACCGCCACGAGGTCTCGGGCCGACAGTATGCCGACCGGCTTCCCGTCGTCATCGACAACGGGAAGGTGCCTGATGCCCAGGCGCATCATCTTGAGCGCGACGACGTTGACGTCCTCGTCCGTGGTGACGGTGGCGGGACCGGCGGTCATGATCACTCCTGCGGTGGCCTGGGTCGGATTGACGCCGTCAGCGATGGAGCGCACGAGGTCTCGCTCGGTGATGATCCCAACGAGCCGGCCGCCGGACATCACCGCGACCGAGTCGGAATCCTTCAGGCGCATCTCTCGCGCCACGTCGGAGACTCTTGTGTCGGGGTCGACGGTAAGCAGCCGGCCGGGCGGGAGGTCGCTGACTTTCACCTTCACTTCACCTCGTACTTGATCGGCACCATGTGCTGCGAGCTCTTCGGCGGACGGCTGTAACTCCGCTTCTGCCGCGGCGGCAGCTTTATCTCCTCGTGCGGCACCTCCTCGAACTTGATGAGGGAAAGGAAGTGATTGATGAGGTTGAGGTGCGCGGCGCGCTTGTTGTCGGTCTCGACAACGTTCCATGGCGCTTCTTTGATGTCGCAGTAAGCAAACATCTGGTCCTTCGCCTCGGAGTAGTCGACCCAGCGCGCGCGGGCCTGCAGGTCCATCGGGCTTAGCTTCCAGCGCTTGCTGGGGTCGTTGATGCGCCCGAGGAACCGCCGCTCCTGCTCCTCATCGCTGACCGACAGCCAGTATTTGATCAGGATGATGCCGGCACGGACGAGCATCCGCTCGAACTGCGGGCACGTGCGCATGAACTCGTCGTACTCCTCATCGGTGCAGAAGCCCATGACGTGCTCAACGCCGGCGCGGTTGTACCAGCTCCTGTCGAACAGCACCATCTCGCCCGCGGAAGGAAGGTGGGCGACGTAGCGCTGGAAGTACCACTGGCTCCTTTCCCTCTCAGTCGGCGCGGGAAGCGCGACGACGCGCACGTACCGAGGGTTGAGCAGCGCCGTCATGCGCTTGATCACGCCGCCCTTGCCCGCGGTGTCACGGCCCTCGAACAGGACGACAACCCTCAGGCCTCGGTGCCTGATCCACTCCTCGAGCTGCACAAGCTCGACCTGCAGGCGGCGCAGCTCTGTCTCATAGTCCTTCTTCGAGAGCACGCCCTTTTTCGGGGTCCACTGACCGTCCTTCTTCTTTCTCTTCTTGTCCTTCTTGGCGGCGGCGGTCGGCATTTCCCGGGCCAAATGTAGTCGCTAATCTGGCCGTGCGGCGAGGAGTGTTTTCAGCTGGGCCGGACTGATGTTCCCGCCGCTGCAGATCAACGCGACCTTTCTACCTCTGAGCTCGTCGCGCAGCGCGAGCGCGGCCGCCAGGGCCGCTGCCCCCGCCGCCTCTACCAGCGTGCGCGTCTTCTCGATCATGACCGCCGTCGCCGCATCGATCTCGTCGTCGGAGACGAGGACGAAGTCGTCCAGCAGCCGCCGCAAGATCCGCTGCGGAAGCTCGAATGGCGCCGCAGTGGACAGGCCCTCGGCGCGGGTCCGGTTGGGCGACTCCTTTGGCGCGCCGGCCTTCCAGCTGAGGTAAGCCGATTGCGCCTGATCGGACTGCACGCCGATGACCCGGATCTTGGGGTTCACCGCCTTGGCGGCGATGCACGACCCTGCCGCGCCCGAGCCGCCGCCGATCGGGACGATCACGGCGTCGACTGCCGGCTGTTCCTGGAGCACCTCCAGGGTGTGAGTGCCCACGCCCGCGATCAGCAAGGGCTCGTCACCGGAGTGGATGTACCGGTAACCGTGCTCGCGAGCCAGCCGCTCGGCGTTGCGCCGGGAATCGTCGTAGCGCTCGCCCTCGAGAATCACTTCCGCGCCAAGGTCCTGCATGGCCTCGACCTTGACCGGGTTGGCGGCGGCCGGCGCGCAGATGATCGCGCTCACCCCGAACAGCCTCGCCGCGTACGCCACCGACTGCCCGTGGTTCCCTGTCGAGGCGGCGATCACGCCGCGCCCGCGTTCGTCCTCACTGAGGCGGCTGACGAGGTTGACTCCGCCGCGCACCTTGAAGGCGCCGGTTGGGTTGTGATTCTCGTGCTTGACGTGCACCTCCGCGCCGACCATTCGGTCCAGTGCCGGGTAGCGCCGCAGCGG
>JBKPCF010000025.1:0-7150 GCA_046727235.1 Candidatus Dormiibacterota bacterium
GCGCCTTCGAAGTTGAGGATCGCGTTGTAGAGGGTGGGAGCGCTGAAGAAAAGCGTCGGTCTGCGCGCCTCGATGGTGTCGAGGACGGTCCCCGGTGTGTGCCGGCCGGCGTGGAGGACCGTCGACGCGCCGACCCAGTAAGGAAACGTGAGGTTGTTGCCGAAGCCGTACGCGTGGAAGAGCCCTGTGGTCGAGAACGTCGTGTCCTCCTCGGTGATGCCGAGGACCTGCTCGGCGTAGGTGACGCACGTGTACGGGATGTCGTGCTGCAGGTGGACCACGCCCTTGGGCTTGCCGGTGGAGCCGGAGCTGTAGAGCCAGAAGGCCATGTCGTCCCTTCGCGTCGGGGCGGCCTCGACTTCGGTGCCGGGCTGGAGCTGGTCGGCGCGCAGGAGCGGCGGCTTCGTCCCGGCCCGGGCCGCGGCGGCGCCGAGCTTCTCCTCGGTGTTCGCGTCCACCACGACGACCCGAGCCAGCGAGTCCTCGATGAAATGGTCGTAGTCCTCGCTCCGCTGCAGGAGGGGGTTGACCGGGACGGGGACCGCGCCGATGCGGATCGCGCCGAGAAAGGCGGCGACCCAACCCGGCGAGTCGTAGCCGGCGATCAGGATGCGCTCCTCGCGCCGGACGCCGAGGTCGAGCAGGGCGCCGGCGGTGCCGTGGGCGAGCTTGGAGAGGGCGCCGTAGGTGACGTCGCCGGACGCGCAGTGGATCGCGATCCTGGATTCCCGTCCGGCGTTCAGGTTGCGGTCGATCAGGTCGGCGCCGACGTTGTAGCGCTCGGGAAGGTCCAGTTCCACCAAGGGGAATCTTGGCACGGACGGACGGGGACTGGGAAAGGACTGGGAAGAGGGTGGATGGGGCGGGTCTCGGTGGCTGGGAATCTCGCCTGGTCTGCACTGTTTTGGATGTAAATTAATTTGACACTCGTACGTTTGTTCGATACGATTCTCTCGTGCTCCTCATGCTCCAGGAAGACGCCGAGCTTGGTTCACGGCTGGTCGAGCTGCGTGCCTACATCGACGACCTGGAGCTGCAGTTCTCGGAGCTCGCGGCCGAGTTCGAAAAGTCCAAGCACTGGGAGCACCAGGGCTCCCACAGCGGGATCGACTGGATTCGCTTCCACTGCCACATGACCTCCAACGCCGCCGCCGACCGGGTCGCGGTCGGGGAGCGGATCGCCGAGATGCCAGAGAGCCGGCTCGCCATGCAGAACGGCGAGATCGGATTCGCCCATCTGACGGTGATGGCGCGGACCGCGAACGCGGTTGGCGACGCATTCGAAGAAAGGCCTCTGCTCGATCTGGCGCGTGAGGACTCGCCGGGCAAGTTTCACTACCGGTGCCTGCACTACCGGCACGCGGTCAACTCCGAGCAGTACGCCAAGGAGCAAGCCGACCAGGTTCACGGCCGCAGCCTCTACATGAGCACGGCCGAGGATGGCTCGCTGTTTCTGAAAGCGTTCCTGGACCCGGTCGGCGGTGCGGTGGTGCGGAGTGCGCTCGAACCGCTGGCACGAAGCTCGGGCGAAGACGACCACCGCATGCGGCCGCAGCGGCTTGCCGACGCGCTGGTCGAACTGGCCGCGCACAAGCAGAAGATCCAGATGCAGGTGACCAGCTCGATCGAGACCTTGCTCGACCTGGCTGGGGCACCGGGAGCCGAGGCCGAGTTCTCGCTTCCCATCTCCTCGAAGACGGTGGAGCGTTGGGCTTGCGACTGCAGCCTGACTCGGATCCTGCTCCAGGACTCGGTCGTGGTCGACGTCAGTCGCGCGCAGCGCACCATCCGCGGACCCCGGCGGCGGGCATTGATCGCCCGCGACCGCCACTGCCAGTGGCCCGGCTGCGAGCGGCCGGCGTCCTGGTGCGACGGACATCACATCGTCTTCTGGGCCCACGGCGGTGGCGACGATCTGGAGAACCTGTGCCTGCTTTGCAGCCGCCATCACTGGAAGGTGCACGAAGGCGGGTGGCGGCTCATCAGGAGCGACGAAGGCCAGATCGTCACCATTGCGCCGCAGACTCTCTTCTTCGAGCTGCCGCGGGGCCCGGACTAAAGAGACTACTGGCGGACGATCGCGGCCGCGCCCTTCCTCAGCACGTATTTCTGGATCTTGCCTGTTGCCGTCTTCGGCAGCTCCGGCACGAACGTCACGCCGTGCGGAGCCTTGAAGTGGGCGAGGCGATCGCGCGTGAAAGCAATCAGCTCGGCCTCGGTCGCGGTCGCGTCGGGCTTGAGGACCACGTAGGCGAACGGCGCCTCTCCCCACTTCTCGTGCGGCAGGCCGACGATCGCGGCTTCCTGCACCGCGGGGTGGCGGAGCAGCACGCCTTCGACCTCGATCGACGAGATGTTCTCGCCGCCGCTGATGATGACGTCCTTGATCCGGTCGCGGATCTCCACATAGCCGTCTGGATGCATGACCGCCGCGTCGCCGGTGTGGAACCAGCCGTCCCCCATCACCTTCTGCGTCGCCTCGGGGTCGTTGTAGTAGCCCTTCAGGATGACGTTGCCGCGAAAGACGATCTCGCCGAGGGTCTGGCCGTCCGCCGGCACGTCTTTTCCGTGCTCGTCGACGATCCTCAGCTCGCCCGCCCCGATCATCTCCACGCCCGTCAGCGCCTTGATCACGGCGCGGTCGGCCGACGACATCGACACGTGCTCCGGCCGCGGCTCGCAGATGGTGAGAAATGGCGAGGTCTCGGTCAGCCCGTAGACCTGGGTCACCTCCCAGCCGAGCTCGCCTTCCAGCCGCTCGATGGTGGCGGCGGCAGGCGGCGCTCCGGCGGTGATCACGCGCACCCCCTTCGGCACCTCCCCGCGCACGTCGCGGGGCGCGTTGGCCAGCGCGATCAATACCGTCGGCGCGGCGCACAGCCATCCGACCTTCTCCGTGCGAACCAGCTCGAAAACGCGCGCCGGCTCGACCTTCGGCAGGCAGATGTGCCGCCCTCCGACGGCCGTGATGATCCACACGAACGTCCAACCGTTGGCGTGGAACATCGGCAGGGTCCACAGGTAGGTGTCGCCGACTGTGATGTGGAAGTGGACGAGCGTGTCCATCACGTTCATCCACGCGTTGCGGTGGGTGATCATCACGCCCTTCGGCTTGGCGGTGGTTCCGCTCGTGTAGTTGAGGGCGAGCAGGTCGGTTTCGTCGATGTCCGGTCGCTTGAACACGGCCCCGGCGCGCGCGAGCTCGGCGTCGTACTCGAGCCAGCCCTTGCGACCGTCAGCCTTCCCGAGCACGACAAAGTGCTCGACTCCGCCGAGCTGGTCGCGCACGCCGTCCACCGCAGTGACGTAATCGGGATGGACGCACAGCACCTTCGCCCCCGAATGCGAGGTGATGTAGACGAAATCCTCCGCCGTGAGGCGGTAGTTGATCGGCACCAGGACCGCCCCGATCTGCGGCACGGCGTAGAACGACTCGAGCTGCTCGTGCGTGTTGGGAGCGATGTAGGCGACGCGGTCGCCCTTCCCCACGCCCATCGCCTGCAGCGCCGCCGACCAGCGGTCGCATCGCGCGAAGAAATCCTCGTACGTGAGGCGCAGGTCGCCGTCGACGACGCCCGCGCGGTCGCCGTACAGCTTGCGCGTCCGCCGCGCGAACTCGAGTGGCGTGAGCGGCGTTTCCATTCGACCTCCTAGGGGTTAAGCATGAGAGCAAAGTCCGCTGTCCTGATGCCGCCGACGAAAGCCCTGTGCGCGTCCGGCTCGAGCTCGACCGAGCGCTCGTAAACGAAGGCGTACACGTTGTCGAGCGTCCAGTCGCCGTAACCCTGGATGCGGAGACCGTAGCGGAGCCCTTCGTCGCGCGCCCCGCGCTCGAACAGGTCGGTGGCCCGCGAGTAGATCGCCTTCAGGATCTCCAGCTGCATCGAAAGCTCGGCGATCGTCGTGGCGTCGCCTTGCGCTTCGACGAGCTGTTCGACCTGGGCTTCGAGGTCGGCGATCTCCTTCTGGTAGTCGTCCACCCCACGAGACCTCGAAAAGTGAGTGTACTAGTGGATCAGGTAGTTCACGGAAACCGACGCCGCGATCAGGATCGCGATGATGTTGACGACCTTGATCATCGGGTTGATGGCCGGGCCCGCCGTGTCTTTGTTGGGGTCGCCGACGGTGTCCCCGGTGACCGCCGCCTTGTGCGCCTCCGACCCCTTCCCTCCCAGGTGTCCTTCCTCGATGTACTTCTTCGCGTTGTCCCAGGCCGCGCCGCCGCTCGTCATCTGAATCGCCAGGAACAGCCCGGTCACGATCGCGCCGACGAGCAGTCCGCCGAGGGCGCGCGGTCCGAGGAGAAAACCGACCGCGATCGGCGCCACGACCGGGATGATTCCGGGCACGATCATCTCCCGCTGCGCGGCGGCGGTCACGATCCGGACGGCGGTGCCGTACTCGGGCCGGCCGGTGCCCTCGAGGATGCCCTTGATCTCGCGGAACTGGCGCCGCACCTCTTCGACCACGAGACCGCCGGCTCGCCCGACGGCGAGCATTGCCAGCGAGCCGAAGAGGAAAGGCAGGATGCCGCCGAGGAACAGGCCCGCGATCACGAGCGGGTCGTTCAGCTCGAACTTGGTCGGGTGACCGGCTCGCGAGAGCTCCTGGGTGTAGGAGGCGAACAGGACCAGCGCAGCCAGCCCGGCCGAGCCGATGGCGTAGCCCTTGGTCACTGCTTTGGTGGTGTTGCCCACCGCGTCCAGCGGGTCGGTGATCGCCCGGACCTCCTTCGGCAGCTTGGCCATCTCGGCGATGCCGCCTGCGTTGTCCGTGATCGGGCCATAGGCGTCGATCGCGACGATGATCCCGGTCATCGACAGCATCGCGGTGGCCGCGATCGCGATTCCGTACAGGCCGCCGAAGCCGTAGCTGACCAGGATGCCCGACGCGATCACGATCACCGGAAGCGTGGTCGCCATCATCCCGATCGCCTGCCCCGCGATGATGTTGGTCGCGTGCCCGGTGACCGAGGCCCTGGCGATCAGGTGCACGGGCCAGTACCTCGTCTCGGTGAAGAACTCGGTGATGGCGACGATCAGGACTGTGATGACCACACCCACGAGGGCGCAGTAGAAGAGGTTCATCGGGTCGTGGTCGAAGCCGGGCAGGTAGCCCGAGCTCTTCATGTACTGGGTGACGAAGAAGAAGCCGACGATTGCGATGATCACGGCGACGAGCAGCCCCGCGTATAGGGCGCCCATGATCCAGCGCGGGTTGAAGATGCGGACAAAAAACGTGCCGACGATCGACCCGACGACGCTGACCGACCCGAGGAGCAGCGGATACACCACCCAGCCCAGCTGGTCCTTGAACAGCAGCGAACCCAAGAGCATGGCCGCGATCATGGTCACCGCGTAGGTTTCGAACAGGTCGGCCGCCATGCCCGCGTCGTCGCCCACGTTGTCGCCGACGTTGTCGGCGATGACCGCCGGGTTGCGAGGATCGTCCTCCGGGATGCCGGCCTCGAGCTTGCCGACCAGGTCGGCGCCGACGTCCGCGGCCTTGGTGTAGATCCCACCGCCGAGGCGGGCAAAGACCGAGACCAGGCTCGCGCCGAAAGCAAGTCCGACCAGCACGTCCGGGTTCTTGAAAACGAGGTAGGCGGCCGACACGCCAAGCAGGCCCAGGCCGACGACCATGAAGCCCGTGACCGCTCCGCCTCGAAAGGCGACCTGCAAGGCTTCGTTCAGGCCGGTGCGCGCCGCCTCGGCGGTGCGCAGGTTCGCTCGCACTGCGATGTTCATCCCCACGTAGCCCGCCGCGGCGGAGAGGACGGCGCCGACGACGTAAAGACCGGCGGTGGTCCAGTTGATGAAGAACCCGAGCACGATCGCGATGACCACGCCGATGATCGCGATCACCGTGTACTGGCGGTTCAGGTAGGCGGCGGCCCCTTCCTGGATCGCGCCTGCGATCTCGCGCATCCGGTCGTTGCCGGTCGGCTTGCTGAGGACCAGGAAGATCAGGAGGACGGCAAAGGCCACCGCTGCCAGTCCGCCGGCCACGCCGAACCAGGCTGTGCTGGGATCCACTAACCCTCCCTCATGATCGCGGCCTCTGGGGAAACCGCGGAGCGATAGGTTACTTCACCACGCGAGGTCGAAGCGTTGGAGGTTTCCGGTGGCGGCCGACCACCGGGCGTCCACCCGGTCGACCTGGGCCATCCGGGGCCCCTCCTCCACCGCACGTTTGAGCTGTTCCAGTTCCGGCCGGGCGCCCTCGGCGACCACTTCGACCGTGCCGTCGTCGTTGTTGCGCACCCAGCCAAGAAGGCCCAGCTGCTGCGCCTTGCGCTGGACGAAGTAGCGGAATCCGACGCCCTGCACGTCTCCGTGAACAACCGCGTGCAGCCGCTCCATGGTTATATCGTCCTCGCATGCCGACATCCAGCATCGTGGCCATCGGCGACGAGCTGGTCGGAGGCTTCACGCTCGACACGAACTCTCACTGGATGGCGGAGCGCTTGCGCCTGCTCGGTTATCCCGTCAAGCGGGTCACTCAGATCCGCGACCGGCCGCCGGAGATCGTCGACCGGGTGCGCAGCGAGCTCGGTGATGCTGACCTGACCGACGTCTTCTTGAGCGGCGGGCTGGGCCCGACCCCGGACGACCGGACCTTCGCGGCGCTGGCAGACGCGCTGGGCAGAGAGCTCGTGATCTGGGAGGAGACACGCGCGCGGATCGAGCGGCGCGTGCAGCGCATGCATTCGATGGGACTGCTCGAGTCGCCCGACGTCACGGAGGGCAATCTGAGGATGGCGCGCATCCCCGCCGGCCCGGCCCACGTCTTCAAGAACCGGCGCGGCATGGCGCCGGGGACGATGTACGAGGCCGGCGGAAAGCGGATATTCGTGCTGCCGGGCGTACCCCTCGAGATGAAAGGCATCTTCACCGAGGAGCTGGAGCCGCAGTTCCTCACGGCGGGGTCGGCGGCGACCGTGCGTGAGCTGCGCTTCACGTTCGCCATCGAGGCTCGCTTCTATCCGCTCATGCGAGAGCTGGAGGAAACATTTCCGGATGTCTCGGTCGGCTCCTATCCGAACTTCGAGACCAAGGAGCTCGTCATCAGAGTCCTGGGCGCCGACGCCAAGCGCGTCGCAGCCGCGCTCGAACAGATCAAAAGGAGAGCACCTGTATGAAGGCTCAGG
>JBKPCF010000026.1:0-20845 GCA_046727235.1 Candidatus Dormiibacterota bacterium
GAGCTCGCGGTGCAGTTTGCGCGGCAGGGCGTGCGCGTCAACGCGCTCTGCCCGGGACCGGTCGAGACGCCCCTTTTGATGCGGATCTTCAATGAGGACCCAGGCGCCTACCAGCGCCGGCGCGTGCACCTGCCGATGGGCCGGCTGGCGAAGGCGCGCGAGATCGCCAACGCCGCGCTGTTCCTTGCCGGCGACGAATCGAGCTACGTCAACGGCGCGACATTCCTGGTCGACGGCGGCCTGACGGCGGCGTACGTAACACCGGAGTAGCCACCTCGTAACCACGGGCGGTATCCGGGTGCATGAACGGAAAATTGTTCGTGGCTGGAGCATTCACGGTGATCACCGTGCTTGCGACTGGGTGCGGCTCGAGCCCCTCGACAGCCGCCGCCAGCCCGTCCCCCAGCCCGTCGCCCAGTCCTGTCGCCACAGGCACGAAGGTCGCCGTCGCCAACAACGCAAAGCTCGGACAGATCCTGGTCGACGACAAGGGGATGACGCTGTATCTGTTCGTCAAGGACACCGGGACGTCCTCCACCTGCTACGACCAGTGCGCGGCGATCTGGCCGCCTCTTTTCACGACCGGGACGCCGCAGGCGGGCGCCGGTGCCACGCAATCGCTGCTCGGCACCACCACGCGCACGGACGGCAAGGTCGAGGTCACGTGTGCGGGGCATCCTCTCTACTACTTCATCAAGGACAAGGCGCCCGGCGATGTCACCGGCCAGGGGGTCAACGGCTTCGGCGGCCTGTGGTGGGTGGTGACACCATCAGGCGCCGCCAACACGACCATGTAAGCGTGTGGACGTAGCCGCCGGTTAAGTTCTGCGGGTGGCGCCACCCGCGGCCCCCGCCGAGGCTGTCCGACCCATCGTTCGTGATGCGCTCGGCATCGCGATCGCGAGCGGCGCCTATGCGATCGCGTTCGGTGCCATCTCGACCGCGGCCGGTCTCACCTTGCCCCAGACGCTGGTCATGTCCAGCGTCATGTTCACCGGCGCGTCGCAGTTTGCGATGGTCGGCGTCATCGCCGGCGGAGGCAGCGTGTGGGCGGGTGCGTTCACGGCCATCCTCTTGGGAACCCGAAATGCGTTCTACAGTCTCCGACTCGCGTCTCTGCTGCAAGTCAAAGGCCCGCTTCGGCCGCTGGCGGCGCAGTTCGTGCTCGACGAGACGACCGCGATGGCGATAGCGCGCGACGACCCACGACTTGGGCGTCATGCGTTCTGGGTGACTGGCGTCGCCCTGTTCACATTCTGGAATGCTGGCACCCTCCTCGGAGCGCTTGCCACCCAGGCGATCTCGGACCCCAAGGTCTTCGGCCTCGACGCGGCCGTGCCGGCTGCTTTTCTCGCCCTTCTGGCCCCTCGACTTCGGGCGCGCGAACCGCTCGCGATTGCGGTCGTCGCGGCGGTGGTCGCGCTGGCGGTCCTGCCCTTTGTCCCTTCCGGCGTACCGCTGCTCATCGTGGCCGTGCTCGTCGGCCTGTTTGGATTGCTTCGCCCTTGACCTGGACGGCGGTGATCGTGGCCTCGGTCGCCTGCTACGGCCTGAAGCTGGCCGGCCTTGCGCTTCCCGAAACATGGCTGCAGAACCAGCGCGTGCAGCGCCCGGTGGCGCTGATCCCGATCGCGCTGCTGGCCGCCCTGATCGCGATCGGGACGTTCGCCACCGACCGGCACCTGGTGCTCGATGTCCGCGTCGCCGCCCTGGTGGTGGCAGTCGCGGCGGTTCTGCTGCGGGCCCCGTTTCTGGTGGTCGTGGCCGCCGCGTGCGCGACGGCGGCGCTGCTCCGCGTCTTCTGACCCTGGCCTATCCCGGGAGCGCCGGCAGGCTGGCGGCGGCCGCGTTGACGACTTCGCCGCCGAGCGTCAGGAGAGCGCCAGAGTCACAACCTGAAAAGGGGTGAAGTCGACCTCGAGACCGACTTCTCTCCTCTCTCGCTCGAGCAGGTCGCAAAGCATCACACGCGTGTGCGGGATCGTGGTCTGGATCCGAGCCCGGCACGGCCGGCCCCAGGCTTCGTAGAGCCGGACGATGACGGCGTTCGAATCCTCGGCGAGCTTGATCGCCTCGATGACGACCTGGCGGGTATCCACCTCGATCAGGGATCTTGCTTCCCCGTTCGGTAGGTCGGTGAACACGGTACGGAGGGGCGCGTTCAAATCCTCTGCGGCCTCGATGACGCCTGCCGCGCTGAAGTCGCCGGGATGCGGCATGAGGGCATAGGTGAAGCGGTGCGAGCCTTGATCCGCGCTCGGGTCAGGATGAGTCGGGGCGCGCAGAAGCGACAGTCGCATCGTGGAGCCGTGGATGTCGTATCCATGCTTGCAATCGTTGATCAGAGCGACGCCGTATTCGCGGTCGCCGAGGTCGGCCCACCGCTGCGCGCAGACCTCGAACATGGCCCTGGCTTTGCTCGAATTGGCGTGGGTCGGACGCTTGAGGTGCCCGAATTGGATCTCGTAAGTCGCATCGTCAGCGGCCACCGTCACCGGGAAGGCAACCTTCAACATCTTGTGGACCTCGCGCCAGTCGACCTCGGAGTCGAACCGCAGCACACGAGACCCTGCGTCCAGCACCATGCGCTGGGCAAATCGCGACCGGCCAAACTCCCGCGTGAATCTGACGGCGCCCCGCAGGCCACCAGGCTCTTCAATGCTTTGCTCGCTCAGGTCGGTGAGGTTGGTCAAGGAAGTGAGGTATTCGAGGTCGAGATCCCATGCATCCCAGTGGCGGGGGTTGTCTTCGTGCAGCTGAAGCTGGTTGCCGGGACCGCTCAGGACCTCGCGCTGAGCCTGCTTGTCCCAGACCGAGACCAGCAAGCCGCGCTCATCCCACCGGATCCGCAGCAGATTGTTTTCCATGCCGCGCTCTGAAACGCGGACCCGCTCCTCGTCGCGGACGGATTGATCTGTCTGCACCGCCCAGCCGCAGGCCGGCGCCTCCGCCAGTATCAATCGATGGCCGAAGTCGATGACCTCCTTGCGCGGATGCGAGTTGACATTGAACACCGCCGCTCTGTAGCCGTCGCCGGCGATCGTCTTGATCGCACGCGCCGCAGCGCGCACCGCCGCAAACGCGACCCCGGAGAGATCGCGCTCCGCCTGCTCGTATACCCAGTCGATGCTCGAGCCGGGCAGGATGTCGTGGAACTGGTTGAGCAGCAGCGTCTTCCACAGAGCGTCGAGCTCTTCTCCCGGGTAATCGCCGGCCGCGACCGACCACATCTCCGCCTCGCGTAGCGCCGTCTGCGCCAGCCGGTTCAGACGTTTGGTCCGCGCTTGCGACGTATAAGTGCCGCGGTGGAGCTCGAAGTAGAGCTCGCCTGACACCGTCGCGAGGTCCTGAGCCTCGGCCGCGGCTCGATCGAAGAACTCTGTCGCGTGACCCATCGCCACTCCGAGCCCGTGCGCCGCCTCGATCATCTCTGCCGTGGGACCACCGCCTCCGTCCCCGAACCCGAACAGGTAGAGCGACCGGCGAGAGCGATCCGCATCCTTGAAGCTGCTCACGCCCATCTCCAGCTCGTCGCGCGTGAAGTCCCCGTTGTACGTGTCTGCCGGCGGGAAATGCGTGAACACTCGAGTCCCGTCGATCCCCTCCCACCAGAACGTGTGGTGCTCGGGCGGGTTGGTGTCGTTCCACGACAGCTTCTGGGTGAGGAAGTAGTCACACCCAGACTCCTTGATCAGCTGGGGCAGATTGCCCGGATAGCCGAACACGTCCGGCAGCCACAGGATGCGAGTCTCGTAACCGAGCTCGCGCATGAAGAATCGCTTGCCGTGCACGAGCTGGCGCACCAGCGCCTCGCCCGACGGCAGGTTACAGTCCGCCTCCACCCACATCGCGCCGACCGGCTCCCACTGCCCGCTCGCGACCTTCTCCTTGATGCGGGCATAGATTTCCGGGTAGGACTCCTGCATCCACGCGTACTGGGCCGGCTGCGAGCAAGCAAAGACGTAGTCGGGATACAGGTCCATCAGCTCGAGCTGCGTCGACCAGCTGCGCGCGCACTTGCGCCGGGCCTCGCGGAGCGGCCACTCCCAGGCGGTGTCGATGTGGGCGTGACCGACGGCGGTGATCAGATGCGATCCGACGTCCAGCCGCGCCGCCTCCGGCGGCGGCGCGTCCCACAAAGCGAGCTCTGCCTGTCGCATCACAAACGCGCGCTCGGCCGACTCGCGCAGCGCAATCATCGATGGAGCGGGTGGGTCGCCCTGCTCGGTCGCCCGAGGGTTGGCGGCGGCCTCGAGGTAGAAGTCGACCTCGGGCCCGTCGACCGGCACCCACCGGTGATTCGGGTCGACGCCGCGCCAAGGCCTGCCGTCCTTCCACGCGAGCGCCTCACAGGTGAACCCGGTCGGTCCGTCGAACCCGAGGTCGAACACGGCGACCACCGGCCTGCCGCGCCACTCGTCCGGCACCCGACCCCGCACGTGAAACCATGTCGTGCTCCACGGTGGCCCCCACGAGTCGCCCACGCCGAACGGCTCGAAAGCGCCTTTCATCGCGTCGGCAAACGACACCGGCTCGCCGCGAACGAGACGGGCCGTCAGATTCAGCTGCAAGGGAGCCTAGTGTGTGGCAATGCGGATCGAGGCCGTGCGCGAGGCCACGCCTGAGATTCTCGCGTCGCTGGCGAGGCTGCTGCCGCAGCTGAATCCGACGCTACCAATCCCGGACATGGAACGTCTCGAGCGTTTGATCTCAGACCCCGACGTCACGCTGCTGGTCGCGCGCGAGGGCGACGAGATCCTCGGCACGACCACGGTCATCGTCTACACGACTCCGTTCTGGATCAAGGCCCGGCTCGACGAGGTCGTCGTCGACATCTCGGCGCGCGGCAAGGGCGTGGGGGAGGCGCTGGTCAAGGCCGCGCTGGAGATCGGCCGCGACGGCGGCGCGCAGGTGGCGGAGCTGCAGTCTGGCCGTGGCCCAAATCGCGATTCCGCGCACCGGCTCTACGAAAGGCTTGGCTTCCAGATCCGCAGCTCCGACGTCATGCGGATCGTGCTCTGACCGTCAGGCTGTCGAGCCGGTCGACCATCGATGAGAGCGTTTCGAAGGCCGCCTCGACCGGCTCTCGTGAGGTCATGTCGACTCCCGCCATCCGCAACCCTTCGAGGGGGTACATCGACCCCGCGCTCTTGAGGAAGGCGCGGTAGGACTCGACCGCGTTCTTGTCTCCCGCCGCAACTCGCCCCACCAGGTGATTGGCGGCCGCGATGCCGGTCGCGTACTGGTACACGTAGAAGTTGCTGTACAGGTGAGTGTGGAACTGCGCCCACGTCGAGCCGATGCGCTCGCGGTCGGCTTCGTTGACGTCGACCTCTGAGCCGTAGACCTCCATCATCAGGTCCGCCATGAGCGCGATCAGGTACTCGGCCGTCAGCGCGCCGCCCCGTTCGACCCGCTCGTGGATCTCGAGCTCGAGGCGTGCGAGCGACGGCATGATGAAGAAGTAGCGGTAGAAGTTGGACATCGCCTCTTCGATCACGGCGATCTGAAACTCGGGGTCGGTCCGGGTCGCCAGCAGGTGCCGTCTCGTCAGCGCCTGGTGCATGTTCGAAGCGACCTCGGCCTGGAAAAGCCCGTAGTTCGAGTAGACGTACGGCTGCGTGCGCCGCGCGTGATACGAGTGCATGGAATGCCCCAGCTCGTGGGCCAGCGTGCTCATCGAATAGATGTCGTCGTTGAAGCTCATGAAGATGAACGGACGCGTGTCAATCGCTCCGGTGGAGAACGCTCCCATCCTCTTGCCCTTGTTGGGGTAGATGTCGACCCACCGGTCCTCGTGCGCGCCCCGGCGCATGATCGCCACGTAGTCCTCGCCGAGCGGCGCGACTCCCTTGGCGATCCACTCGACCGCCTCGTCGTAAGGCACCTCCAGCGCATGGGCGCTCAGCGGCGCGCGCGTGTCGTAGGGCTTGAGGATTTCCAGCCCGAGCGCCTCGCGCCGAATCCGCCAGTAGCGATGCCACGTGCCCACGTTGTCGCGAAAGGTCTTGACGACGTTGTGAAACACCTCGAGCGGAATGTGGCTTGGCTCGAGCGCCGCCTCCAGTGACGACGCGTAGCCGCGGGCCCGCGCGAAGAACACATCGCGCTTCACGCCACCGGCCAGGCTTGCCGCCATCGCGTGCCGCATGCGGAGGTGTTCGTCCGCGTAGCTCTCGAATGCGGTGCGGCGGACCTCGCGGTCGTGGTTGGTCAGCAACGAGCTGATCGTGCCCTGCGCCACCTCGTGGAGCTGTCCGTCCGAGCCGACGGCGGGGGCGAACTTGAGATCGGTGTTGGCGAGCACGCTGTGCACGGAGAGCGAGGTGGCCAGCGGGTCGGTGACCTGGGTGAGCACCTCCTCCACCTCGGCGCTGCGGATGCGTCTCTGCAGCTTCTCCAGCCGGTCGAAATAATGCCCGAGGTGGGCAAGGCGTGGCGCGGTCGCGTCCCATTCACGCAGCTTCGGCAGCCCGAGCGCCAGCATCTCCGGGACGGCGAATGACGCAGCGGCTCCCAGCTGCGCGGCCACGGAACGCGCCCGGTCGGCGCGGGCGGCGGCCTCCTGGTCGCCGACGTCGACGGAGTACGACATGGTGGTGTAGACCATCACCTTCGCCATGAGGCGGTGCGCCCGCTCGCTCGCGTCGAACCAATCCGCCAGGGCGTCGGGCCCGTCACCGAGGTGGCCTTTGAACTCGTGCAGGTCGGGGAGGCTGGCAAGGATGGTATCCACCGCCTTCTCCCATCCCGACGCCTCGGGAAAGACACTCTCTTCGTCCCAGGTGAAGCGCTTGTCGACCTCGGCGCGATTCGGCAAGGGTTTCGGCACCAGGGATTAGTAGCATGGGTCGAATGGCGCGTGCCACCGCGAACGGAATCGAGATCGAATACGAGACGTTCGGCAATCCGCAGGCGCCGGCGCTGCTCCTCATCGGGGGCCTGGGCACGCAGATGATCACCTGGGACGAGGAGTTCTGCGAGCTGCTCGCAAGCCGTGGCTTCCACGTGATCCGATTCGACAACCGCGACGCGGGTCTCTCCACCTGGCCCGATGAGTCATACGAGCTCGACGACATGGCCGCGGATGCGGTCGGCCTTCTTGACGCCCTCGGCTTGCCGGCCGCTCACGTGGTGGGAGCCTCGATGGGCGGATTCATCGCCCAGCTCGTGGCGCTCAACCATCCCGAGCACGTCCTGACGCTTACCTCGATCATGTCCGGACCGAACGGAGAAGACCAGGTCCCGCCGACGCCGGAGGCGAACGCGGTCCTCCTGGCGCGCGCTCCGGAGACGCGCGGGGAGCGAGTCGCGCTCGGCCTGCACGCGAAAAAGACCCTGCTCGGTCCTGCAGATCCCTTCGACCAGTCGTACGAGCGGGCGAAGATCGAGCGTGCGATCGACCGCGCCTACCACCCGGCGGGCTTCATGCGGCAGCTGCAGGCGATCGCGGGCGCGAGCTCCCGCCTCCCGCGGCTCGGCTCCGTCCGCGCGCCGACGCTCGTCATCCATGGCGACGCGGACATCCTTGTCCCGGTCCAGAACGGGCGGCTGGTGGCGGGGGCGATCCCAGACGCGCGCCTGCTCGAGATCGAGGGCATGGGGCACGACATTCCGAAACGGGTCTGGCCCGAGGTCGCCGACGCGATCGCCGAGCTGGCCCGCGCTCACTCCGCGTGCTGAACGATCTGAATCCGGCGATCGCATTCCTCGCGGGGCTCGCCTCGTTCGTCTCCCCCTGCGTGCTGCCGCTGGTCCCCGCGTACCTGGCCTACCTGGGCAGCAGAGGTTTCGCCTCCCCACATCGTGGGGAGGTCGCCGCGCAGCGCCAGGACGGGAAAGGCACCCTGGCAGTTGCGGGCGCGGCTTTCGTGGCCGGACTTTCCCTGGTTTTCATCCTTTTCTTCTACGTGTTCTCCCTGGCCGTGCAGCCGGTCCGCGCGTTTGTGCCGGTGGTGGCCGGAATCCTGGTGATCGTCCTGGCGCTGCATGTCGCGGGACTGATTCGCCTCCCGCTCCTGGACACCGAATATCGCGTCATGAAAACCGCGCCCCAGGGCGGCGGGGTCGCGGGCGGCTTCGTCCTCGGGATGGGATTCGCGAGTGGCTGGACGCCCTGCATCGGGATCACGCTCGGAGCGGTGCTCAGCTCGGCCGTCACCATCGGCACGACGCCACAGGGTTTGAGCCTGATGATTGCCTACTGCCTCGGACTTGGCGTGCCGTTCCTCGTGCTGGCGGTCGCACTCGAAAGCGCGAGGCCGGTGGTGCAGTTCGTGAACAGCCACCGGCGGGCGATCGACCTTGCCTCGGCCGGGGTGCTGGTCGTGATGGGAGTGTTGCTGATCACGAACCGGCTCAGCTGGCTGTCCGCAGGTCTCGTGCAGCTGGTTCCGAACTGGCCCTCACCCAGCTTCTGACACTTCCGTGATGAGGACCCACGCCACATATATGTTCCAGGCAAACGCGAACACTATGACCAACGCCAGCAAGTAGAAGCCGCCGCCGAACCGGATCAACAAGCTCAAACCAGCGGCAAGGAAGAGAAGGTTCCAGGAGATCCCGGCGGCCATCTCAGTGATTGAGCGCAATCTCGAAACCGGCACCGGCACTGTGGCTGGCTCCCACGAGGTAAACGCTCGGATTGCGATGCCTGCCCAGAACAACGCAGCGATCTCGACCTCGACCCCGATGAAGACCAGTGGCTGGCCCGGGACAAGCACAGCCGCGGACAACAGCAACTGCGTTGTCAACGACATCAGCATCCCGACAGCCCGGTTGCGATAGAAGAGTGTGCGCATGACGGCATCGGCGTGCAGCGACATCGCGACAAAAAGCAATCCGGCAAGCGCGGCGGCCGCGCCGCCCGCCATCACGTAGAAGTCGTGCCACTCCGACGGGTCGTACGCCACTAGGTGTAGTTGCTGCGGCTAAAGACCATTGGCGTGACGCCCTCGACGTGCGCGCCGTCAGTAATGAGCCCGATCAGCACCCAGTGGTCGCCGGTCTCGATGGTGTCGTGAAGCGCGCAAACGGCAAACGCCGCCGAGTCGTGCTTCAGAATCGGCCCTCCAACGTCGCTACCGGGTCGCTCCCACGTCAGCCCCTCGAATTTGTCCGAGAGCTTGGTCGCCATCCGCCGCGCGAGTCGCTCGCGACCCGCGGCGAGGATGTTGGCGGTGAAGCCGCCCGTGTGCTGTACGGCAGGGAGCGTGTTGGACGTCTTGTCGATGCAGACGAGGGCCAGTGGGGGCTCAAGCGAGACCGCACAGAACGCGCTGACGGTCAGTCCTCGCGGGCGCCCGTCTTCACCGAAGGCCGTCAGCACGACTACCCCGCTCGGGAAACTCGCCATCACCTCGCGAAATTTCTGCGGCTCGATGGGCGGCACGGCGACGCGACGACCGTCCGTCGTCTGGAGCTCACGCTTCACAGCCTCGATGACCCTCTGCCTGGTCGCGCCTAGATCGGCGAGGACGTGGGCCGCGATGCCTTCACCCTCGACCACCAGCCCGATGAGAAGGTGTCCGCTGTCGACGAAGTTGCTTCCCATCCGGCGGGCTTCCTCGAATGAGATCTCGATGACCTTCTTCACTCGCGACGTGGGGATGATCTGCCGGATGACGATCCGCTCGTTCCTGCCGAGCACTGATTCGATCGCCCGGCGCACTTCATCGATCCCGATGCCGAGGTCGTCGAGGGCTCGATAGCCGGACCCATCCCGATTACGCAAGATCCCCAGCAGCAAGTGCTCGGTGCCGATGTACGAGTGGTGGGCGCGCTCCGCCTCCTCCTGTGCGAGGGTCAGCACCCTTTTTGCCTGCTCGGTGAACCTTTCGAACGGGTACACGGTGTGTGCGTGCCAGTGTCGCGCAGGAGGCTGTTAAGAACACTTGTTTGTAGGGTGGAAACCGACTAACTTGTCTTGTGTGGGGCAGGCTCTCGACCTCTTCTCTCCTCCTGTGCGCGAGTGGTTTCGTTCCTCCTTCGCTCAGCCGACCGCTGTCCAGGAGCGCGGCTGGCAGGAGGTGGCGTCAGGCCGCCACGTGCTGATGGCCGCCCCGACCGGAAGCGGCAAGACGCTCGCTGCCTTCCTGTGGTGTCTCGACCGGCTTGCGGCCGAGCCCATGCCGGCCGACGCCGAACGATGCCGCGTCCTTTACGTGTCGCCGCTGAAGGCGCTCGCGCACGACGTCGATCGCAATCTGCGCTCGCCGCTCGTCGGCATCAGGCGGCAGATGGAGTCGCAGGGATTGACACCGCCCGACATCGCCGTGGCCATCCGCACCGGCGACACGCCGGCCGATGCCCGCCGCTCCATGGAGCGCCACCCACCCGACATCCTGATCACGACCCCCGAGTCGCTGTTCCTGATCCTGACCAGCGCCGCGCGCAGGATCCTGGCTCCGGTCCGCTGGCTCATCGTCGACGAGATCCACTCGGTGGCTTCGACCAAGCGTGGCAGCCACCTTGCGCTCAGCCTCGAGCGGTTGTGCGAGCTGACCAGGGTCGAGCCGCAGCGCATCGGCCTGTCCGCGACCCAGCGTCCGCTCGAAGAGGTCGCGCGGTTCCTTGGCGGTTCCGAGCGAGACGTCGCGATCGTGGACGCGGGACGGCTGAAGACCATGGACGTGCGGGTGGAGGTTCCCGTCGAGGACATGACCCGCCTCACGGACGAGGACGAAGACAGCGCAAAGGGCCAGAACAGCATCTGGCCGGCCATCTATCCGCGACTGCTGCAGCTGATTCTCGAGCACCGCTCGACCATCGTCTTCGTCAACTCGCGCCGCCTCGCCGAGCGCATCGCCGCCAGGATCAACGAGCTGGCCGAGCAGGAGCTCGTCCGCGCGCACCACGGCTCGATCGCTCGCGAGCAACGCCTCCTCATCGAGGATGAGCTCAAGGCGGGCCGGCTGCGCGGCCTTGTCGCCACGTCGACACTCGAGCTCGGAATCGACATGGGCGCGGTCGACCTGGTGCTTCAGATCGAGGCCCCTCCCACCGTGGCCGCGGGCATCCAGCGCGTCGGGCGGGCCGGCCATTCGGTGGGCGAGGTCTCGCGCGGGGTTGTGATCCCCAAGTTTCGAGGCGACCTGCTCGAGTCCGCCGCGGTGGTCGAGGGCATGCTCGAGGGACGCATCGAGTCCACCGTCGTCCCGCGCAAGCCCCTCGACGTGCTGGCCCAGCAGGTGGTTGCCATGTGCGCGCTCGACGAATGGCCGGTCGAAAAGCTCGGCCGCGTGGTCCGGCGCGCCTACCCCTACGCAGACCTCGGTCCGCGCGCGTTCGAATCGGTGCTCGACATGCTGAGCGGGCGCTACCCGTCCGACGAGTTCGTCGAGCTGCGGCCGCGCATCGTCTGGGACCGCGTCGCCGGCAAAGTTCGGGGCCGGGCCGGCGCGCAGCGGCTGGCCGTGACCAACCCTGGCACGATCCCCGACCGCGGTCTCTACTCGGTCAACCTCGCGGAGGACGGACGGCGCGTCGGCGAGCTGGATGAGGAGATGGTCTACGAGACCCGCGTCGGGGAGGCCTTCGTCCTCGGCGCCTCGACGTGGCGGATCGTGGACATCACCCCGTCCCAGGTCATCGTGACGCCCGCCCCTGGCGAGCCGGGCAAGATCGCGTTCTGGAAGGCCGACGCCCCCAACCGTCCGGTCGAGCTTGGCGCGGCGCTTGGCAAGATGGTCCGCGAGCTGCGCGCCATGTCTCCGGACGCCGCGGCGAAACGGCTGCGCGAGCGCGCCGGATTCGACGACCTCGCGATCAAGAACCTGCTCGCCTACCTGGACGACCAGGCCGCCGCGACGGGCACCGTGCCGGACGACAGGAACATCGTCGTCGAGCGATTTCGCGACGAGGTGGGCGACTGGCGTGTCTGCATTCACACGCCGTTCGGAGGCCGCGTCCACGCCCCGCTTGCCATGGCGCTCGAGGCGCACCTGCGCGAGAAGCTCGGTGTCGACGCCCGCTCCCTCTGGACTGACGACGGCATCGCGATGCACCTGCCCGAGGTCGAAGCACCGCCTCCGCTGGACGAGCTGATCCTCGATCCGGAGGAGGTCCAGGCGCTCGTGTCCGCGCAGCTGCCGGCCTCAGCGCTCTTTGCCGCTCGCTTCCGCGACAACGCCGCCCGCTCGCTGCTCCTGCCCAAGCGAAGGCCCGGCCAGCGAACGCCGCTGTGGCAGCAGCGAATGCGAAGCGCGGGCTTGCTCCAGGTCGCCGGGCGATATCCCGACTTTCCGATCCTCGCCGAGACGTGGCGTGAGGTGATGAGCGATCACTTCGACATGCCGGCCCTCACGGCGCTCATGCGAGCGGTCCGGTCCCGAGAGATCCGGGTCGTAACCGTGGACACCGAGCGGGCGTCCCCCTTCGCCTCGTCTCTCCTCTTTTCCTACGTCGCCGAGTACATGTACGAGGGCGACCAGCCACTCGCCGAGCGCCGCGCCCAGGCGCTGACGCTCGACCGCGACCTGCTCAATGAGCTGCTCGGCAGCGAGGACCTTCGTGAGCTCCTCGACCCCGACGCAATCGCGGCCGCCGAGCTCGAGCTGCAGGGGCTGTTGGCGGAGAGGTTCCCTCGCGATGTCGACGAGGCGCACGACCTGCTCGTCCGGCTTGGCGACCTCAGTGACCAGGAGGCGCTGGCGCGAGGCGTCAACGAAGATTGGCTCCGCGCTCTCGAACGAGAACGCCGCGCGGCGGCGATCCGGATCGCGGGTGAAACGAGGTGGATCGCGGCCGAGGACGCTGGCCGGTACCGGGAGGCGATCGGTGCGAGCCTCCCCATCGGCCTGCCTGAAGTCTTTCTCGACCCGGGCCCGGACCCTCTGGGTGCACTGCTGCGGCGGTACGCGCGCACGCACGTCCCGTTCATGACCGCCGATCCGGCCCGGCGCTGGGGGGTGCCCGGCCCGGCCATCGACGCGGCGCTGTCACGGCTCGCAGCGAAGGGCGACGTCCTGGCGGGCGAGTTCCGCAAGGCCGCCGAGGGCCGCGAGTACTGCCACCCCGACGTCCTGCGAATGCTGCGCCGGCGCTCGCTTGCCGCACTGCGCCGCGAGGTCGAATCGGTGCCGCCGGTGGCGCTCGCCCGCTTCCTTCCCGCCTGGCACGGCGTGGGCATCCGCGCGCGAGGTGTCGACCGGTTGATGGAGGTGGTCTTCCAGCTTCAGGGCCTGGCCCTGCCGGCGACGGTGATCGAGCGCGACGTCATCGCGAATCGGGTCGGCGATTACGCGTCTCGCCTGCTCGACGAGCTGGTCTCGATGGGTGAGGTCGTGTGGGTCGGACGCGGTTCGCTTGGCGCGACCGACGGCCGGGTCGCCCTCTATCTGCGCGGGGACGCGCCGCGTCTCGTGCCCCCACCCTCAGATCCACCTGCGACCGAGCTGCATGAGCAGCTGCGGGCCTACCTCAAGTCGCGCGGCGCCAGCTTCTTCCGCGACCTGTACAACGCCTGCGGCGGCGGTGACGAGGAGGTGATGCTCGACGCGCTATGGGACCTCGTCTGGGCGGGCGAGGTCACTAACGACACGTTCGCGCCGCTGCGGCTGCTCGGCCCGGCGGCCCGCCGGCCGGCCCGAAAACCGCGAATGCCGCGGCTGATCCAGCCGCGGGCCACCGGTCGCTGGTCCCTGGTCGCCGACCTCGTCGGGGTCGGTGCGAACGCGACCGAGCGGCTCCACTCCGAGGCCGGAGTTCTGTTGCAGCGTCACGGCGTCCTGACGCGGGAAGCGGTCGTCGGCGAGGGCTGGGCGGGTGGATTCGCGAGTCTCTATCCCGTGCTGCGCGCCATGGAAGAGTCTGGCCGCATCCGCCGCGGCTACTTCGTCGAAGGTCTCGGAGGTTCGCAGTTCGCGCTACCGGGCGCGGTCGATCGGCTCCGCTCGCTTCGTGAATCGGGCGGAGGCCTCATCGCCCTCGCCGCCACCGATCCCGCGAATCCATACGGAACCATGCTGCCCTGGCCCGAATCGGACGGCCGCATGGCTCGAGCCGCTGGCGCGTATTGCGTCATCGACGACGGCCGCCTCGTCCTCTACCTCGAGCGCGGCGGCAGGTCTTTGCTGACGAATGGAGAGGTGCAGCCGGCCCACCTCCAGGCATTGATCGGCGTCGCGACGGGCGCCGGTCGCGTCGAAGTGCAGAAGGTGGATGGCGTGCCGGTGATGGATTCGCCGTTGAAGGCCGCGCTGCGTGAAGCCGGCTTCTCGGCCACCCACCGCAGCCTGGTGGTGTACGGTGGTAGCAAGTAGGCAAGGAGGAAAAAGATGCTGAAAATCAAGAGAGTAGGTGCTGCTATCCCGGCGCAGGACATCAAGCGGGCGCGCCAGTTCTACGAGCAAAAACTGGGATTCAAACCCGACAGCGAGGAGTCGGACGGTTCGGTGGCGTACATGTTCGGCGAGACGGGATTCCTCCTGTTCCCGAGCATGGGAAAGGCGTCCGGCGACCACACCCAGATGGCCATCGACGTCGATGATGTCGAAGAGGCCGTGGGCGAGCTCAAGCGAGTAGGCGTGAAGCTCGAGGAGTACGACTTCCCGAACCTCAAGACCCACGACGGAATCGTCGACCTGCCCGACGGCGGCAAGGGTGCGTGGTTCAAGGACACCGAAGGCAACCTGATCGGCGTCGGGACTCTGGTTCCGGCTGGAGCGCGCAGAAGCTAGCGAGTCCGCAGCAGCGGAGATCGCGCTGCCGGGCCGTGGGTACGATTACTGCTCCATCGGGGAGTAGCGCAGCCCGGTAGCGCACTTGACTGGGGGTCAAGTGGTCGCGGGTTCAAATCCCGCCTCCCCGACCAATTTCGAGTTCATCCTTGTGTCGCGTTCTGCCAGAAGGTCCAGACACCGTCCCGAACGTAATAGAAGGACACGGCCGGCCTGACAGCGTCGCCGTTGGAGTCGAACGTATACGTGCCCGTAATACCTTTGAAATCTGTCGTGGCGGCGACGGCTCTCAACACCTGCTCGCGCGTCGGGATCTTGTCGTTGTTGATCTGAATCGCACGATCGATCGCGGCGATCAGGATTTGCGCGCAGTCGTACGCGGCCGAGTCGTACGCGTCGTAGATCTTGCCACGCACCAGCCCCTTCAGTCCGGCCGGAACGGATTGCGCTTCTCGCGCGGACACGGTGGCGATGAGATGCTCATCCGCTTTCAGTCCGGCGTCGGCGATGCAGGTCGGATCCAGGATCCCATCGCCGGAGATGAAGTAGGCGTCGTCGGGAAAGATGCCGCTCATCGCGCCTCGCACGCGACACGCGCCGAGATCGGAAAGACCGCCGACGTAGAGCGCCTCCGCGCCCGCCGCTTGAGCCTGGCGTAGCAACGGTGCGTAGCTGGGATCTGTGTCGGAGAACGAACCGCTGAAGACCACCTGCGCGCCCAGGGCAGCAACTTCATTCTTGAACGCGTTGCTCAGGTCGCGGCCGTAGCCGGTTCTGTCTCGCAGCACGGCGAAACGTCCGATGCCGAGCTTATCGAAAGCAAAATCGGCCGCGGTTCGCGCGGCAACGGTGTTTCGGGCTGCGATCCGGAAGAAGTTGGTCGCCACGGCCGGTGGCGTCGCCCCCTGCAGACAGGCCTTTGGCCGCGCCGTAAGACAGTCGGCCGTCGCCGAAGGGCTGATCATCACCAGGTCGTCGTGGCCCGCGATCGGCAGCAGAAGCGAGGCTATCGAGCTGTTCCACGGGCCGACGATGCCAAGGACTCGATGATCCGCGATCGCCGAACTGGCGTTTTGAAGCGCTCGATCCTGGTCGAAGCGGCCGGCCAGGTTGTCATCCAGCGACAGATACGCGAGCCGATAACCGCGCAGGGTCGGATGGGCGGCGACTGCAGCGGCCACCGCGCGCTCCGCGCCTTTCTCGCCGGCGTCGGACAGTGGGAACTCGCTCGCGATAGCGATGACCGGGCCGGCCGCCTCCGGCGCCGGGGAAGCCAATGGCGAGCAAGCCGCAACAACGAAGCTGATGCACACCAGCGCCACGGCCCAGCGTCTCATTTGGCGGCAAGACCGTGGATCACGACAAGGCGGCTATAGCCCATGTCTGCGACGTACACGTCGCCCGCAGGAGAGATCGCAAGCCCGGCCGGGCCGTACAGAACGTTCTTCCCCCCGGCTACCGTGGTAATAATCCCCGCGCGCGTCACGCGCCGGATCACATCGTTTCCGGTGTCCGCGATGTAGAGATTTCCGTCTGGCCCGACCGCCAGCCCCCAGGGAAGGCTCAGCCTGGCGTGATCGGCCGGGCCACCGTCTCCCCCGTAGCCGTACACACCGTTGCCACCGGCAAAGGTCGTGATCCGGTTCGACCCGGTTTCGACCCGTCGAATCCGGTTGCTCCCGGTGTCGGCAATCAGCACGTCTCCGGTTGTGTCGACCGCGACCGCATGCGGGTGGTTCAGTGTCGCGTCAGCGGCCGGTCCCTGGTCGCCAGCCGAACCCGCCTCGCCTTTGCCTGCGAACCGGCTCAAAGCGCCGTCGGGGGTACGTACCCATACCGCATTGCCGGCGAGATCCGCGATGTAGAGCGTGCCGTTCGGCGCGAATGCGAGACCGACCGGCTGCATGAGCGACGGTCGACCGGACACCAAATGCACGGTGAGGTCGGGGTCTACGCGGCCGACCATCGAACCGTTGGCGAAGTACACCGTCTTGCCGTCGGGAGCGATGGCCACACCGGTCGGATTGCCGATTGAAGCAGCGAGCGCGTCGTCGCCATCGACGAAGCCGTCGCTGTGGCCACCGGCCAGAATGCGAATCGAGCCACGGACAGGGTCGATCCGCTTGATCACCAGATTGTCGGTGTCGGCGACATAAACGAGACCGTCGGGCCCGATCGCGACCGATGCAGGCCGTCGGAGCTCGGCTCCGGCCGAGGTGCCGGTCAAGACGGAGATCGAGGGACCGGCATGGGTCGGTGACGCGATCAGCCGCGGCACAGCAACGACCGCCACCAGGGCGAGCACTGCAAGCGCGGCGATCGGCACCAGCCGCGACGGAATCTGCAACCGGCGCCGGGATGGCGCAACCATCGGCACGCCGACTGCTGGCTGAGCGACGTACCAGACAGCCACCTGAGCTCGGCTGTTGACTCCGAGCTTCTCGCGGATGTGCTCCAGGTGACCGTCGACCGTGCGCTCAGAAATGAACAGGCGATCGGCGATCGCCCGGTTGGTCAGGCCCTCGGCGACCAGGGCGGCGACCTCCTGTTCTCGCCGACTCAGCGGGGCGCGGCCGCCCACCTCTCCTGCCATCCCTGAAGCCGCCGGTGATCTTAACTCACAAAAAACGGGTACCCCGTGTGTACCAGAACGGGTGCTTTGCCCGATGTGAGAAACCGCCGCCAGAGCCTAGCTTCGAGGGCGCGGCCGGACACCGGCCAGCTTTGTCGACAGGAGGGCAACGACGCAGGTGCTGCGGAGGTCAATCCCAAGGATCGTGGCTGTGGTCGCGACCCTCGCTGCGGCCGCGCTCGCGGCGTGCCTTGCGGCCACGATGCTTCACAGCCCGACCTCGGCGCCGGCGGTCGTCGTTCTGCGAGCGGACCCAACCCACCTCTCCCAGGAGCGCATCGACGCCACTGCCCAGCCGACTTATGAGCCAGTCGACGTCACCGTCAGAACAAGGAGCACGCGACGATGAGAACCCGATTTCACGCAATCGCCGTCGGCGCCGTTGTTCTGTGCGCACTCGCTGCGTGCGGTAGTAGCGCGCAGGTCCCGAGCAAAGGTGCCCTCAAGATTGGGGTCGACCTGCCTGAAGCCCTGCCCGAGGGGGCTGCGACCCTGAACGGCGTCCGCTTCGCTGTGCACAAGGCCGGTGGCTCGGTTGGGGGGTGGGCCCTCGTGATCGACCACCGAGACGACACGCGCCAGGGCGCGGCCAACTCAGACGCGGGGGTGGACAACGTCCGAGAAATGCTGGCCAACGGCGACGTGGGCATGATCGGTCCATATACCTCCTCAGTCGCGAAGGCGGAAATTCCGATCGCTGCGGCGCAACACTTCACCATGATCAGCCCATCTACAACTCAGCCCTGCCTGACCCGCGACGAATCTTTCTGCTCGTACCATCCGCAGGACCTGCGAGGCGCTAACCCGAACAACTTCTTCCGGCTTGTCACAACGAACCTCGAGCAGGCGCGCGCGATGGCAGCCTACTTTCACGACACTCTCGGCGTCAGGAATGTGGCGGTGCTCGACGACTCGAGTCCCATCGGCACGATTATGGCCGCCACGTTCGAGACTGAGCTCAAGGGGCTGGGCGGCAACGTTGTCGCACGCTCTGAATATCGCCATGAAGCGACCGCCGACTGGAAGCCCATCCTGTCCGGTTTCGAGAGGGCTGGCGCTCAGGCCGTGTACGCGTCTGGTTTCGACTTCCAGAACATCTGCGTACCGCGCCGGCAGATGAAAGACATCGGATGGGAGGTGCCCTTCGGCGGGGCCGACACCATAGGGACCTCCCTTTGCGTCGACCAGGCACAGGACCAGGCCGTAGGGATGCTCAGCACGACGGCAGCCCCGGACGCGATGCAGATACCCGCCGCGCAGTCAACGATTCGCGCCTTCAAAGCGTCCTTCAAGCGGACCGACGACTACGGCGCATACACGATGCTCGCGTACGACGCGACTGGGATCCTGATCCAGGCGATCAGGAAGGCACTCGATGATCGGTACAGCCCCCGCGACGTCGCCCAGTTCCGCGACGCCGTGCGCGCGAACGTCGCGGCCACGACCGGCTACGTGGGGGCAATCGGTACGACGAGCTTCGACCAGAACGGCGACACGAGCTTGAGGATTGTCTCGATCTATCGGGTCAGATCGGTCGACACCAGCAGTACCGATCGTTTGGTTTGTGGCTCGCGGCTGACAAACCTCTGCTTCGTCTGGCTCACGCAGCTCAACCTAGCCAGCCAACGAGCCGCATCTGCGCGGATACCCTGGGCATTCGCATGAGCGCCGACCACAACCGTGACGCGGTCGAGCGATGGTACCGAGCGTTCAACGCGCGCGATTTCCGCCAACTCGGGGCGTTGTTGGACGAGTTTGCCGACCCAGACGTCGTCCAGGATTGGCCACAGTCCGGAGAGAGGATCAAAGGCAGGGCCAACACCTTGGCCGTCCTGGAGAATTACCCCGGCCTGCCGGACGCCACGATCAAGAACGTCCGGGGTGCGGAAGACAAGTGGATCCTCACACCGTCCTGGACGCCGCTGCGGATCACCGGCAGCGGCGACCACTACACCGTCGAGGGCCGGGTGAGATATCCCAACGGCGACGAGTGGACGGTCGTGGACCTCTTCGACTTCCGCAACGGCAGAGTGATAAAGGTCACCGAGTACTTTGGCCCTCCGTTTCCGGCTGCGGAGTGGCGGTCGCGTTGGGTGGAAAAGACAGACTTGATGTAGCGCGTCGTTAGCGTGAGACCTCGACGTGGATCGGTGGCGAACAACCGATCCGATCGATGCGTCAGACCTGTTCGCGGGTTGCCTTTCGGAGGAACGTCACGCACAGTCCCGCTCGGGCCCTGAGGGCAGCGGCCTGGCGCGCGCGGCGAAGTCGCAGCCATGTGTTCCATTATTGGCGGCCCATGCCCAAGGTGACGTTCATCGGCGCCGGGAGTGCTGTCTTCGCGAGGCAGCTGATGACGGACATCCTCGCCGTCGAGGGGCTCGACGAAGGTGTCTTCGCCCTCGTCGACATCGATGCCCGGCGCCTCGACCTGGCAAAGCGAATCGCCCAGCGCCTCGTCGAGCTCTCGGGCAAACGCTGGCGCATCGAGGCTTCCACGAATCGGCTCGACGTCCTCGAGGGCACCGATTACCTGATCAACTCCATCGAGGTTCGGGGGCTCGAGAACGTGCATCACGACTACGAGATCCCGATGCGTTACGGCGTCGACCAGTGCATCGGCGACACCATCGGGCCGGGCGGCATCTTCAAGGCCCTGCGCACGGGTCCTGCCTGGCTCGACATCGTCCGCGACTCTCAGCGCCTCGCGCCGCGCGCGGTGGTCATGAACTACACGAACCCCATGTCCATCCTCACCCTGGCCGCGGTGCGAGGCACCGACCTGCAGGTGGTCGGCCTGTGCCACAGCGTGCAGGGCACCTCTCGCCAGCTCGCCGACTACCTGGAAATTCCATATTCCGAGCTGACCTGGCAGTGCGCCGGCATCAACCACAACTCCTGGTTCACCAAGCTCGAGCGCGCCGGTGAAGACCTCTACCCGCGTCTGCGGGAGCGGGCAAAGGTCAAAGAGATCTATGAGCAGGACCCAATCCGGTTCGAGGTCATGCTCCACCTGGGTGCGTTCGTCACCGAGTCGAGCGGGCACTTCTCTGAGTACGTCCCGTACTTCCGCAAGCGGCCCGACCTGATCGCGAAGTACACGCGGGGAGGCTACCTCGGCGAGAGCGGCTTCTACGCCGAGAACTGGCCGGACTGGCGCCTGGCCAACGACGAGCTCATTCGATCCATGCTCGTGGGCGATACCCCCGTGCCGCGAAAGCGGGGCCATGAGTACGGCTCTTTCATCGTCGAAGCGATGGAAGGGGGACCTCCCGCATCCATTCACGGCAACGTACGCAACGAGGGTTGGATCGACAACCTGCCTGACGGCTGCGTCGAGGTCGAATGCGACGTCGACCGCGGCGGCATTCACCCGTGTCACTTCGGAGCGCTGCCAGAACAGCTCGCCGCGCTGAACCGTGCTCACATGGCCGTGCACGAGCTCGTGGTCGGTGCGCTGCTCGAGCGCGACCGCGCCAAGGCGAAGTACGCGCTGATGCTCGATCCGCTGACCGCGGCGGTCTGCTCGCTAGAC
>JBKPCF010000027.1:0-18606 GCA_046727235.1 Candidatus Dormiibacterota bacterium
ATAGCACCAGGGTCAAACGTAATCGGAGTAGATGATCAGGTCGACCGGCGGGGCCTCGCTCATTTGTTCATAAATACGCCGTTCGGGCGTTCAGGATTCCTTTGGCAGCCTTTAACCCGGCGGTGGCAGAATGGGTGTGTAGGGGTGCAATCGCAGAGTGGCGCCCCGAAGGACCCCCGTCCATTCTGGGTTCCAGGAGGCAGTGACTATGGCAGAGACGAAGACATTCGTCGCGAACGCGCCGGTGTGGGTCGATCTTTCGAGCACCGACGCGGAGAAGGCTCGCGACTTCTACGCAAAGCTGTTCGGCTGGAAGGCCGAGGTGACGAAAGACCCGCAAGCCGGCGGCTACGCGCTGGCGACGATCGCCAGCAAGAACGTGGCCGGCATCGGGCCGAAGCAGCCTGGTGACAGCAGTCCGTCGGCATGGAGCGTTTACATCGGAACGCGAGACGTCGACGCGCTCGCCAAGAAGATCCAGGCCGAGGGCGGCACGGTGATCGCGCCCCCGTTCGACGTGCTGAAGTCGGGCCGGATGGCCGTCTTCCAGGACCCGAGTGGCGCCTTCATCTCGGCATGGCAGCCAGATGAGATGCAGGGCGCAGAGATCATGCAGTCCCCGAACACGTTCGCGTGGGCCGAATTGAACTCTCGTGGCCTCGACCGGGCCGAGCCCTTCTACAAGAAGGTCTTCGGCTGGGGCGAGAAGAAGAGCCCTTTGGGCGAAGGCATGGGCGATTACACGGAGTTCAAGCTCAACGACGAGAGCATCCTCGGCGCCATGGAGATGGCGCCCATGGTGCCCAAGGAGGTGCCCTCGTACTGGCTCGTCTACTTCGCCGCCGATGACGTCGACAAGACGCACAAGAAAGCCGTCGAGCTGGGCGGCAAAGAGCTGCTTCCGCCGCAGGACTACCCTGGCGGCCGCTACTCCATCGTCGCCGACCCGCAGGGCGCGGCTTTCGGCCTGATGAAGACCCAGCGCTAAGAAGCGATCAATGGGCCGGCGGGCAGCAGCCCGCCGGTCCTTCTTTTGTCAGGGAGGCGATGGAGAGGGATCCGGAAGCGGAGCCGCCGAAGAAGAGCAGGCCGAAGACCTAGGTCCCGAGCATCCTCGCCAGCTCCTCGAAGCTCGTCTCCCAGCCGATGCATGTGGCGGCGCACGTCTGACGAGGCGCCAGCCCTGTGTGCCGCAGGGTGACCCTCGTGCCTCCGTCGGCGGGCTCGAGCTCGTAGCTCACTGTCGACGCGCCGCCCGCGAGCTTCCACGAATGGACGAGCTTTCGCGGGGGGATGACCTCGGTGAACTCGCCCTCGACCACGTAGGGCTTTCCGCCGCCGATCCCGGATGCTCGCCAGCTTCCACCAGGCCGCACGTCGCCCGTCCACTCGCGCGTGTCGAACACGCCGGGCCTGACCCACCAGCGAAGCACGTCGCTCGAAGCAAGCGCCTGAAATGTCCGCTCGGGCGGCGCCGCCACCTCGACGGTGGCGAGAACCATTCCTTCGGAGAGGTCCGCAACGGCTCGCGCCGCGCCAATGGTGATCATCTTTTCTCCTTCACGAAATCAAAGGCTTCCTCGGCGAGCGGCAGCCACCGCTGCGTCGAATCGGGGGAGAGGACGAACCACTCGCGCATCGGCTTGCCTTTGCCCGCGTCGAAGTGCGCCCCGTCGCCTCTGGCGATCAGCTCGTCGACGCGCCCGCGCGGGAGCTTCAGAACGAGCTGCCCGCGGACCAGCATGGCGAAAATTCTTCCGTCGACCTTGAGCTGGCCGGACGAGCCGAAGCCCTTGCCCTCGGTCACGCGCGTCACCCCCGATCGCTTCGACATCGCTTCCACCAGCGCGGCGTATTTCGATTCCGCGCTCATGCGGCCTCGGCCATCACCCGCGCCGGCACGGACGCTTTTCGCGACCGCACCCCAAGAGCGGTGACCGCACCCAGCAGCGACAGTCCCGCCGCCACCGCTAAGGCCTGGCGGAACCCGGCGGCGAAAGTCGCGGGCGTGCCGATGTGACCGTTGGAAGCGAACACCGCGGCCACGACCGCGATGGCGAATGCCGACCCGAAGCGCTGCATCGTGCTGTTGACGCCTGAGGCCTTGCCCATCTCGTGAGGCTTGACGGCGCTGACGATTGCGTTCGGCACCACCGGAAGGGCCATCGAGATCCCGACCCCGGCCACGATCAGCGGAATCACGAGCTCACCGTAATCGACGCCGGCGCCCGCGCGAAGCGCGAACCAGCCAAGGCCGATGCCCTGCAGCAGCATTCCCGCAGTCAGCACTGGGCGAAGGCCGACCCGGTCGCTGAGCACGCCCGCGACCGGAGCGATGAAGAGAGGCGTCGCCGTCCATGGCAGCATGCGCAAGCCGGCCTCGAGGGGTGAGTCACCGAGGGCGAACTGCATGTACTGCGCGACGAGGAACGCGGCAGAGAAGATGGTGCCCGCCATCAGGAACCCGGTTGCGTTGCCGGCGCTGAAGCTGCGGTTGCGGAAGAGGTGCATCGGAAGCATCGGCTCGGCCGCCCTCAGCTCCCAGGCCACGAATCCCGCGATCAGCAGGACGCCGGAAGTCAATGTGCCGATGGCAGCCGCGCTCCGCCATCCCTCGTCGCCGGCGCGAATCAGGCCCCAGACCACCGCGACGGCGCCGGCTCCGATGAGGGCGGTGGCGACCAGGTCGAGACGCGTCGCCGGTCCCTTGCTCTCCGGCAGCCGCACCAGCGAGAGCAGAATCGCCGCGACGCCGATCGGGGCGTTGACCCAGAAGATCCAGTGCCAGCTCAAGCCCTGCGTGATCGCCCCGCCGACAAGCGGCCCGGCCGCCACGGCGAGGCCGCCGATGCCTCCCCATATTCCGACGATCGCGCCGCGGCGCTCGCGGCCGAAAGCCGAGGTGAGGATCGTGAGGCTGACCGGCATCACCATCGCGGCGCCGATTCCTTGCACCGCGCGCGCAGCGATCAGGAGCTCAGCGCTCGGTGCGATCGCGCAGGCGATGGAAGATGCGGTGAACACCGCGAGGCCGACCACGAAGATGAGGCGCCGGCCGACCCGGTCGCCGAGCGCGGCGGCGGTGATGATTCCCGCGGCGTAGGTCAACGTGAAGGCGTTGACGGTCCACTCCAGCGTGGAGATGCTGCCGCCGGTGTCGCGGTGGATCGCGGGCAGCGCGGTGACCACCACAAGCGAGTCGAGCGCAACCATGAAGAACGCGATCGAAGTGAGCGCCAGGGTCCATATCCGGCTTGTCATCAGGAGAACCTCCAACCCATTCAAGTCGGCGAAGCACTGGCGATTCTCCAGTAAGCACTTGAAAAAGTCAAGTAGTAACTTGAGGGTATCCCGGTGGCTCGTGGTATCGTGCGCGACATGCGGTCGTACCAGCAGTACTGCGCGGTCGCCAAGGCGCTCGACGTCGTTGGAGACCGTTGGGTGTTGCTCATCGTCCGCGAGCTGATGACGACCGGGCCGCTCCGCTACACCGACCTGCTCAAAGGCCTGCCGGGGATCGCCACCAACCTGCTTGCCGATCGGCTGAAGGACATGGAACAGGCGGGGATCGTGCGCTCCTGGGCTGCGCCGCCCCCGGTGGCCACGACTCTGTTCGAGCTCACCGAGCGAGGCCATGCCCTGCAGCCGCTCCTTGCCGAGCTCGGCCGGTGGGGGGCGCCCCTGATGGGCGTGCCTCCGCCTACGAACGTCTTCCGCAGCCACTGGCTGGTCTTTCCGTTCGACGCTTACCTGGTCGACAGGGCGCCTGGGGAGCCCCCGATCGAGATCGAGGTCAGGACCGGCGACGAGCCGATGGTCATCGAGACGGTCGAAGGCAAGGTGCGCACCCGGCGAGGCACCGCCGAAAGTCCGGACGCGGTCCTCGAGGGGCGTCCGGGACTGATCCTGGGTCTCCTTTCGGGCCGGCTGGACATGCCGGAGGCGAAAAAGCGCGGGCTCGAGTTCCGCGGCAGCCAGAAGGCTCTGCGCCGCGTGGTCGGCGCCTGGGGGAAGTAGCTACAGGGCCAGGAAGGCTCTCGCGACACGTGCCGCCACACGCGCGTTGTGGATCACGAGATCGACGTTCAGGTCGAGCGTGCGGCCGCCGGAGAGCTCGGCGACCCGCGCCAGCATCCTCGGGGTTAGATCGCCACCGCTGACCCCCTGGAGCTCGTCGGCGGCCTGCTTCGCATACTCCTCGGCCCCGTCCAGCTCGCGCGGAGGAGGCACCGCGACCACGACCCCGCGGCCCCGCCTGTCCCACCAGGCGGCATTGAGCACGCGCGCGGTTTCCTCCGGCCCGTCAACGCGAGCGCTCACCGGGCAGCCGCTGTGGCGCGTGTAGAAGGCGGGAAACTCGTCGGTGCCGTAACCCAGCACCGCTACGGACAGGCTCTCGAGCCGCTCCAGCGTCAACCTGAGGTCGAGGATGATCTTCGCTCCGGCGCAGAACACGGCGACACCGTGGAACGAGATCACCTCGAGGTCGGCTGACTCGTCCTCAGGATGCCCTCGGTGGACGCCGCCGATGCCGCCTGTGGCCATGAACTTGATGCCGGCGAGCCACGCCGCCTGCACCGTCGCGGCGACGGTGGTCGCCCCGACCTGCTCGCGTGCGAGCACCGGGCCGATGTCTCGCGCGCTGACCTTCACAGACTTCTCCGCCACGCGCTCCAGCTGGGGCGCGGTCAGTCCGACGTGCACGCGTCCATCGAGCACGGCGACCGTGGCGGGGACGCCTCCTTCCTCGCGGATGGCGGCCTCGCAACCGCGTGCCGCCATCAGGTTGTAAGGGGCGGGGAGGCCTTGCCCGACGATCGACGTTTCGAGCGCCACGACCGCGACATCGTTGTCCAGCGCCCAGGCGACCTCGGGCGCGATGTGGAGGAGCTCGATCAGCTGGGCCGTGCTCCGACGAGGGTCACCGACTGCGACGCGGCCTGCACCGCCTTCTCCGCCGCCTCGACCGGCGTCGCGCCCCGAAGCCATGCGCTGCAAAAAGCAGCCGCGAATGCATCGCCCGCGCCGGTGGGATCGATCGATGCGACATCGGGCGCGGCGATGTCGCGGCCGAACACGCGACTGCCCGCCGGTCCAAGCTTGAGGACCGGCACCTGCGCCAGGCTCTCCAGGGGTACGGCGAGCGTCGCCGCCTCGGCCTCGGTCGCGAAGAGCACCTCTGGCTTCAAGCGCGCCAGTACGTAAGCCATGCGGGGAGGGCCGTAGGCGCGCAGGCCGGCAGAAGACGAGAGGTCGACGGCGAGCATGCCGTGCGCATCGCGGACGACCCGGATCGCGGCTCTGGTCGCGCTCGCAAGCGGCTCGACGAACAGCGAGTAGGCGGGGACGTGAAGGAGCCTAGCGTCGGTGAACCAAGTCTCCTCGAGGTCATCGGGGCTGAGCCCGACGCTCGCCCCCCGCTGGGTCGCCATCGTTCTTCGTCCATCGGCGCCGACCAGCACGGCTATCGTCCCCGTCGGTTCAGCCGCCCAGACCGCCCGGACCTCGACCCCGCGCGATTCCAGGTCGGCGACCAGCCTCCGGCCCGTGTCGTCGTCGCCGACCCGCGTGACCAGGCGCGCCCCCTCGCCAAGCGCCGCGGTCCAGGCACAGAAGTTGGCCGCCTGCCCGCCTCCGCCGAGCGTGATCGTCGCCGCGGTGTCGTCGTCGGGCTGGAGCGGGCCTTGCGGGACGATCCTGACGTCGAGCACCAGGTCGCCGATGGAGACGATCATGTCCGCGAGGAGGATAGCCTCCTGCAAATGTGGTAGGCCAAAACCGCCCATTTGAAGAATGGCGCGACCCGCGCGGGGGGCAGATGATGCGATCAGCCGGGAGCTTGGGTCGCCCGGCGGCTCCAAGTCGGGGCTGTGGGGGGTGAGCCATGCGCGCAACCGCATGGCTCTTTCCGTCTCAGGACCGGGAGCGGGCCCGACTCCTGAACGCCGGCTGAAATTCGCTATGCTCCGGGGGTCTGTTCGACCGCTTGAACCGGAGGGGGTAGGAAGTGAGCCGCACAGCCCGTCGAATCGTGGCGCCCGCGTGCTTCGCCTGCGTGGTCTGGGCGTTTGGCTTTGTGCCCGCGTCGAGCGCCACCTCGGGCCTCGACCCCGGCGTCGGCGTCGTGCCGCAGGGCCTGCAGCCCGACTCGGCTTACGCCGCGAGCTACGCGTCGAGCCACGTGTCAAACGTGTTCGTCACGAGCCGGCAGGTCAGCTGCTTCCGGCCCGAGGTGCCCGCGCTCTTCAACAACGGTCCCAACGACGGCTACACAGGCTTGACGCCATGCCCGACCACCGGCGCGACCACAGGCGAAGACGTCGGGGCCACGCAGTACGCGACGCAGCACGGGACCTCACTGGCAGCGGGCCCGATGCTCGTCACCGACAAGTCGGAGTCGGACATTCGAGTCGACCCGACAAATCCGATGCACATCATCGGCTCGAGCAAGTGGTTCACGGGAGCCGAGGGCTACAACCACCTGCTCGGCTTCTACGAATCGTTCGACGGCGGTAAGACGTGGCCGGTCATGGGCCACATCCCGGGATATGAAGGCTGGACCGACAACACCGACCCCGTGGGCGCGTTCGACCCGTGGGGCAACTACTACGAGGCGATCCTGCCGTACCAGTTCTTCTACGACAAGGGCGGCCACAAGAAGTACGAGGTCGGAAACGAGCCCAACCGCTTCGTCGCGAACGAGGCGATCTCGGTGGCGGTCCGCCCGCACGGCTCGACGGGCGCCCGCGACTGGATCACCACCCACAACGGGCAACCGGACCACGTCTTCACGACCGACGCGGGCCTCGGCCAGGAACCGGACAAGCAATGGATCGCCATCGACCGGACCGGCACGGAGTCCACCAATCCGAACTACGGCCGGATCTACGTCATGTTCGTCAACTTCAACGGCAACGGCAGCAAGCCGTACGTCTCGACCGCCAGGGCAAGGAGGGACGGAACGCATACCGACTGGTCCACGCCGGTGCTGCTGCCGACCGGAAACGGCGCCACGAACAACAACACGTACCTCTACCCGCACGTCGATCCCGACGGCGTCGTTTACACGCCGATCGTCAACTACGCCTCCGCGCAGGGCGGGTGCTGCGTCGACCTCTACGTCGACTACTCGACCGACGGCGGCCAGAGCTGGATCGGTCCCCTCCTGGCCGTCTCAGGAGTCCACACGCCGCCACTTTCCGGCGCCGGCTATGCGAACACCACCTTCGAGGACGGAATCGAGATCACGTTCGCGGTCGGCCGGCACGCGATCTACCTCGGATACGAATCCAAGAGCAGTGGCTTCGGCAACATCCTCCTCACCGCCTCGTATGACAGAGGCATGACATGGTCGAGCCCGATCCAGGTCAACGACAACGCCGCATCTGTCGACGAGTTCCAGCCGAACCTCGCCGTGGGCGCCGACGGCACCGTCAGCGTCGCCTTTTACGACCGCCGTCTGGCGTGCCCGGAGGCCGGCAGCGCCGAGGCGCGCGACGCGGGCCTCGGGTTGGACCAGGTCAACCCGAACTTCAGCGGCGCGCTGCCGCCGTTCGGAGCGACCAACTACTGCATCACCGCGGCGGCACAGTTCTACAGAGCAAACCTCACGCCGAAGGGCCACAACGTCCGCATCACAGAGCACCTTTGGGATCCGCAGCTGAACAGTCCGAACCGGTCGTGCCCGTGCAATCCGCTGGACACGTTCCTGGGCGACTACTTCGGCAACGAGATCGCCGGCGGGCTCGACTACACGAGCTTCATCAGCACCTACGACGACGGGACCAACCCGCACCACTACCAGCAGCAGGTGGTGTCCGTGATCTCAGTTCCGTGAGCGTTCCGGTGTAAGCAACCCCCACTGGGCGAGCTGCTCGCGCAGCCTCGCCTCGTGCTTCTCGCCGAGTCGTTGAGCGGGCGGTGCGAGCCAGGGCTCGCATATGCCCTGCAGGTGCAGCGCGGCCTTGATCGCGCTCGGGAAGATGTCGCCGCGCAGCGCCATCACCAGCCTGTACAGCATGTCCTGACTGACGCGGGCCGCAGGCAGGTCACCCCGCATGAACTCGTCGTAAATGCGCACGACCCAGTCCGGCGCGATGTTGCCCGCACCGCAGATGGTGCCCGCGCCGCCCACCGCCAGCGATGCGACCAGCATGGTGTCGCTGCCGGTGAACACCCGGAACCCCCCGATCTCACGAGTCGCGATGCAGACTCCTTCGAAGTACTCGAAGTCGCGGCTCGAGTCCTTGATCCCGCGCACGGCGCCTTCGCGGGCGAGCTGCGCCACCGTCTGCGCTTCGACCACCACCTTTGTGAACTGCGGGATGTTGTAGACGAGCACCGGCAAGCGCGCCCTGTCGGCGATCTGCCTGTAGAACGCAGCCACCCCGGCCTGGTCCATCGGGTAGTAGAAGGGCGGAGCGACCAGGACCGCGTCAGCGCCGAGGTGGTCCGCCGCCTCCACCTCGACCTCGGCCGCGGCCAGGCTGCTCTGGGCCACGCCGCAGATGACCGGCACCCGCCGGTTGCACGTCTCGACGACAGCGGCCAGGATCCTGCGGCGCGAGCCCTCGTCGAGCGCCGCGGTCTCGCCTGTCGACCCAAGCGGAAGCAGGCCGTGGACGCCGCCGCCAATGACGTGCTCGACGAGTCGCCGCACTCCAGGCTCGTCGACGCCTCCGTCGCGATGCAGCGGGGAGGCGAGCGCTACGAGGACACCTGAGAGTCCCTCGATTTCGAACACCCTTTCAGCCCGCCGACCTGACGATGCGGTTGCGCAGCGTCCCGATGCGCTCCACCTCGGTCTCCATCACGTCGCCCGGCTTGAGGAATTCGGGCGGCGTGCGCGCAAACCCGACCCCATCGGGCGTGCCGGTCGCGATGATCGCCCCCGCGGGGATCGTCATCCCGCGCGAAACCCATTCGATGATCGCTTCGACCGGGTAGGTCATGTCGTTGGTGATGGCGTCTTGCTTGACGACCCCATTGACGCGGAGCAGCAGCCGCAGCGACTGGGGGTCGGCGATCTCGTCGCGAGTCACGATCCAGGGCCCAGTCGGGCAGAAACCGTCGAGGCTCTTGCCCTTGAAGTACTGGCCTCCCCACCCGAACTGGATGTCCCGCGCGCTCACGTCGTTGAGGGCGATGTAGCCGAACACGTGCTGGAGCGCGCTCTCGCGCGCGATGTCGCGGCCGGCGCGTCCCATCACCACGCCGAGCTCCACCTCCCAGTCGACCTGGCTGGAAACGCCCGGGTCGATCACCACGTCGTCGTACGGTCCGGCCACCGTTGTGACCGCCTTGGTGAAGACAGTCGGCGGGTCGACGGCCTTGCCCGCGGCGCGAGCGCTTTCCTCCGCGTGCGCCTGGTAGTTGCGGCCGATGGCGATCACGTTGCCGCGGGGCGCCGGCAGCGGCGCCAGCACCTCGACGTCCTCGAGGCGATGCGTCTTCGAGCTTTTGGAGGCGACTGCGTCTCTAGCGTCATCCAGGCCGGCATCGCCGGCATCGATCAACGAGAGCATGTCCGGCTCGGCGAGCTCGACGACCTCATCGTCCGTGCGCAGGACGCCGATCCGGACCGCTCCCCCGTGGCGAAAGGTGAGGAGCCTCATGCCGACTCGGACTCGGCCTTCAGGCGCTGACCGATCAGCCGCGCGCACTCGCGCATCAGGTCGAGGATCTCCTGCTGGACCTCTACCTGCTCCTTGCTCGCGCCGCAGAGCGTGCCGAAGAATCGCCCCTCGGCGGTGAAAACCGGGTAAGAGATGAAGGTCTGGATCTCGAGCAACCTGGCGACGCTCGACTTCGGGAACTGCTTCTGCGCGTCGCTCGTGTAGTTGGGTCCGCCCTCGACCACGAAGCGGCACACCCCCTCCGACCAGGGCAGCGTGACGTCCTCCGGAATGTGAAACAGGGTGCTCCGGTTGCACGCGAAGACGATGTACTGCTCGTCCGTGATGAGCCTGGTCTCGGCCAGGTAGGTCGAGCTCAGGCCGGTCAGCTCGGCAAGCCTCTCCAGCACACCTCGGGCGACGGTTTCCAGGTCGCTGCCCTGGGCGGCAGCCTGCTCGATGAGCTCGCGCGCGGTCGGCGCCATGCGAAGTACGGTATCAACGTTGCTACGGAACCTTATCGGGTCAGAGTGGCGCCTGCCGAACGAGGATTCAGGCACCCTGCCCGTCTACAACCCGGCCACAGGCGAGGTGATCGAGCACGTCCCTCTGTCGGACGCAAGCGAGGTCGACGCCGCGGCCCGCGCTGCCGCCGAGGCTTTCCGAACGTGGTCCCGCACACCGGTCATGGAGCGGGTCCGGCTGATGTTCCGCTACAAGGCCGTGCTCGAAGAGCACTTCGAGGAGCTCGCCGCCATCGTGACGCGCCATCACGGCAAGACGCTGGACGAGTCCCGCGGGGAGGTCCGGCGCGGGATCGAGGTGGTCGACTTCGCGTGCGGCGCGCCAACCCTGCTGCAGGGGCGCACGCTGCGGGACGTCTCCACCGGCGTCGACCAGGACCTCTACCGCTACGCGGTCGGCGTTTGCGCCGGCATCCCCCCGTTCAACTTCCCGGTGATGATCCCTCTCTGGATGTTTCCGCTCGCGGTGGTCGCGGGCAACACGTTCGTCCTGAAACCCTCTGAGCGAACCCCGCTGGGAGGTGCGCGACTTGCGGAGCTGTTCCTCGACGCCGGTTTCCCGCCCGGCGTCCTGAACGTCGTCCACGGCGCCGCGACCACGGTCGACGCATTGCTCAGCCATCCTTCGGTGGCGACGATCTCTTTCGTGGGCTCGGCGACGGTGGCCCGCCACGTCTACACGGAAGCCGCCTCGCACGGCAAGCGCGTGCAGGCTCTGGGCGGCGCCAAGAACCACATCGTCGTCATGCCGGACGCCGACCTGGAGCTGGCGGTCCCGGCGATCCTGAACTCGGCGTTCGGAAATGCAGGCGAGCGCTGCCTGGCGGGATCGGTTGCCGTCGCCGTGGGCCGGGCCGCGGACAGCGTGGTGGAGCCGCTGCGCGATGGAGCCTCCAGGATGGTCGTCGGTCCAGGCGACGAGCAGGGCGTGCAGGTCGGTCCGCTGATCCGCGCCGAGCATCGCGACCGCGTTGCGTCGTACGTCGCGGCCGGCGTGGCCGAGGGCGCGGAGCTCATCGTCGACGGCCGCCCGCAAATGTCACGACGCGGGTTTTTCCTGGGCCCGACGATCCTGGACAGGGTCACGCCGAGCATGTCCGTGGGCCGGGAGGAGATATTCGGCCCGGTGCTCTCGATCTCTCGCGCGGCCACCCTCGAAGAGGCCATCGCGCAGGCGAACGCTTCGGCCCTCGGCAACATGGCCACGATCTTCACCCAGTCCGGCCGGTCGGGTCGCGAGTTCCGGGAGCGGGTCGAAGCGGGGATGACAGGCATCAACGTGCCGGTTGCCCAGCCGTTTGCGTTCTTCCCCTTCAGCGGCTGGAAAGGCTCGTTCTACGGAGATCTGCACGTGCATGGGACGGACGGCATCGACTTCTACACGAGAAAGAAGGTCGTGGTGACGCGATGGTGATGGTCGCGCTTTCGAACCTGTTCTCGTGGACGGTCACGGCGCTGTTCGGCGTGATCACGGTACTTCTCGCCTTCGAGACATGGGCGCTGCTCACCGGGAACAAGCCGATCTCCGAGTACATCCGGCCGGCTGTCCACACGTATCCCGGGTACGCGTTCGTCATCGCGGTCGTGATCGGCATCCTGCTGGGTCACTTCCTTTGGGGCCCTGCTTTCGGCCGCACCTCGCCGCAAGGTAGGCAGTGACCTTCAACGCGCCGGCGATCCTCTCCATAATCGCGACCGTCGCCTCGCTGATCGCGTTCCTGCTCATGCTGCAGGAATCGCTCGCCCTGCGGGCCGGCAACGACCCGCTGAACAACGATGTGCGCTCCCTCGTGCGGCGATTCCCTCGCATCACGTACGCGATGGCGGTCGTCATCGGCATGGTGCTCGGCCACCTCCTCTGGCCGTAGAAGCCGCCGCGGCGTCCAGCCGCAGGACCGAGTGGGTGGGCGTGGCGATGGTGCTCGTCTCCGCCACTGCATTCGGCACCAACGCGATCCTCGGCAAGCTCGCGTACCGGGCCGGCCTGGGGACCTCACAGACGCTCATGTTCCGATTCGTGCTGGCGGCGATCGGCATGTGGGGACTCGCATTGATCCTGCGCCAGAACCCGCTCCGGTTTCGGCGCAGCGAGCTCGGGATCCTGCTGGCGCTGGGCGGGATCGTCTACACGGGACAGTCGCTGGCCTACTTCACGGCGCTGCGCACGCTGCCCGCGTCGCTGGTCGTGCTGATCGCGTACATCTACCCGAGCCTGGTCGTGGTCGCGGGGTGGCTCTTTCTGCGCCGGTCGGTCTCGATGTGGCACGGCCTCGCGCTGGTGGCGAGCTTCATCGGCGTGGTGCTGCTGGTCGGTGGAGCGCAGCTGCAGATCGCATGGTCGTTCCTTTTCGCGATCGCGGCGCCGGCGATCTACACGGGCTACATCCTGCTGGGCGAAAGGGTCATGAGCACCGTGCCCGCGGTCGGCGCAAGCGCCGTGATCATGACGGGCGCGGGGATCGCCTTTGTCATCATCGCGGCGTTCCAGCGCGAGCTTGCGTTTCCAGCCACCGCCGGCGGTTGGGCGGTCGCGTTCGCCATCGCGCTGATCCCGACAATGATCGCGATCTCGCTCTTCCTTGCCGGCCTCCCACGCGTCGGTGCGGCGCGCGCCTCGCTCATCAGCACGTGGGAGCCGGTGGTGACCGTGGTGCTGGCTGTGATCCTGCTCGGCGACACGTTCTCGGTCCTCCAGGCGGTCGGTGGTGTGCTGATCCTGCTCGCGGTCATCGTCGTCCAGACGGCCCGCCGCGCCCCGGGCTAGGCTGTCGTCGCGGCATGTTCGAGCACCTCGACTACCTCTACACCCCAAGCAATGACGTCGCCGCGGACGCGCGCTTTTTCACCGAGGTGCTGGGCGGAAAGCTGGGATTCGCGGTGGAGGGAATGGGCGCGCGCGTCGCGATGATCGAGCTGACGGACGGACCGCCGCATGTCCTGCTCACCGACCACCTCGACGGTGACCGCCCGATCTACATCTATCGGGTGGAAGATCTTCGCAAGGCTGTCAGCGCGCTGAAAAAGCGCGGGCTGGAGAATGAGCACCGACTCGAGATCCCGATGGGCCCGTGCTCATCCTTCGTCCTGCCGAGCGGACATCGCATCGCTCTATACGAAGCGTCGCGACCCGAGGTCCTGAAACATTTCCTCGGACGGCGGGATTTCTGAGCCGATGGGCATGACGGCCAAGCGCTGGATCCTCGTCGCGGCGGTGCTTGGCTCGGGGATCGTGTTCCTCGACTCGACCGTGGTCAACGTGGCGCTGCCGCGGATCGGGCGCGAGCTGCCGCGAACGTTTCTCGGCGTGCTCGAGGGACAGTCGTACGTCTACAACGCCTATCTGCTGACGCTGAGCGCGCTGCTCATCCTGGCCGGGGCGATCAACGACTTCTACGGCCGGAAGCGGACCTTCCTCATCGGCCTGGTGGGCTTCGGCCTGACGTCGGTGCTGTGCGGATTTGCGCCGTCCATGGAGCTGCTGGTGCTCTTCCGAATCCTCCAGGGTGCAACCGGGGCGCTCCTCGTGCCGGGCTCGCTCGCGCTGATCACGGCCAATTTCTCCGGCGAGGAGCAGGGGCGTGCTTTCGGCACGTGGGCGGGCGCATCGGGCGCGACGACGATCCTGGGGCCCCTCGTCGGGGGCGTTCTCGTCGACACGATCTCATGGCGCGCCGCATTCTTCGTCAACGTGCCGCTCGTCGCGCTCGCGGCATGGGCGACGTGGAATCACGTCCGGGAGACCCGCGACGAGGACGCCACGCCCACCTTCGACTGGATAGGCGCGGGGATCGTGGCCGTGGCCGTGGGAGGGCTCTCTTTCGGCACGATCTACGGCCAGCAGCGCGCGTGGCACGACCCCATCGGCTATGTCGCGATCGCCGCCGGCGTCGTCGCGTCGGCCTTGCTTCCCTTCTGGATGCTCCGGGCGAAGCATCCGCTCATCCCGCCGGAGCTGTTTCGCTCACGCAACTTCACGGTCACGAACATCTCGACGCTGCTCATCTACGGCTCGCTGTACGTCTCGGGGTACTACCTCGGACTGTTCCAGCAGGGCACCCTCGCTTACACGGCGGCCGCCGCCGGCGCGGCCGGCGTCCCTGGCTCTCTTTTCCTGATCTTCTTCTCGCCGAGGTTCGGAAGCCTCGCCGCCAGGTACGGCCCGCGCATCTTCATGGCGGTGGGGCCGGTGCTGATGGCGATCGGCGTGCTGTGGTGGGCGCGCGTTCCCGCATCCAGCACGCCCTGGGCGCTCGAGCCGAACCACCCCAACACCTACGTGCCGCCGACCTCGTACTTCACGGACTTCCTGCCCGGAAACATCGTTTTCGGGATCGGAATCATGATCATGGTCGCGCCCCTGACCACCGCGCTTATGACGTCGGTGCCGGTGCGTCATTCGGGGCTCGGATCGGCGATCAACAACGCGATCTCGCGAGTCGGCCCTCAGCTGGCCGGCGCGCTGATCTTCATCTTCCTGACCGCGTCCTTCTACGCCACGCTTGCAATGCGCCTACCCGGAGTCGACACGTCGTCGGAGAGCTTCCGCAACCAGGTGAGCCCGCTCAACGCGCCGGTCGATCCGAACCTGGTGGCGGTGGTGCGCGACGCCTCGACGAGCTCATTTCACCTGGCGATGATCCTGAGCGCAGCGCTGCTTCTGGCAGGAGCTCTGGTCAACGCGGTCGGGATCCAGAATCGGCTGGCGCGACCCGAAGCGGAGCGCGCCGAGAAGGAGGCCGCCTCCGCGACGCCGGCCTGAGCTACGTAGCATGGTCTCGATGGCAACTTCAATCGATCGCTTCCGGCTGCAGGAGATGGTGGCTCAGGGTGCGCAGCTCGTCGAGGTGCTCGCGCCCGGCGAGTACAAAGAGGATCACCTGCCCGGCGCCCGCAACCTTCCGCTGGCGCGCATCGACCGCGAGAGCGCCAGGACGCTTGATCGGAACCGCCCCGTGATCGTGTACTGCTGGGATTCGGCTTGAGACCTTTCGCCCAGAGCCGCGGCGCGGCTCGAAACGCTCGGATTCAAGGACGTCTGTGAGTATTCCGCGGGCAAGCTCGACTGGCTGGCGGCCGGCCTGCCGACCGAAGGCGATAACTCGACCCGCCCACGCTCGGGGACGGTGGCTCGCAGGGACGCGCCGGTCTGCGCGCTGACAGAGCGCCTGGGCGACGTGCGCGAGCGGGTGCATGCGGCAGGTTGGGAGACGGTCGTGGTCGTCAACGAGGATCGCGTCGTGCTCGGTCTCCTGCGCGCGCCGGAGCTCGCGAAAGATGGCGACCTGAGCATCGAGGACGCGATGCGGCCCGGTCCGAGCACCTACCGGTCTTACGTGCCGATCAAGGAGGTCGCCGACCGGATGTCGCAGCGCAACCAGGAGAGCTCGCCGATCACGACATCTGACGGCAAGCTCGTCGGCGTGCTGTTCAAGGCCGACGCGCTGCGCGAGGCCGCGAGCTCTTAGACGCGGGTCATGACGAGCTCGTGGGGCGGGTCGAGCGGCCCGAAGAACTCGTCGATCCACCCCGGATGATGGGGCGCCCGCTGTGGTTGCGCGGAGATCCGTTTCCAGCCCTCGGCTTCGAACCATTCAGGACTCTCTGGGCTGATGAGCGCGATGACCCCGCCCGGCGCGGTGATCCGCCTCAACTCGGTGAGCACCTCCGGTTCGGGGCCGAACGCGCCGCACGCGGCAGTCAGCTGGGCGCACCCGTCCTCGAGCGGCAGCGATTCCGCCCACCCCGCAATCGTCCTGACCTGCGGAAGGCGGCGGGAGAGGATTCCGCGAAGCCCGGCCGAAGGTTCGACCGCGATCACTCGCTCGCATCGGGAGACCAGGTGCTGCGTCAGCCTGCCGCTGCCCGCGCCGACGTCGACTCCGACCGCCGCGGAATCCGGCAGCGCGTCGAGCAGCTCGGGGTGGATCGGCTCGTGGCGCGCCAGTTCGTCCCACTTCTCAGGCTCGAGGTGGTAGACGAGCGTCCAGAAAAGGCCTCGCACCAGGCGCTCGCCCGCCTCTCCGTCCGGCACGCGAGCCATCTCATGGTCGCGAACCGCCCTCGGCAGTCGGGCGACGTCCTGCATCGTGAAGTGCCGCCAGCCGGGCGGCGCATTCTCGACTGCCTCCTCGAAGTCCATCTGCTGCGCTTCTCAGACTAAGGGCGAGCGGTGAGAATCGCCGTCGTCGCCTCGCCCGTAGGTCCACTACGTCCCGCGCAGCTGGGCGGCGCGCAGGCGTTCGTGTGCGACCTGGCGGCGGGGCTTACGAGGCGCGGCCACCAGGTCACCCTCCACTGCGGAGAAGGCTCCGAGGTCGAAGGCGTCGACCTGGTCACGGTGCCCGTGCCTGGTGACGCGAGGGCCGCGCTAGTCATGCCGGGCGGAGCGCAACCTCTTCCCTCGCCGGGGGTCGCGGCAGCGCTAAAGAGAATGTTCGAGGTGATCGCCGGCCTCGACATCGACGCGATCAGCCAGCACGCCTTCGACGCCCCTGCTCTGGAGCTCGCGCGCGGCATGCCCGTCCTCCACACGTTGCATCTGCCGCCCATCGTCGATGCGGTCGCGGAGGCGGCGAGGCAGGTTCCCTTGTCTTCCCTCGCAACCGTTTCCGAATCCTGCCGCGGACAGTGGCGGCGCGCCGGAGTCGGGGTGGGGGAGGTGCTGCCGAACGGCGTCAGCGATGCGTCGGCGGAATCAACACCGGGCGGTTCCGCCCTGATCGCCGGCCGGATCTCGCCCGAGAAGGGGATCGAGCACGCGATCGCCGCCGCCCAGCGCGCCGGCCTCGAAGTCCAGGTCGCCGGCGCGCACTACGATCCGGCCTATGACGTCGACCTCAGCGGCACCGCTCAGCTCGGTCCCTTGCGCCGGGACGTGCTTCGCCGGGTGATGGCTCGAAGTGCGGTGACGATCTGCGCCGTGCGCTGGGAGGAGCCGTTCGGGATGGTCGCGGCGGAGGCCCAGATGGCAGGCTGCCCGGTCGCCGCATACCGGCGCGGAGCGATGCCCGAAGTGATCGAGGACCGTGTCAGCGGCTGTCTCGCCGAACCCGACGACATCGACGCCCTCACGCAAGCGGTCCGGCGCTGCCTGCACCTCGACCGGTCAGCGGTGCGCGCAAGCGCGCGGCGGCGGTTGGGTCTCGACGCTGCCATCGACCGCTACGAGGTCGCTCTGGCGAAGGCGGCCGGATGACACAGGTCGCGGTCGTTACGGGCGGCTCAGGCGGCATCGGAAAGGAGGTCGTGAAGGAGCTCCGCGGTCGCGGATGGCAGGTCACCTCTCTGAGCCGGCGCGAAGGCACCGACGTATCGCGCGAGAAGAACGTGACCCGCGCGTTCGCGCGACTGGAGTCGCTCGACACCCTCATCCACTGCGCCCAGGTCCTGATCAAGCGTCCGCTCAGACGCATGACAGTTGAGCAGTGGGACGAGCAGGTCGGCTCCGGGCTGCGCGGCGCGTTTCTGTGCAGCCGCGAGGCCTTCAGGCTCATGCGCCGCCGCGGCGGCTCGATCGTCATGGTCTCCAGCCTTTCGGGTGTGTTTGGCGCCGAGAAATTTCCCGGCATGTCCGCGTACGTCGCCGCCAAGTCCGGCCTGGCCGGCCTGACCGAGGTCCTGGCGGTCGAAGGCAGGGAGCACGGCATTCGCGTCAACGCGATAAGCCCCGGCGCCGTCGACACCCCGATGCTCCGAATCGCCGGGGTGGCAGGCCGCATGCTCAAGCCGGCGGAGGTGGCACGCATGATCGTCTGGCTTGCTTCGCCGGAATCAGCACCGCTCACGGGTGCTAACTTGCGGATGGACCCATGAACGCCCACGTTCGGATCACACGCCGAGCCACCTTCGCGGCCGGTCACATCCTTTGTCGCGACGATTGGAGCGATGAGAAGAACCGCGAGGTCTTCGGCGCCTGCGTCGCCGACCACGGGCACAACTACGTGATCGAGGTGACCGTCGGCGGATCTCTCGACCCGGAGACCGGCATGGTCATCAACCTCAAGCACGTCGACGCCGTGTTGAAGCGCGAGTTCATCGAAGCGGTGGATCACAGGCACCTGAATCGCGACGTCGACTTCATGCGCGGCGTGATACCGACGGCGGAGAACATCGCGCTGGCGGCGTTTCAACGCCTGGAGCCGCATCTCCAACCGGCTCGCCTGCTGAAGGTGCGAGTTGTGGAGACGGAGAACAACGCCGCCGAGGTGACCGCGGACTAGTCCGGGCCTCGCGGCATGCCGAAGGTGACCGTCGGCGCGATGGTGACGATCTGGCCGTCTTCGGTCTTGATCAGCTGCCAGTCGCCCTCATGCACCATCCGGGGATGCCGCCGGCAGAGCAGGACCAGGTTGTCGAGGTCGGTCGGCCCGCCGTGGATCCAGTGGACGAGGTGGTGGCCGTCGCAGTAGGAGGCTGATCGTTCGCAGCCCGGCCACCGGCAGTGCTGGTCGCGGATCTTCAACGCCTTG
>JBKPCF010000028.1:0-18568 GCA_046727235.1 Candidatus Dormiibacterota bacterium
CGCCTCCGGCACGCTGACCCCGAACACGAGGTCGTAGGCCAGCGTGGCCGCCAGCTCGGCCTCCTGCCGGACCGGCCTGTACACGGTCATGAGCTGGTCCCCCGCGATGATCCGCTGGACCGCCGCCAGCTCGGCGTCACCGCCCGTCACCGGCGGCATTGCCTTCACCCTGGCCGCCTTGAGCGCTGCGACCACCCCCCCGGCGACCTCGTCGTTGGCGGCGTACACGCCGTCGACCTTGTTCTGCAGCGCCACCAGGGCCTTCGTCATGGCCGTTTGCGCGCTCGCCTCATTCCAGGACGGCGTGTCGTAATCCGTGGCGACGATCACCTTTCCGTCGAGGGCGGCGTGGGCGGCCTTCTTGATGGCCTTCGCCTCGGGATCGTCAGCGTCGCCGTTGATCATCACGATCGTGGGCTTGGTCGCGGTCTTCATCGCGCTCAGCAGCGATTTGCCCTGGAGCGCACCGACGGTCTCGTTGTCGAACGACACGTAGTAGGCAAGGCCCTTCGTGTTCATGACGAGGCGGTCGTAGGCGACCACAGGCACATTGCGTTTCGCGGCCGCGTCAACGATCGCTGAGGCTGCGTTCGCATCGACTGGATCGAGCACGAGGACACCCGCACCGGCCGCAAGCGCCCTCGCCGCCTGCTGCACCTGGGCCGTCGCGTCGCCGCCGGCGTTGCGATAGTCGACCGCGCAGTTCGAGCACAGCGACTGCACCTTGGCGGTGAAGACCGGCCGGTCCCGGTTGTCGTAGCGCGCGGCGCCGTCCGGCGTCAGGAACGCGATCTTCTTGCCGGCGGTGACGCCGCTCGAACCGGAGGAAGGGTTGCCACACGCTGCCGCGCCCAACGCCAGAAGGATCAGCGCGGCCGCAAGTCTCGTCGATCTCATGAGCTACCTCGTTGCCAATACGTCTGGTGAAACGTTGCTGCAGCCGGAAGGCTACCCCTTCAGGGCGCCCGCGAGCAACCCGCGTATGAAGTAGCGCCCGAGGACGATGTAGATCACAAGCGGTGGCAGCGCGGTGAGCAGCGCGCCTGCCATCTGGACCTCGTAGTGGGCGAGCAGGGAGCCGGCGAGGCCGTTCAGCGCCACCGTGATCGGCCACTGGTCGGACAGGGTGAGCGTGACCGCGAAGAGGAACTCGTTCCAGATGCTGGTGAACTGCCAGATCAGCACCACCACAAACCCGGGCATGGAGATCGGCAGCATGATCCGGCGGTAGACGCCCATGACGCTGGCGCCGTCGATGCGCGCCGCCTCGATCAGCTCGGTCGGCACCGCCGCGTAGTAGTTGCGGAAGATCAAGGTCGTGATCGGGATGCCGTAGACGACGTGCGTCAGGACGAGTCCGGGGATGCCTCCATAGAGCTGGATCTTCTGGAGCACCAGCACCAGCGGAAGCAAGATGCTCTGGTACGGGATGAACATCCCGAAGAGAAGCAGCGTGAAGATGATGTCCGCGCCTCGGAACCGCCACTTCGACAGCACGTAGCCGTTGAGCGAGCCCAGGAGCGCCGACAGCAATGTCGCCGGCACCACCAGCAGCACGCTGTTGAGGAAGCTCGGGGCCAGCGTCGAGAAGGCATTGGAGAAGGCTTCGACGCTGGGCGCCGAGGGCAGCTGCCACGGCGTGCTGTGCGAGACCTCGACGAACGATTTGAGCGCCGTGACCACGATCACATAGATCGGCAGCAGGTAGAAGACCGCGACGATGACGAGAAGCGCGTACGTGATGAGGCGTGACGGGCGGAGCGGTCGCCGCGCGACCCGCGCAGTGCTCACGTGGGCTCCTTCATCGCTCGACCTCCTGGCGCAGGCTCCAGATCAGGTACGGCACGATCAGGAGCGCAACCAGCAGGAGCAGGACCGTGGCGATCGCGGCGCCCCGGCCGTACAGGTTCTGCCGGAAGACGGCCACCCACATGTACAGGCTCGGCATGTCGGTCGCGTAGCCCGGCCCGCCGAAAGTCATCACGTAGACGAGGTCGAAGATCTTGAGCGAGATGTGGCCGAGGATGATCACCGCCGAGAGCGTGATCGGCCGCATCAGGGGCAGGATGACCCGGAGGAAGATGCGGCCCTCGCTCGCGCCGTCCACGCGTGCGGCTTCTCTCAGCTCATCGGGGATGGCCCGCAGGCCGGCGAGAAACATGGCCATGCAGAACCCGCTCATCTGCCAGACGGCCGCGATCACCAGGCCGTAAAGCGCCGTGCGGGTGTCGGCAAGCCACGGCGATTTCAGAAAGCCGAGATGCACCTGGTCGAAGAGGAGGTTGATGCCGAAGTTGGGATTGAGGATCCAGCGCCAGACGGTGCCGGTGACGACGAAGGAGATGGCGAGCGGGAACAGGAAGATGTTCTGGAAGAAGATCGTGCCGCGAATGTGCTGGTCGAGCAGCACCGCCGCGCCAAAGCCGAGCAGGATGCAGCCGAAGAGGAACAGGATCGTGAACTCGATCGTGTTGTTGATGTCCGCCTGGAACCGGGGTAGGCCGAACAGGTCGGTGTACTGGGTCAGGCCCGCGGAGGTGTAGTCGGGCACGATCCCGTACCACTTGGTCGTCGAAACGAAAGCCGTGTATCCGATGAACAGGTAGACGAAGACGACGATCAGGACGATCGATGGGGCGATGAGGATGAACGGCGTAAGCCGGTCCCATGAAACAGATGAGAGGGAGCGACCCCGACCGGGCCGCCCCCTCGTTGTCGTTACCGCCAAGTGATCGTTACTTCAAGAATTGATCGGCCAGCTTCGCCAGGTTGGTGGCGCTGGCGTTGACATCCTTCTTCTGCACGAACTGGCCCATCTCGTCGTTGACGCCACTCGCGAACGCCTCCGGTGCCGCCGAACCGTGCGCGATGCTCGGTGTGAGCGCGGCCGTCTTGAACTCGCCGATGAAGCGCTGGGCGATGGCGTCGAAGATGCTCGCCGGAACGTCCGTGCGCGCCGGGATCGATCCCTTCTTGGGGTTGAACGCGGCCTGGCCCGCCTCGGAGCCGCACACCTTGATCCAGTTGATCGCGTTGTCGCGGTCGGGCGCCCCCTTGGGGAGCCCGAAGGTGTCGCACACGATCATGTAGGTCTTCGCGGTGCCTGGCGACGGAACGCCCGTGAAGTCCTTGTCCGCCGTCCACTTGTTGGCCGTGAAATAGCCCTTGGCCCAGTCGCCCATGATCGTCGCGAGCGAGCTGTGAGCCTGGAGCCGGCCGGCCGCCTGGTCCCAGTCGATGGTCGGGTGATCGGAGTTGACGTAGTTGAGCATCGACTTGATGTAGGTGAGCGCCTGCTTGACGTTGTTGTCGGTCCACGAGCTCTTGCCGCTGAACAGCCCGCGGTAGAAGTCCGGTCCACCGACGGCCACAATGTTGTTCTCGAGCAGCATCGTCACCTGCCAGTTGCCCTTGGAGCCGAGCGCCAGCGGCGCCTGCATTCCGCCGGCCTTCGCCTTGCCCAGGGACGAAAGGAAATCGTCGAGGTTGTCGATGCTGGTGCTGGTCACGCTGTCGAGGCCCGACCCGATCCACAGAGCGTTTCCGCGGTGGACGTTGACGGGCACGGACCACACGTCGCCGCCTTTGCTGACGATCGTCTTCAGGTCGTTCGGGATGGTGCTGTCCCAGCCCTCTGACTTCCAGACGCTGGTGATCGGCTCCATCTTGTCCGCCTTGACCCAGGTGCTGATGAGCTCCTGGCCGGCATGGACCTGGAAGCTGTCGGGTGGCTTGCCGCCCTGCATGCGCGTCGCGAGCACGGCCTTCGCGTTGGTCCCCGCGCCACCGGCCACCGCGGAGTTGACGATCTTTACGTCCGGGTACTTGCCCGTGTAGATCTTGAACATCTCGGCAAGACCGTCGGCCTCACCGCCGGCGGTCCACCAGCTGAAGATCTCGAGCTGCTTCGAGCCCCCTGAAGTCGTGGCTCCGCCGCCACACGCAGCCAGGAACTCGGCAAACGCGCCGCCGAGGACGAGGCTGCCGGCGGCGACGCCGGTGGTTTTGACGAACTCACGACGAGTCCACTTAGCGCTCATTCACTGCCTCCGGGGCCGGTCCGCTCTTGTGCCCCCGACCTCCCAGACTCCCGCCGCCTTCTTCCCGGGCCCTGGCCCGGGGCGAGAGTGCGCCGGCGACGGGACTTACTCCGCGGCCTGCATTCTCTTGGCTGCCATGGACGGTGTCAAGCTCGGCCGGTCAGATACGGGTGACGCTCCCCGAGCTCGAACCACGGCGAGACACGGCGTCGATGATGATCGCCGCCAGCAGGACGAGGCCGGTCACGATGTACTGCCACTCGAAGTGCAGCTGAAGCAGGAACATGCCGTTGTAGATCGAGCCGATGACCAGGCCGCCGAGGACCCCGTGCAGCGGTTTGCCCCGCCCACCCATGAGGCTTGTGCCGCCGATGACCGCCGCGGCGACGGCGTAGAGGACGTACTGACCGCCCTGCACGTTGTTTGACATCCCGTTGAGGTAGGAGGCGTAGAGCAACATCCCGATTCCGGCCGTGAAGGAGCACAGCATGAAGCCGGTGGTCCGGATCAATGACAGGTTGATACCTGCCCGGCGCGCTGCCTCCGGGTTGCCGCCGATCGCGTAGATGTATCGCCCGTACCTCGTGCGGCCGAGAAGGACAGTCCATGCGCCGAGCACGGCGAGAACGATCGGTATGACCCACGGCACGCCCTCCTGCACGATGAGCACGCCCCGGTTGATGTTGCAGATCGCCACCACGACGACGGCGACCACGGCGATGACGCCGATCTTGATCGCGGACACGCTGGCCGGCGGGGCCACCAACCCGCTCGTGCGGCGCCGCGAGTCGGCAAACCAGATGAGAGCGCCGAGCGCGAGCACGACCGCCCCGGCCCCAATCCACGAGGCGGTGGGGTCGATGTTGGCCCACATGAGGTTGTAGATGAGGTGCAGGTTGTCACTCTGCCCGATGAGGTTTGGATAGCCGGAGAAGGGCCCGAGAAGAAGGATGAAAAGAAAGAGCCCGTTGCAGACGAGGTAGCCGGCAAGGGTGACGATGAAGGACGGCAGCCGCAGCTGCGTGATGAACAGGCCCTGAATGCCACCGAAGGCGAGGCAGAACGCAAGTCCGGCGATGATGGCCAGCGGCCACGCCCAGTTCGTGGTTGCCGGCTGAATCAGCTGCACGGTGATGGCAGCCCCGCACGCACCGACAAAGCCCACCGAAAGATCGATCTCACCCAGGACGAGGGCAAAGCACTCCGCCATCGCCAGGACCATGATCACCGCACTCTGCTGGAAGAGGTTGACCAGGTTGCCGGCCGACAGGTAGACCGGGCTGAGCACCGAAAACACGATGACGATGACGACCATCGCCACGATGACCGGGAGTACTCCGCTCTCGCCTGCCCGAATCCGCGCCAGGTACGCGCGCGCGTACTGGCCGAGCGATTGGGCGACTAGCTCCGGTGGAACCTCGACGATGATTTCCGGCGCCGCCGTCAGGTCGGGTGCCTGCTCGGGCGCCACGCCAACGAGGTCAGCTGTCTTTGGTATGTCTGCCACCGGAGCGGCCCAGACCTCCCGTTGTCATGTACTCGACCACGCTCTGGCGGTCAAAGCTCGAGGCCTTGTCCTGCACGGCCATGCGTCCGAGATAGAGGACCGCGATCCGGTCCGCGACCTCGAAGACGTCGTTCAGGTTGTGTGAGATGACCATGACCGCGATGCCTTTGTCGCGCAGGCGCCTGATCAGGTCGAGCACCATCTTGGTCTGCACGACACCGAGCGCTGCGGTCGGCTCGTCCATGATCACGAGCTTGGAGTTCCACATCACCGCCTTCGCGACCGCCACCGACTGGCGCTGACCACCAGAAAGGGATGCCACCGGTTGCCGGATCGACCTGACGGTCGTGACTCGCAAGCTTCCGAGCGTTTCGCCCGCCGCGCGCTCCATGCTGTCCTCATCGAGGAGGCCGTTGCGAATGCGCTCGCGGCCGAGAAACATGTTCTGCACGATGTCCAGGTTGTCCGCCAGGGCCAGGTCCTGGTAGACGGTCTCGATGCCGAGCCGTGAGGCGTCACGCGCATTGTGGATGTGAACGGGACGGTCCTCCCAGAAGATCTGGCCGTGGTCTGCCTGGTACACGCCGGCGATGCACTTGGTCAGCACCGTCTTGCCGGCGCCGTTGTCGCCGCACAGGGCAGTCACCTGGCCGTGCGGAAGGTCGAGGTCGACGTGGTACAGGGCCTGGACAGGACCGAAATGCTTGTCCAGCTCCCTGACTTTCAGCAACGGCTCGTCTGTAGCCACGCGCTCTGCGACGGCAGCCGTCATATCGATCGCATTATCTCCCTGCAGAAAAAATGACGCCGCCACCCATGGTGGCGGCGTCGCGTCGCATTCCCGTTACGAGATGCCGGCGGCCGAGCAGACCGCGGCGGTGACTTTCTGACAGAGCGCTGCCTTGTCGACGAAGTTGTCCTTGATGACGGTGTCCTTCACGTTGGCCTTGTTGACCCAGATCGGAACCAACAGGATGGCCGGCTGCTGGCTGCCCTGCTGACCCGAAGGCGGCGCGGTGGTCCCGTTGACGAGCGCTGGCGGCGGCGCCAGCCCCGCGCGGAGAACCGTGGCCAGCGCCACCGCGGCCTGCGCCTCCAGGTAGACGGCCTTGTAGACCGTCCCACACTGGAAGTCGGTAAGCACGTTCGCGATGCCGTCCGGCGTCGCGTCCTGCCCTGTGGTGGGAACGCTCTTCGCCTTCACGCCCTTGCTCTTGAGGACCGTGACCACCGCGTTGCCCAGGCCATCGTTGGCCTCGACCGTCGCGTTGATCGCGGGGTTGGCGGTAAAGGCCTGCTGGAAGATCGTCTGGCCGACGTCGTTCTTCCAGTCGGTGGCAACCTGCTCGTCCACGAGCTTCATGCCCTGGCTGTTCGTCGTGCCCTTGTCGACGTGCGCTGCCTTCTTGCCCCAGATCGCATCGTTATATCCCTGGGCGAACGAAACAGCGTTCGGGTCGGAGTTCTGGCCGCCGTCCAGCGTGAACACCTGTGGATTCTTGACGCCCCAGTCGGACACGCACTGGACGAAACCCTTGCCGATCAGCTCGCCCACCTGGACGTTGTCGAAGCTGACGTAGTAGGTGTTCGTGCCTGTGAACGTCGCGCGGTCGTAGCTGATGACCTTGACGCCCTTCGACTGTGCGAGCTGCTGAATCTGTGACCCGACCGTGCTGTTGAGCGGGTCCATGATCAGGACGGTCGCGCCGTTGGCGATGTCGGCCTGAGCGAGCGACAGCTCCTGGGCCTCCTGGCCCTGAGCGTTGCCGATCGTGTAGTCCGAGGTCTTATAGCCGGCTTTCTCGAATGCCGTCTTCAGGTAGGGCTCGTCGAACTGCACGTATCGCACCGATGACGTCGTGTCGGGAAGGATCACGCCGACCTTGCCCTTGCCGGCGGCGACGAGGTCCTTGAGCTTGGGCATGTAGGTGAAGTTCGCGTCGAACACCGAGATGCTCAGGTCCGACGGAACAGTCGCCGTTGTAGTGCTCCCGCCGCCCCCTCCTCCGCAGGCCGTGAGAATCACGCCTACGACCGCGACGGCCGGTAACAGCCGAGATGGCTTCATGCAGACCTCCTGTCGTCCACATACGTCCTGCTGCCTTCTTCCCGGCGGGTCGGGGCGAGAGTGCGCCGGCAGACAGGTTTGTACTCAGCGAGCAGCCGCTGCCAAAGCATTCCTCACAGCGACCCATTTGTCAAGAAAACGGCATCCAGGTTCGGCGCCTTTGTTTGGGGTCTTGACAAACTGCGGAGCGCCGCGATCATGAGCCGACGGTGAAGAACTCCGACGGGACGCTCGCCTGGCTCCGCGACCGCAACCGCCAACGAGTGATGGAGATCCTGCGGATGCAGAGCCAGGTCAGCCAGGCCGACCTCGCTCGCGCGACCGGTCTGTCTCGGACGACTGTATCGAGCCTGATCGCGGAGCTCAAGGACGCTGGACTCGTCCTCGACGCAGAACCCACGCCGCGCCAGGCGCGCGGAGGGCGTCCAGGGGTGCAGCTCGTCTTGCAGGATCCGTCGCTCGTGGTGGCCGGCATCGATTTCGGCCACAGCCATGTCGGCGTCGCCATCTCCGACCTGGGTCACCACTTGCTCGCCGAGCGTCGCTACGAGCTCGACGTGAACCGGCAGGCGGTTCAGGCCCTGGACGCTGCCGCGCGCATGTTTGCTGAGGTGCTGTCCCGCGCGGGCATGGACCGCAGGAGCGTGCTCCGCGCCGGCATCGGCATCCCCGGCCCCGTCGACCGGGCACGCGGAACGGCCGGCTCGTCCACCATCCTCCCCGGCTGGGTTGGTTTGAGCATCGCATCGGAGATGGGGGAGCGGCTTGGGGTACCAGTCGAGATCGAAAACGACGCCAACCTTGGCGCGCTCGCCGAGTTGACCTGGGGGGCAGGGCGCGACTGCTCGAACTTTGCTTACGTCAAGGCGGCGACCGGCATCGGCGCGGGCATAGTGATCGAGGGCCGGCTGCTGCACGGCGTGACCGGGACGGCGGGAGAGATCGGGCACACGACTCTCGATGAGGCGGGGCGGCTTTGCTACTGCGGCAACCGCGGATGCCTGGAGACGGTCGCCTCCGGGCCTGCGATCGTCGAGCTCGTCGGCCCGGTCAACGGCGGCCTGCTCACGCTTACTCAAATCGTCGACCTGGCGTCAAAGGGCGACTTGCGCTGCAGGCGGGCCGTCGCGGATGCAGGCCGCGAGATCGGCGTGTCTGTGGCCGGGCTCTGCAATCTCATCAACCCTGAGCGTGTGATCGTGGGCGGGTTGCTGAGCCGGGCCGGCGAGGTGCTGCTGCGCCCGATGCGCGAATCGATCCGGCGACATGCGGTTCAGGCGGCCGCAGAGACGGTCGACGTCCGTGCTGCGGTGTTTGTGGAGCGGGCCGAGCTGCTGGGCGCGGTCGCCCTGGCCCTGCAGGGCTCACGCGACAGGTTGACGGCCGGCTGACGGCAAGCCCTCGGGCCGGATCGGGTGGAGCGAATTCGTATCTTGCCCGGACTATGATCGAGCGCGATGCGCAGGGCGCTCGCTCCGGTGCTGGGGGTTGGCATTCTCGGCTCGCAGGCCGGTCATCTGCTTGTCTATCAGCTTCGTTTCGGCGCAGCTGCGCAGCAAGTTCAAAGCTCGGGCGCACACGCTTACTTTCCGGCGATCGCCAAGACGGTGCTCGGCGCCGCGGCCGCGACCCTCATCGCGGCGTTGCTCGTAATCGCGCTGGCCAGAATCCTCGGCAAGCGTGTGGATAGGGAGTCCGCGCCTCCTTACCAGGCGACCCTGGCCGTCTTGTTCACCGCGCAGCTGGCGATTTACGCCGCCCAGGAAACCGCCGAGTCCGCGCTGACAGGCGGGCCTTCGATGCTGCTGCTGTGGGGCACTCTGGGACAGCTCCCGGTCGCCGCCGTCGGCGCCCTGGCGCTGCGCTGGCTGCTGGTCCGTTTGCGCCCGGCCCTCGCCCAGCTGCTTTCGGGTTATGCGCCCGCCTTCCAGCTCCTGCCTTACGCGGCAGCGATCGTCCTGGTGCCCGTCGCCGCGACGACCACGTCGACCTTCGGCGTCCCGACCAGCTCCATCAACCGGCGGGGGCCGCCCTCCTTCTAGCGTTCAGCCCTTCTTCGTCGCTGACATAGATAAAAGGAGGAGTTTCGCGTGAGCAAAACTCGCGCTCTCATCATGGCGGCAGTCGTGGTTGTCTTCGTGGTTGCCGGCGGCGTCCTCATCTACGCCAATCAGAGCCGGGGCGGGCAGGCCGTGACCATCAACCTGAACGTGACCGGCGGCACTTCGATGACGCCGGAGAGCCCGACCGCGCATCAGAACGACAAGGTGACCATCAACATGACCAGCGACACCGACGGCGAGGTCCACCTGCACGGCTACGACATCCCATTCGAGGTCAAGGCCGGCGAGACCGTGTCGCGCACCTTCACCGCGGACAAGACCGGGAACTTCCTGATCGAGTGGGAGGCCACGAGCAAGGAGCTGGGCCACCTCGTGGTGACGTGATGCTGCTCGGGATCCTGCAGCACGGCTTCGGCCAGAGATACGACCTTCCCATCGGGCTCGCTCTCTACCTCTTCGCCGCGGGCGGCGTGGTCTTCATCTCGTTCGTGCTCGTTGTCCTTTTCACCGGCGACCAGGTCGGCGCGAAAGCCCTCGAGTATCCGAGGCGTGAGGTGCCGTGGCTGCTGCCGATCGCCCGCTCGCGCGGGCCGCGCCTGATCGGAGGCGTGATCGGCCTCTTCGCGCTCGCCGTGGTCGTCGTGACAGGGCTTTTCGGATCGACCAACGCCTTCTACAACCCGGCCGAGTACATCGTCTGGATCTACTTCTGGGCGGGAACGGTCATCGCGTCGGGGATCGTCGGCAACCTCTGGTACCTCCTCAACCCATGGGCGGCGATCTTCGACGCCGTCGCGAAATTCGTCCCCACGCGGCCGCTTCGCAAGCTGCCGGACGTCGGCGTCTGGCCGGCCGTGGTCGCCTACTTCGCCTTTGCCTGCCTCGAGCTGACCAGCGGGATGGCCAGCAGGCCGCAGATGGTCGCGGTCGCCGCGAGTGTCTACACGGCTATCACCCTGGCCGGCATGTTCGTCTTCGGACGTGACGAGTGGCTCGAGCACTGCGAGGGGTTCACCGTGCTCTTCGGAATCGTCGGTCGCTTCGGCCCGGTCGAGGTGGAACGCGACGAAAACCGGCAGGTCAAGAGCGTCTACCTGCGCCCCTGGGGCGTGGGGCTGCTCAACACGGGGCAGGCCGGCTGGGACCGCGTGGTCTTCGTGATCCTGATGCTCAGCACCCTCGCGTTCGACGGGATCCTGGCAACGCCCGCCTGGCAGGACTTCAACATCGCGCTGGAGCCGATCTGGCTGCCGATGGGCGCCCTCGGGTTCTTTTTCGTGCGCACCTTCGGGCTGCTCCTGCTGACCGCGGCATTCCTGCTCGTGTTCATGGCCTTCATGGAGGCGGTCCTCTATCTCGGCCAGCGCAAGGTGGACCTCAAAACGACGCTGACGTCCTTCGCTTTGACCCTCGTTCCGATCGCGCTGGTCTACAACGCGGCCCACAACTACAGCTACGTGGCGCTGTCGGCGCAGCTGCTGATCCCGCTGCTCAACGATCCCCTGCAGAAGGGCTGGCACCTCGTGCCGGCCGTCGCCAACTTCAAGCCGAGCTTCGCGCTCGTCCAGGCGGCCACCGTGTGGTACGCCCAGATCGTGCTCATCGTGCTCGGCCACATCGTGGCCGTCATCCTCTCCCACCTCCGCGCCGGCGAGCGCTTTCGCACCGCCCAGCGCGCCCTGCTGAGCCAGTACCCCATGCTCTTGTTGATGGTTCTCTACACCATGACCAGCCTCTGGATCCTGGCCCAGCCCATCACTCGAGAGACCTGATGGGCTCACGTCGACCGCGGCCAATGCGCAAGCCGGTGGCGAGCACGCCGGCCTGGGTCATGCCCGCCGCGGTGGTGGGAGGACTGGCGCTGCTGATCGGGATCTTCCTGGTCATTCGCTGGTACACCACACCGGTCGCTCCCCCAGCCCTTGCTCCCAACACGACAGGAGAGGTGGTCGCGACCATCACGGGACTTCCGACTTCGGAGCTCGAAACCGTCGGCAAGGGCACCGCCAACAACCTGATCAAACCCGTCTCGGGGCCGGCGCTCGTCGGCACCACCGGCAAGCCCGAGGTGTTTTTTTACGGCGGAGAGTTCTGCCCCTACTGCGCGGCCGTGCGCTGGCCTTTGATCATTGCCCTGTCCAGGTTCGGCACGTTTTCGGGGCTCCAGACCACCACCTCGTCGTCGAGCGACGTCTACCCGAACACTCCGACCTTGACCTTCCGTAATGCAACTTTCACGAGCCAGTACATCGACTTCCGCTCCGTCGAAGGGACCGACCGCGACCACAACCCGCTCCAGTCGCCGACCGCCGCCGAACAGCAGCTGATCGACCGCTACGACACCGGCGGCACGATTCCATTCATCGATTTCGGCAACCGCAACGTGCTCAGCGGCGCGACCTACTCGCCGGACTTGATCGGCGGCATGAGCTGGCAGTCGGTCGCCGACTCGTTGAAGCAAGCCGATTCGACACAGGCTCGAGCGATTCTGGGTTCGGCCAACCTCATCACCGCCGCGATCTGCAAGATGACGGGCGATCAGCCGGCTTCGGTCTGCTCCAGCGCTGCGATCCAGGACCTGGAAAAGACCCTGAAGTAGTGCCTCGCCTCCAGCTGGCGGCGATTCTCGTCAGCGTGGCGGGGATCGCCGTCTCCATCTACCTCACCATGCTCCACTACGCCGGCGTGGTGCCGGCCTGTCCGGCGTCCGGCCCGATCAACTGCGAAGCCGTGCTGTCGAGCCGTTACGCGCTCATTGCGGGCACGTCGATCCCGACCTCGGCGGCGGGGATCGTGTGGTTTGCGATCAGCGCCGGATTGTGGACACGCGCGCCGGGATGGGGCCATGTGGCGTGGGCAATGGTCGGCCTCGCCACCGTGGTCTACCTGCTGTTCGTCGAGATCGTCCTGCTCGGCGCTATCTGCCTGTGGTGCACGGCGGTCCATGCTCTGGTGGTGATCCTGGTCGTGATCGCGCTCGCCTCGCGTGGCCCATCCCAGGACGCGTGATGGATCGTCTCGCCTCCGCGCAGGCATGGACGCTGCGCGTGGGTGCCTTTGCGCTCCCGCTGGCCTACTCGCCGTTCACGTACGACTCGTTCGTCCTTCCCAAGCTGCTGCTCGCGCGTCTGCTTGTGGTCGTCTTGTTGGTGCTCGTCTTCGCCCGCGTGATGGCGACCGGGTCGCTGGTCGTCAAGCGGACGCCGCTCGACATCCCGTTGGCGGCGTTCCTGGCTTCGGCTGCGCTCTCGACGGTGTTCGCCGAGAATCTGAACGTCGCGCTGTTCGGCACGTATGGGCGCTACGACGGCGTTTTCACGCTCCTTACGTTCGCGGCCCTTTTCTGGCTGTCCGTGCAGGGCATCGCCGACCAGGCCGAGGCCCGCGTCCTGCTCAGGGTGCTGCTGGCGAGCGGGTACGCGGTTGGGGGCGTGGCCATCGTCCAATCGATCCACGACTCGGTCCAGCAGGGATACGTCGCGCCGGCATTCGGAACCCTCGGCAACCCGAACGTCCTGGGTGCCTTCCTCGCGCTGGTGATTTCGATCGCCGCCGGCGAGTTCATGATGGCCGGCTCCGCCGCGGGCCGAATCCTGTTCCTCAACCTCCTGATCGTCACGGGCGCTGCGCTTGTGCTCACCTTCAGCCGCAGCTCCTGGCTGGCCGCCTGCGCCGGCATCGTCTTCGTCGTGTTGACGCGGCCGAAACGCATCGCGCTCGCCCTCGTCGCGCCGCTCGTCGTCGTGCTCGTCCTCGTGGTCACGATCGGTCAGCTGGACCGCGCGTTCCTGGCCAAAGTCCGGACGCTCATCGACCTCCAGGCGATCGCCGGCTCGAGACTGGGAATCTGGGCCGACTCGATCCGCCTCATCGCAAGCAGGCCGATTCTCGGCTACGGACCGGACAACGTCGGCCTGGTTTTTCCCCGCTTCCAGACCGGCGATTGGAGCACTCCTGGTCAGGTTCGGCAGCCAATCGACAAGGCGCACGCCGAGCTGCTGCAAGTCGCGGCCACTCAAGGGCTGGTCGGGGTGGTGACGTATGTCTTTCTGCTCGTTGCCTTTGTACGCGCCTTCTGGCGCGCCGCCAGGCTGGATCAAGCCGTCCTCGTCGTCGCGGGCTGGATCGGCTACCAGGTGAGCGTCCAGCTCAACTTCACCGCGCTCGCGTCGGCGCTGCCTTTCTGGATCTTTGCGGCTGCGGCGATGGCATCGTCCGATGCCGTGCGCAGCCGGACGGTTGCCGTCGGCCGGCGCCCCGCGTCTCTGACACTGGTCCTGGCGGGCGCCTCTGGGGTAGCGGTCACGGTGCTGGGAGTGATCGCCCCCTTCGCCGCCGACGCGGTCCTGCGCGCGGCGGTGGAGGCGGACTACGCGGGGCGGCCGCAACAGGCACAGGTCCTGGCAGCGGAGGCGCGGCAGCTTGGACCTCGCGAGAGCGTGTATGCGGTGGAGGTGGGCAACACCGCTTTCGAGCTGAGCCAGTGGGCCGCGGCGCGCGCCGCCTACCGCGATGCGGCGGCGCTCGGGACCTTCAACGCGCTCGTCTACCGCAACCTGGCGCTGGCCGACCGCGACCTCGGCCTGCTCGCGGAGGGAAAGGATGCCGCGCGCAAGGCGGTCGAGCTGGATCGCTTCGATCCGGCGAACCAGGCCGTGCTCGCGCAATATGGAGGCAGTCCGTAACCTATCCAACCCGCGCGGGTTATTGAGTCGAAATGAACAGGGGTTGGCTGGAGACGATTCGCCGGACGCTGGGTCAGCGTCTGTGGGTCTCGGTCGCCCTGGTCACGCTCCTGACACTCGGCCTCGTCGGCGCGGTTGTCCTGACCACGACTTCAGCGGGATGCGCTCCGGCCGGCTGGCTGCACGTGAAGACAGCGCACTGTCCGGACAACCTGGCGGCCAACCTGGGCCGCGTGACCCCGTCGCCCGCCGGGAAAGGCCTGGCGAGTCCTCCCGACAGCCCGAGCCCCCTGCCGACGCCGCCGGACAACTCAGGCGCGTCGTCCTTCCCGCCGAACAACCCGGGCGCCTCGTCGTATCCGCCGTACAACCCTGGCGCATCAGGGTCGCTTCCGTTCAGCACCCCCGGCTCGTTTGGGACTCCTCCCCTCGCCAACCCATCGTCGGGAGCCAGCTACTACCAGGCGCTTTCGTGCCGGCTGCCCGTCTACGCGGGCGGCCCGGGCTCAGGAGGCTTCATCGTGTTCCCGGGTGGGACGTTCGTCGCAGATCCGCGAAGCGCGGTCGCTGCTCCGTCGCCGAGCTCGGGTCCCTCTCCGACTCCAGGCCCGTACGGCGGCTACGTCGGGTGGTGGGGGACGACATACGACGCGGCCTACTCGAAGTGGCTGCCGGTGCAGTATGCGTGGGTCTCCCCTGACGGCCGCCACTACGCCTATCCCTTGAACGGCGACGTCTACGTTCAGAACGTTGCGGGTGGGCCGGAGCTCGAGCTCGGCGAGGGACAGAACTACTTTGTGGTCGACGTCGAGAACGACGGCGTTTACGTCACCAAGAATGTCCAGGGAGGGCTCTTCTTCCTGCCGTTCTCCGGCGCCGTCCGGACGATCACCTCGACTGGTTTCTGGCAGGGAGTCGCCAACGGGGCGGCTTACGGAACGGCAACCTCGCAGGTGCCCCAGGGAGCCACGAACACAATCTTGAAGCTGGACCTTTCCAACGGGTCGACGACGGCATTCTTCTCGTGGCCGGGCGCCCAGAGCTCGGTTAATGGATTCGACCTGCAGGGACACGTGGTGATCCAGGTCAACTATCAGGGTGGCGTGGCTCTCTTCATCGTCGGCGGCCCGAGCAGCTGGACGGTGATCGCCGACCAGAACTACCAGTCGTACGGGCCGCAGCCGCCCTTCCCGCAGGGTAGGCCGATCGCCGACAGCCACGGCCTCTGGTTCTCGGCGGGACAGGGCGTCGTGATCTACACGAACGGCCAGTGGTACGCAGTGAGCGGGATCGGCGGACAGCTCGCCGGGCAGTGCCTGTAGCCCGACTCGGCGCAGACTAATCGGCCTGATCACCTGGCCGTTCGACTGGACCGTCTATGTGGGCCTGGTCGCCCTGTTCTTGGGACACGCCTGGCTCGCCCGCGGTGCTCCGGACGCCGAACGAAAGCACACCGTCTACTTCCTCGCCGGCCTCGCCACGCTCTGGGTCGCGCTCGAGACCCCGGTCGACACCATCAGCGACCACTACCTCGACAGCGTCCACATGCTGCAGCACGTGCTGCTGGGGTTCGTCGCGCCACCCCTTTTGCTGCTCGGCCTTTCGCCGGCGATGGCCGGGCGCCTGGCCAAGATTCCCGGCGCCGGGGCGATGACCGAGCCGCTGCCCGCGCAGGTGGTCGCGGCGGTGGTCATGGTCGGCTGGCACCTGCCTCCGCTTTACGACGCCACGCTCCGAAACGAAGAGCTCCACATCGTCGAGCACCTGATGTTCATCGGTGCGGGCGTCGTCCTTTACTGGCCGATGCTCGAAGCCACCTCGGAGCATGCAAGGTGGCGGATGTCGCCGGGCGCAAAGCTCGTCTACATGCTGCTGGCCACGCTGCCGCAGGACGGCGTCGCCCTGGCTCTTATCTTCTCGCGCGTCCCTTTCTATGAGTACTACGCCCACGCACCGCGCCTGATCGAGGGCTTCAGCGCCCTGATCGACCAGACCATCGCCGGAGCGGTGCTGATGATCCTCGGCAAGGTCACCCTCGGCATCGCGGCCGTGGTCGTCTTCTTCCGCTGGTTTGGCGCCGAGCACCGCGCCGACCGAGGGATAGAATCGGCGATGAGGGTGCGCCGCAGTTGAGGTTCTCAGAAAGCATTCTCGACCTCGTCGGGAACACACCCATGGTGCGCCTGCACAAGGTCACCGCCGGGCTCAAGCCGACCATCCTGGCCAAGCTCGAGGAGCTCAACCCAGGCGGCAGCGTCAAGGACAGGATCGGCCTGACCATGATCGAGGAGGCAGAACGGACAGGCCAGCTGCGGCCCGGCGGAACGATCATCGAGCCGACCTCGGGTAACACCGGACACGGCCTGGCGATGGTGGCCGCGATCAAGGGCTACAAGATGGTCTTTGTCATGCCGGACAAGATGTCCGCCGAGAAGATCAGCCTGCTGAAGGCGTACGGCGCCGAGGTCGTCGTGTGTCCGACCAACGTCGAACGCGAGTCGCCGCAGTCGTACTACTCGGTGGCCGACCGCCTGACGCGCGAGATCCCGGGCGCCTTTCAACCCAACCAGTACTTCAACCCGCGCAACCCGGAGGCGCACTACCGCACCACCGGCCCCGAGATCTGGCAGCAGACCGAGGGCCGCATCAGCGTCTTCGTCGCCGGCATGGGCACCGGCGGCACGATCAGCGGCGTCGCCAGGTACCTGAAAGAGCACAAGCCCGACGTCCACATCGTTGGCGCGGACCCCGAAGGGTCGCTTTACTCGGGACGGATCGCGCCTTACAAGGTGGAAGGGGTCGGCGAAGACTTCATGCCGGGCACGATGGACATCAAGATCGTCGACCGGATCGTCCAGGTCACCGACAAGCAGGCGTTCGTCGCCGCGCGGAGGCTGGCGCGCGAGGAGGGGATCCTCGTCGGCGGATCGTCGGGACTCGCGCTGCACGCGGCGATCGAGGTCGCGCGCGACCGAGACCCCGACGATGTGATCGTGGTGCTGTTTCCCGACACGGGCCGCAACTACCTGAGCAAGTTCTTCAACGATGAGTGGATGCGTCAGAACGGGTACCTCGCGCGGCTGGGCGCGGTGCGGATCCGCGAGGTCCTCGCCTCGCACCCGAAAGGCCTGCCGCAGCTGGTCACCGTGGAAGCGGCGCGGTCGGTGGGCGAGGCCATCGACCTGATGCAGCGCTATGGCATCTCGCAGCTGCCGGTGGTCGAAGAATCGAACGGTCGCGGCGTGGTCGGCACGCTGCAGGAGCGCACGCTGCTCGATCGCGTCTACCGCGACCCGGGAGTGGTGACGACCGCGGTGTCCGCCGCGATGGACGCGCCGATGAGCCAGGTCGCGGTCGATTCCTCACTGGACGACGCCTTCGAACCACTGCTTCGCGGGGAGCAGGCGGTGCTCGTCGTGGAGGCCGGCACGCCCGTCGCCGTGATCACGCGGGCGGACCTTCTCGAGTTCGTCGCTCACCGCGGCCAGAGCTGACTTGCCGGAAGACAAAGACAGCTGGGGCTTTTCCACCCGCGCGGTCCACGTCGGCCAGGGGCCCGACCCGGCGACCGGCGCCGTCGTGCAGCCGATCCATATGGCCACGACCTTCGCCCAGCAGGGCGTCGGCAAGCACCACGGCTTCGAGTACTCGCGCACGGGCAACCCGACGCGCAACGCGCTGGAGGAATGCCTCGCCGCGCTCGAGGACGCAAGGCACTGCCTGGCCTTCGCCTCCGGGCTCGGCGCCGAGAGCACGCTCATGCTCCTGCTCAACCCCGGCGACCACGTCGTCTACATGGAGGACGTCTACGGAGGCACCTTCCGCCTTTTCGACAAGGTCCTGAAGCGTTTCGGCCTGGACTTCAGCCCGGTCGACGCGTCGGACGTCGACGCGGTGGAGAGGTCGATGACCACGAGCACGCGGATGGTGTGGCTCGAGTCGCCCACCAACCCGCTGCTGCGCATCGTCGACATCGATGCCGTGAGCGAGGTGGCGCACAGCCATGGCGCTATGGTCTGCGTCGACAACACGTTCGCGACGCCTTACCTGCAGCAGCCACTGCACCTCGGCGCCGACGTCGTGGTGCACAGCTCGACGAAGTACATCGGCGGTCACAGCGACGTGGTCGGCGGCGCGATCATGACCAACAACGACGACCTGGAGAAGCAGCTGCGCTTCCACCAGAACGCCGTCGGCGCGGTGCC
>JBKPCF010000029.1:0-11651 GCA_046727235.1 Candidatus Dormiibacterota bacterium
TTCTTCGGCCTGTTCCTCCTGCTGACTGTCGCGCTGTGGGTGTATGGGCAGCGCGGCTGGCTCCGGAGGGTGGCGACTGCGTTGCTGCCGCTGGTGATAGTGGCGGACTTCGGCAACAACCGCAGGGCGGCCTGGGTGATCATCCCGGCGATGCTCGTGGCCCTGGTGGTCGTCGCGTATACGCGCATGCCCGACCGGCGTCGTGCCATCGTGGTCATCGCGAGCTCGTTTGGCGTGGTTCTTGCCGCGTATGTGCTCGCTTTTCACAATTCGAGCGGGATAATTGCCTCGCCTGCACACGGGATCTGGTCGCAGATCCGCCCCGACCCTCGCGATTACGCATCCAACCTCTACCGGCAGATCGAGAACATCAACCTTGGGCTCGACATCAAGGCCGCGCCGCAAGGCGAGGGCTTCGGGGTGCCGCTCCAGCATCCCATCCCTGTCTTCGACGCGAGCCGGATCGACCCCTTGATCAACTTCATACCTCACAACACCGTCCTGTACGTATGGCTGCGCATGGGCATGCTCGGAGCGGTGGCCTTCTGGTTCCTGATCGGAGCCGCGGTCGTGGCCGCCTGCCGGCTGGCTCGACTGGAGGACCGGTGGTACGGCCTCTATGGAACCCTGGTGATCTGCGCAGTGATCGGGTGGCTCGCGGACGGCTGGCTGGACAAGGGCCTCGTCAGCTTTCGCATCGACATCCTGATGGGCTGCCTGCTGGGCGGACTGGAGGCTGCGCGAAGGGTGGGCGTCGCCGTGCGGGCGCAGCCGCGCCAGTCAGTCCGAGACATGACCGGTCTAGAGCCCTCACCACCGGAAGAGCCGCGAGCCGTGGCCTGACGATCGTTCCAGGCCATCCCGGTACCGCCGGGACGCTAGAGCAGTCGGCTGAGCCAGCCCGGGATACGCGTCGAGTACCCCGTCAATAAGAAGCCCGCTCGATTCTTAGCAACGAGGTGCTCCTGCACCCCGCGCAGCTGATCAACCGTGCTGCGGCGGTGCCAGCCCACCATGATTGTCCAATTCGCCTGGTTCGCGAGCGCCGACACCTCGGGGTTGAGGTCGAGCGGTGGGAGATCGAGGACCACCCACCGGAAGCGCTCGCGGAATACCGGTAACAGCCCGTCCTGGCTCAGCTGGTGAAGGAGCAAAGCCGGGTCGCCCAGTCGTTCGCCCGCTGGAAGTAGCGCCAGCTGCCGGCCGTGACCGCCGAAGACTATCCGCAGCCTCTCTCGCAACTCGAGGAAGTCCGCCAGGCCGGGCTTGGGCGCGACTGAGAACAGATCTGCCTGCATCGGCCGCGCAAAGTCCACATCCACCAGGAGCACACCGCCCTCGCCGCGCGTGCGCGTCAGGGCGGTTGCCATTGCAGCGGCAACTGACGACCGTCCCTCCCTTCGCTTGGCGCTGCTGATGGCGACGACCCCCTCATCATCGAGACCGATCAGCTTGATGAGCGCCACTCTGCAGCGGTCCACGAAAGCGTTGTCGAATGGAGGTTGGTTCAGCGACTCGCCAGGAGGGCGTGCATACCCCAGGCGCGGGGGGCGGGTGCCCTCTGCGATCGCGGTCAGCGCCTCCCGGAGGGCATCCGCGGTCTTCGGGCGGCCAGCGATCACTCCGAACCCAGTAGAGGCACGCTGCCGAGTGGCTTCAGGCCGATTGCTCGCCGGATGTCCTCTCCGGATCGGATGGTGGGATCGCGGCGCGCGACGACGTAGACCAGGAGAGCTTCAAGGATCGCCACGATGCCCATGGCCACAGCGGCTTGCTTGAGGCCTGGAGTCGTCGGACTGAGAAGGGACGTCCGCGCCACCGCCGGTGGGTCCACGACATGGAACATCGCGGCCTGCACGCTGGTGACTGCCTGCTGCGACGCCTGCGCGGCGTCGACCAGTGCGAGGAGCCTGAGGTAATTGTCGGTCTGCAGCCTGGCCTGGCCAAGAAGCGTGGTGTAGTTGGGGTCTCTTTGCGCATCCTGGAATGAGAGGTGCCGCTGCGCCTGGTAAGCCTGGAGAGCAGAGACGGCGCGGTTCATCGTCTGCTGGGCCGCCTCGAGGCTAGCCTGCAGCGTGCCGGCTGCGGCACTCACCTGGCTGGCCTCGATCTCGGTCACGGCGAGGCCGTAGTAATGGATGATCGCCTGTAGAACGCTGATCCCGTAAGCAGGCTGTCTCGAGATGTAGCTGATTACGAAGAGGTGCTCACCCTGCGGCGCGACGCTGAAGGCGCCCCTGAGCTCCGCAAGCGCCTGGTTCTGTGCCGACGCCGACCATGTGTCGAATCCCGGCTGGACCGCTTTCTCTACGCTGGTCGCGAAGGAATCGGTGCCCATCAGCTCCAGCATGAGTGCCGATTCAAGCTGGGCCGGACTGTCGCTGCTGGAGTAGAGGTCCGATGTGAAGTCCGGCGTGATGATGGGCCGGTCGGCCCATACTCGCGCGGTCACCAGATCCGCCCGGCCGAATGCGAACGCGAACCCGCCCACAGCCACTGGGATCACGACCAGAAGCGCGATGAGCGGCTTCAGATACTGGAACACGACGTCGACTGCGCGGTAGACCACTCCAGCCTGAGCGTACCCTCAGCCAGCGCCCATACGGAATCGGCGCATCCGTCCGGTGGGCCTAGGCGGAAGTCCCGGTGTGCGAGCGTCGAATGCCATGCCTCTACCGACTGCGATCACCAAGACGAATGCGAATCAAATCGTCTCCCTGCGCCTCGGCCTTGGCAGTGGCATCGGTGGAAATGGCGCCGTCGAGCACCGCACGCAGCAACCTGTTCGCTTCCGCGGCGCCGACCTTCTCCTCCACCCCGAGCCAGTAGTTGAGGTTGAAGATGGCCCCACAGACTGCCATGGCGGCGTCCGAGGACCGCAACCCATAGCTCGCGGAGGCGGCCGCTCGGGCCAGTGGCGGTATGAGCGAACGGAGTCGCTTGTGGGAGATCCCCCATTCAATGAGGCGCAGCGTCAATGGGTGGCGATACATCGTCTCCTCCACCACGCGTTCGTCGACCTTGCCAAAGGTGACGTCGTTCCGCCCATACTGCCGGGCGGCGTCGAGCCACGCCGCCCAGGACCGTCGCATCAGATGCAGGCTGGCGGCTTGGGGATGGAAAACGAATTCCAGGCCGAGTCGCTCGAGTCGGAACCCGAGCTCGATGTCCTCAGCGCGTCGGAAGCGCGCGTCAAATCCGCCCGCGTTCAGCACGTGCTCGCGCCTGACGGAAGCATTGCCTGTGTAGAACTGCCATGGAGTTGGCTTGAAGGCCCCGCGCTCCATCGCGGCATACTGCTCCGCCAGCTTGACGGACTCCCATCGCAGCCACGGCGCGCGTTCTCTACCACTGCCGAGCATGGTTCCGATCACCACCCGATCGAGGCGATTTCCGTGGGCCGCGGCATGTTCGATCAAGAGTTGGGGTGTCGGGATGACGTCGTCGTCAAGGAAAAGGACGAAGGGGCCATGCGCATGCTCTACGCCGAGGTTTCTTGCCGCGGCCGGTCCAAGGTTGCCCTCCTCCAGCAGACCGACCGCGAACGGGAGGTTGGCCTGCCTGACCATGTCGGAGGTGCCGTCCTCGCTCCCGTCATTGACGACGATGACCTCGAGCTGCTCGTGTGGGTATTCCTGCAGTTTCAGTCCGTTCAGGACGCGCTCAAGCGAGCGGCGGCGATTGTAGGTCGGTATTACCACGCTGAATCTGGGGATCACGCCAGTAGCGTCGAGTTCGTGCGATCGCGCCATGCCGATCTGACTCTAGAAGGCGGCGACTACGGTGAAGATAGGCCATATGTGAGGTTCGGCTGGCATAAAACGCCCAGGACGGGACCGTCGCCTATCCCTGGCTCGTGTCCCCTGTCACCTCTTCCGGCTTGAACGGGCGTAGACGTTCGTCCCGCCACCATGGCCGCGAGCCGGCCAACACTCCCCAGACGACGGCTGGCGGCCGGTCCGGGGCGCACGTTATAGCGCGACTCGCCGGACAGCAGAGGGCTCAGCTAGATTGGTGGCGATGGCCACCACTCAGCACGCGCAGCTGAAGGGCGCCGTGGAGGGCCGAGCCGCCGAAGTTCTCACCCCCAAGGCACTTGCCTTCGTCGCCCGGCTCCAGCGCGAGTTTGGCGGTCGCCGGCACGAGCTTCTCCGATTGCGCGATGAGCGCCAGACGCGTCTCGAAGCCGGGGAGACGCCGCAATTCCTGGTCACGACGAGCTCGGTTCGCGATTCCGAGTGGACCGGTGCCAAAGCGCCCAACGACCTGCAGGACCGCCGGGTCGAGATCACGGGACCCACCGACCGCAAGATGCTGATCAACGCTCTGAACTCGGGTGCGCGAGTCTTCATGGCCGACTTCGAGGATGCCAACTCGCCGACCTGGTCGAACCTGGTCGAGGGCCAGGTCAACCTGATCGATGCGATCGAGCGGCGGATCAACTTCACCAGCCCCGAGGGCAAGGACTATCGGCTGAACGAGGAAGTGGCGACGCTGCTGGTCCGCCCGCGCGGCTGGCACCTGGACGAGCGGCACGTCGAGGTCGACGGCAAGCCGATGTCGGGCAGCCTGTTCGACTTTGGTCTCTACTTCTTTCACAACGCCGAACGACTGCTCGAGAAGGGCAGCGGGCCGTATTTCTACTTGCCGAAGATCGAGAGCCACCTCGAGGCCCGGCTCTGGAATGACGTCTTCAACCTGGCACAGGACGAGCTGGGCATCCCGCGCGGAACGATCCGCGCCACCGTCCTTATTGAGACGATCCTCGCCGCCTTCGAGATGGACGAGATCCTGTACGAGCTGCGTGACCACTCGAGCGGTCTGAACGCGGGGCGATGGGACTACATCTTCAGCATCATCAAGAAGTTCCGGAACCGGCCGGAGTTCGTGCTCCCTGACCGCGCGCAGGTGACGATGACCGTGCCTTTCATGCGCGCCTACACGGAGCTGCTCGTCAAGACGTGCCACCGCCGCGGCGCCCACGCGATGGGCGGCATGGCCGCGTTCATCCCGTCGCGGCGCGACCCTGAGGTGAATCGCGTCGCGCTGGAGAGGGTCAAGGAGGACAAGGACCGGGAGGCCGGCGACGGGTTCGACGGCACCTGGGTCGCGCACCCAGACCTCGTGCCGACCGCGACCGAGGCTTTCGACCGCGTGCTCGGCTCGCGGCCAAACCAGCTGGAGCGACAGCGCCCCGAGGTGTCGGTGGCCGCGTCGCAGCTCTCCGACGTCAAGGTGCCGGGCGGGACGATCACCGAGAACGGGCTGAGGATGAACGTGAGCGTCGGGATCCAGTACATCGAGTCGTGGATGCGCGGCGTCGGTGCGGCGGCGATCAACAACCTGATGGAGGACGTCGCGACCGCGGAAATCTCGCGGTCGCAGATCTGGCAGTGGGTGAAACACTCCTCCAGGCTGAGCGAGGGTCCGACAGTGAGCGCGGACCTGGTGCGCGAGATCGCGGACGACGAGATGACGAAGCTGCGCGAGCGCTACGGGGAGGAGGTGTGGGCGAGAGGGCGGTTCGACGAGGCGCGCAAGGCGTTCGAGGCGGTGGCACTCTCGGAGAACTTCGAGCCCTTCCTCACACTGGTCGCCCAGAAGTACATCGACTGAGGCGAAGCGGGCCTTAACAGGCTGGGTTGTGGTCGCAGGTTTTGAGCTCTAGCCTGCCGTCCAGGTGTGCCGGCGGGGGAGGGACGGCAAGGCGGGGGGAGGGAGGGCCCGGGGAAGGTGCGCTTTTTTGGGGCCGCGAACCCCGACGGTTACTTAGCCGGTGCGGGGGGTTTGCCCGGCAGGCGCCGCCACTGTCGCGGCCCGACCCCGTTGTTGGGGTTCCCGAGCACGAACGCCACAGCCGACGGCTTGACCATGCAGGAGTCCTTGCGCACCACGCTGCGCTCGCCGCCTTCCTGATGCTCGATGACCACCGTTCGCTCCAGCACCGCACGGACCCGTACTTGCTTTCCATCCACCATCGCATTGAAGCCGCCGCTCACCTCGTGGTTGGGGGGCGGGATGATGCTGGCCAGCGAGACTAGTTCGACGGTCTTGCTCATGTGGTGCCTTCCCTCGGGCTAGGCGGCGGAATCGCGCCGCGGAAATCAGCAGGCGCCGTTCATCACGGCAGCAGCGAATGTTACCAGAGGGACGGAAGCCGACTTACGAAGCGTAAGCGGGCGCTCAGGCGGCGGAGCTGTGCTGTTCCTGGAGTCGGAGCTGGCGGGCAGCCTCGCGGCCGCGCCGCGCTGCCTCCTTGCTGGCGAGGTGGCGAACACGCAGGTCTCGCGGGTTGACGAAAAGGCGCCGGCGGTTGACCAGCACCTTCGGCTCACCAGGAGCAGGCTCGATGACGGCCGTGCGCTCCAGCACCGCGGTTACCCACACGCGGCGACCGTCGTCGACCTCGGCCTCGAAGTCGGGCAGGATCTCGTCGTCTTCGTCCATGGAGACGCTGTCCAGGCGCACGAGCTCCGCGCGACTCTTGTCAGCGGTCTTCCGGTTGGTTGCCATGCTCATAACCCACTTACCCGATAACGAGTGGGGCCAAACCGGTTACCGATCTCGATCCCCAACTCCCGATAACTCAACGCTATGAATACCGAAGAAGTAACTCGTCCTATTCCTTCAGTTTCGTACGGTTGTTCCCTTCAAGTCCGGCACCCAATCCAGCTCTACCCCGAAAGTGGTGGCAAAGTTCCGGGCGTACGCCTCGGCAGCGGTCCGGGTGTCGATTCGGCGGCGGGTCACCGCCTCCACCGACGTGGGCCGGCGCTCCGCATGGCCGCAGGGGACTATTCCTTCGAAATAGGCGAGGTCGGTGGTCAGGTTGAGGGCGAAGCCGTGGCTGACCACGGAGCGGTTGAGCTTGATCCCGATGGCCGCCAGCTTCTCTCCGTGGTGCCAGACACCCGTGAAGCCAGGGTCCCCTGGCTCTGAGTCGATCCCCAGCCCGGCCAGGTATTCGATCAAGGACCGCTCCAGCTGCTCGAGGTACTGCGGAATCGTCATCTCGAGATGGACGAGGTCGAGGACCGGATAGCCGACCAGCTGGCCCGGACCGTGGTAGGTGGCTTCGCCGCCCCGGTCGGACCAGACGACCTCGACCGCGTGACGCGTCCGCTCCGCGTCGTCCCACAGCAGGTCGCCTTCCGAGGCAGCCTTGCCGAGCGTGAATACATGCGGGTGCTCGAGCAGCAGGAGCGTGTCCCCGCCAGACCCGGTGCGCAGTTCCCTGACCAGCCCGGCCTGCAAGTCCCAGGCCTCCTGGTAAGGGACGCTACCCAGCCAGCTGACTCTTACGCGCGGCAGGGATCTGCTCATCGGCGTGATAGGAAGAGCGCACCAAGGGACCCGCTTCGACGTGACCGAAGCCCATGGCCAGAGCCTGGTCCTTCAGGCGGACGAACTCTTCAGGCCGGTAATACCGGACCACCTCGGCGTGCTTTTTCGACGGTCTCAGATACTGTCCGACCGTCAACACGTCGATGTTGTGGGCTCGCATGTTGCGAAAGACCTCGAGTAGCTCTTCGGGGGTCTCGCCGAGGCCAACCATCAGTCCCGACTTCGTCACCATGTCAGGCGCGAGCGCCTTGACATGACGGAGCAACGCAAGACTGTTCGCGTAGACCGCCTTGGGCCTGATCCGTGCGTACAGGCGGGGCACCGTCTCGGTGTTGTGGTTGAAGATGTCAGGCCTCGCCTCGACAACCGTCCGGACGGCCGCGAAATCGCCCTGGAAGTCTGGGGTGAGCACCTCGATAGTGGTCCCCGGGCTTCGCCGCCTGATCGCTCGGATCGTGCGGGCGAAGATTCCCGCGCCACCGTCCTTCAGGTCGTCGCGGTCGACTGACGTGATCACCGCGTGCTTCAGCCCCAGCTCGGCGACAGACTCAGCGACCCGCAGCGGCTCGCCGAGGTCGAGCTCAGCCGGCCGGCCGGAGGTAACGGCGCAGAACCTGCAAGCCCGCGTGCAGACGTCGCCTAGGATCATGAACGTCGCCGTCCGCCGGTTCCAGCAATCGAAGATGTTGGGGCAGCGCGCCTCTTCGCAAACGGTGTGCAGGCGGCGCCCCTGGACGATCTGCTTCAGCTCTTTGAAGTTCTCGCCTTCGGTCACCCGGACGCGGATCCATTCCGGGATCGGCGCCATCCTGATGGGCTCCGCCGTGCTCACAACTGGATGCTACCGGGACTCCATTCCTCGAGCCGCTTCTTGATCGCGTTCAGGAACTGGCCGGCCATCATGCCGTCGATGATGCGGTGGTCGAAACTGAGACACATGTTCATGATGTGGCGGATCGCGATTGCCTCTCCGATGACGACGGGTCGCTTGACGATGGACTCTGTGGTCAGAATCGCGGCCTGCGGCTGGTTGATGATCGGCTGGCTCGCGATCGACCCCGTGGCGCCGGTGTTGTTGAGGGTGAAGGTGCCGTTTTGAACATCATCAGGCTTCAGCTGCTTGTTGCGGGCCCGCTCCACGACGTCGTTCATCGCCCGCACCAGGTCGGTGAAGCCGAGCTTGTCCGCATCCCTCACCACCGGCACGATCAGGCCGTCCGGGATCGCCACCGCGACACCGAGGTTGACATAGCGCTTGAGGATGACGCCGTCGTCGCTCCAGGTCGAGTTGAGCCACGGAAACTGCTTCAGCTCCCCGCACACGATCTGGGCGACAAATGGGAGATAGGTCAGCGCCACACCGTGACGTGACTTGTAGCTGTCCTTCTCCGCTTCGCGGTACCGGACAAGGTTGGTGACGTCGACCTCCTGCAGCGTCCACGCGTGAGGCGAGGTGGCCAGGCTGCGGACCATGTGCTCGGCGATCGATTTGCGCATCACGCTGAGCTTCACGAGCTCTTCGCGCGCGCCGTCGACGCGTGCGGGGGCCGGCGCCGGGGCTCTTGGTGGAGCCTGGGGAGCCGCTGCCGTCGTCTCGAGCGCGGCCAGCACGTCATCGCGAGTCACGCGGCCGCCCATCCCGGAGCCGCGGATGGTGGTCGGGTCGATGTCGTGCTCCGCGGCAAGCTTGCGAACCGCGGGTGACAGGCGCGCGTGCTCGCCTCCGTCCGTGGCACGCGGCACAGGCTGCGGGGCTGCTTTGCCGGCCGGCTCCGGCGGCGACACCTCGGTGTGTGCGGCGCTCTCCTCTTTGGCTTTGGCCGGTGCGCCGGCTGCCGCCGCCGTCTCGATCTGGGCGATGACGGCGCCAACCCGCACGGTCTCGCCCTCGCTCACGGCGATCTTGACCAGCTTGCCTTCAAACGGCGACGGGATCTCGGCGTTGACCTTGTCGGTCACCACCTCGACCAGCGGCTCATCTCGCTTGACGAAATCGCCCTCGTGCTTGAGCCATTTGTCGACGGTGCCCTCGGTCACGGATTCGCCGAGCTGGGGCATCTTGATTTGCGAAACGGCCATCGCCGGGTATGGTACTGACTGTCCGCGAAACCGTATCCGAAGGGTGGGCATCTTTCTGAGCCCGGTAGTTCTGGATCAGCTGCGTGGGCTTTGGGCAAACCGTCCTATGGACTGATCGTTCGTGACGGGGTAGCTTCTACGAGCTGGGCGCACATGGCGCCCCATCGAGTCAGTCGCGGAGGGCAAACTGCCCTGAGGGAGGAGGCACACATTGTTTCTACTGAGGCGTGTTCGGGCGATCGGGCTGATCGCCGCAATCGTCGCCGTTCTAGCGATCGGCGGCTCAACTCCGGTGTCGGCCGACTATGGCAACAGCAAGGGGAACGTCCAGCTTTACCAGGTCACGGCATCGATGAACTGCAATAACCCGGATGTTTGCGGCAACATGCTGGGCGGATTCTGGGCGTGGGCAGTGTTCAACCAGGACGGCACGTTTGATGGCGAGGTGACCTTCTGCGGCCACATGTCGACTCCTGCCGGTCCGGGACTCGCGGGTGCCGGCCATGAGCACGCGAGCGGCACCTACATAGTCACCGCCCTCAACGGCGTGCCATTCATCGTCATCACGCATGAGATCGACGTCCTGACCGGCCAGGGCCGTGGCATCACCCTGGACAGCGGGCCTGAGTTCATGCGGATCGCGCCCGCGATCAAAGGTCACTTCTCGACGGTCGATCTACTGGGCTTCTCGGCACCTGGGGTTACATTCCAGGTGACCGTTACCCCGATGCACACGTAGAAGCTCTTCAGGCAAACCGCGCTGGTATCGGGCCGCTCTCAAGGCGGCCCGATTCATTTGAGTGGGTTTGAATCGGCGGATTTGGAATTGGAGGCGACGCCCAGAATCGAACTGGGGATGGAGGTTTTGCAGACCTCTGCCTTGCCACTTGGCTACGTCGCCGCCAGGTTTCGAACTCGATTCTACCCGCGGGGTCACGGTCGCTAGGCTGTGCCCGGCACGTGTCGAGCCAGCACTTCCGCGATGCCATGGCGCAGCTTCCGGCCGGTGTGGTCGTGGTCAGCGCGCGCCTAGGAGACGACTACCGCGGCCTCACGGCCAGCAGCCTCGTCTCGATCTCGCTCGAGCCTCCGATGGTGCTCGTTGGACTGGAGCGTGACTCCGCCACGCGGGCGGCGATCCTGGAGACCAGGGCGTTCAACGCGAGCTTGCTGACGAGGCAGCAGGAGTTCATCGCCGACCGCTTCGCCGGCCGCGCACCCGCGATCGACCTGCAGTGGAAGTCGCTGCCGCACCGGCTGGGCGCGAACGGCATTCCGCTGATCGACGGCTGCGCCGCCTGGCTCGAATGTCGCGTGACCCAGATGCACCCGGCGGGCGACCACGACATCTGCGTCGCCGAGGTGGAGGCGGCTGCGTTGGGGAGAGGCGACCCGCTGATCTTGTGGGACCGAGCATTCTGGTCGCTGCATTAATAAGGAAGGTCATCCTCGCCCATGCCGAAGTGGTGGCCCACCTCGTGGAGAATCGTCCGCCTGACCTCCTCGACGAGCTCCTCCATCGTCGCGCATGCCTCCTCGTGCGAGCGTTTGTATAGGGTGATGCGCTCCGGAAAGCCCTCGCCCGCGTGTAGCGCTCCGGCACCTTCGTAAAGACCCATCAGGCCGTCGGGTGACGAGTCCTCGAGGATGAACTCTGTGTTCTCGAGGTAAGGCCGGAACTCGTCGGGAATCGAATCGATCGCCGCCTGCGCCGCTTCCTCGAATTGCTTCATGCTCACCCGCATGCATGAATTGAAGCGGGTGATGGTCGTGGGCGCGGGCACGATGGGCTCGCAGATCGCGCTCCAGACCGCCCTGGGTGGCCGTTACGAGGTCACCCTCGTCGATACGGTCGCCGGCCAGCTCGAGAAAGCCCGCATGCAGAACGAGAAGCTGGTCGACCGTTCGGTGGAGAAAGGTCGCCTGACCCGCCAGCAGGGCGACGAGGCGCTCCGGCGCATCCACGATTCCAACGACCTCGCCGCCTCCGCGCCCGGCGCCGACCTCGTCATCGAGGCCGTGATCGAAAACTTCGACGCCAAAAAGAGCGTGTTCGAAATGCTCGGCGAGCACGCCAGGGGCGATGCCATCCTCGCCAGCAATTCATCGACGATCGCGATCAGCCGCCTGGCCGACTTCAGCGGCCACCCGGAGCGCTGCTGCAACATGCACTTCTTCCACCCGGTCACGGTCATGCAGCTGTGCGAGGTCGTGCGGGGACCCAAGAC
>JBKPCF010000030.1:0-5779 GCA_046727235.1 Candidatus Dormiibacterota bacterium
AGCCGATGCGGGCGCCGACGACGTCGCGATCGCCCACACGGCCGACGACCTGGTCGAAGGCGTCGCGCTGCACATGCTGCGGGGCTGCGGGCTTGCGGGATTTCGCGGCATGCCGGCGCGGCGCGGGCATTTCGTCCGTCCTTTTCTGAGCACGTGGCGGAGCGAGATTCGGGAGTTCCTCGACCAGCGCGGCATCGTCGCCAGCGAAGACCCCGCCAACCAGGACACCCGTTTTGCGCGCGTGCGCATGCGTCGGGAGATCCTGCCCGAGCTCGAGCGCGACCGGCCCGGACTCACAAGACTTCTGCACGCCGCCGCGCTGGCGGCCGCTCGCTGGCAGGAGGTGGCGGAGAGCACAGGTGCACCCGTCGAGGTGTTGAAGCGAATGTACGTCGAGGCGGGAGGGCGTCAGCCAGGGCTGTCCAGGAAGCACATCGAAGCAATGCTTGGGCTGGCGCGTCCTGGTCAGGGGGGTCGGGGAGTCGATCTTCCAGGCGGCTTGCGTTTCCGTATCGTGGGGAGCCTCATGCAGGTCGTTCCCGCGCACCGTCCCCGCCAGGCCGCAAGGCTGGAGGTGACGACCTGCGCCGGATGCGCCGACCGGCAGGCCGCGCACCTGCGCGCCGGGCTCGACCTGCGTGTCGGATTTCGCGAGCCAGGCCTGCGCATGCGACCGGTCGGCGGACGAGGCACCCGCAAGCTCCAGGACATCTTTGTCGACGCGCGCGTGCCGCGCGAGGAACGCGACACATGGCCGCTCGTGTTCGCCGGCGACCGCCTGGCCTGGGTTCCGGGACTGGCGGTGGACTCCGAGCTGGCCGGCGTTCCGGGCGAAAGCTCCATGCACGTCGCGATCACGCCTATGCCGGCGCTCCCGTCGCAAAAAGTTGTTAGGCTTGAAACTCCAAATCCCCTAGGAGATCTGATTTGAGTCGGTTCCCGCGCTCCAGCCTCTTTTATTTCGCATTGGTCGTGGTCCTCGGTCTCATCTTCTGGTTCACCTGGAGCTCGATCCAGAGCAGCCAGAACCAGGGGGACTGGACGTACTCAGAGCTGGTCGACAGGGCTTCGAAAGGCCAGGTCACCGACCTCGAGATCAACGGCACCGACGGAGTGGCGACGGAGAACGGCGGCAAGAAGCACAACGTCGTCGTGCCGGACTGCAGCAGCGGATGCGCGACCTTCGCCGACAAGATGTCCGGCTACGGCGTCAACGTGAAGTTCGACAAGAACAGCAGCGGCAGCTACCTGATCAGCGTGCTGCTCCCCAACATCATCCTGGTCATCCTGATCGCCGCCTTCATGTGGTGGGTCCTGCGACAGACCCAGAGCGGCAACAACCAGGCGATCTCTTTCGGCCGCTCTCGAGCGCGCTTGATCGCGGGTGACAAACCCGCCATCACGTTCGCCGACGTGGCCGGCGTCGACGAGGCCAAGCAGGAGCTGACCGAGATCGTCGAGTTCCTGAAGTACCCGGAGAAATTCGTGGCGCTGGGCGCCCGGATCCCGAAGGGTGTCCTGCTCGTCGGACCTCCAGGCACCGGCAAGACGCTGCTCAGCAAGGCCGTCGCGGGTGAGGCCGGCGTTCCGTTCTTCTCCATCTCCGGCTCAGAGTTCGTCGAGATGTTCGTCGGCGTGGGCGCAAGCCGCGTCCGCGACCTGTTCGACCAGGCCAAGAAGAACTCGCCCTGCATCGTGTTTGTGGACGAGATCGACGCGGTCGGCCGCCAGCGCGGCGCCGGGCTGGGCGGCGGCCACGACGAGCGCGAGCAGACCCTGAACCAGCTGCTGGTCGAGATGGACGGTTTCGACACCAACACGCACGTCATCGTGATCGCGGCCACCAACCGCCCGGACGTGCTCGACCCCGCGCTGCTGCGACCCGGTCGATTCGACCGTCACGTCACGCTCGACAGCCCGGACATCCGCGGCCGCCGCTCAATCCTCGACGTGCACGCGCGCAACAAGCCGCTCGACTCGACCGTCGACCTCGACGTGCTGGCGCGGCAGACGCCGGGATTCAGCGGAGCGGACCTCGCCAACCTGATCAACGAAGCCGCCATCCTGGCCGCTCGCGCGAACAAGAAGGTGATCGGGATGGAGGAGCTCGGCGAAGGGATCGAGCGCGTGATCGCCGGTCCCGAGCGCAAGAGCCGGCGCCTGTCCGACCACGAGAAGGAAGTCACCGCATACCACGAGGTCGGACACGCACTGGTCGCCAAGGCGCTCCCCAAGTGCGACCCGGTGCACAAGGTCTCGATCATCTCGCGTGGCCAGGCGCTCGGCCTGACGTGGTACCTGCCGACCGAGGACCGCTACCTCAGGAGCAAGGCCGAATTGATGGACCAGATCGCAGCCGCCATGGGAGGCCGGGTCGCTGAGGAGATCGTGTTCCACGACGTCACGTGGGGCGCGGAGAACGACATCCAGAGGGTGACCAACATCGCCCGCCGCATGGTGACCCAGTGGGGCATGAGCGAGAAGCTCGGACCCGTGACGATGGGGCACAAGGAAGAGCTCGTCTTTCTCGGCCGCGACCTCGGCGAGCAGCGCAACTACTCGGAAGAGGTTGCCGCGATGATCGACGAGGAAGTCCGCTCGATCGTGAATCACGGCTATCAGACGGCGAAGTCGATCCTCTCCCAGCAGCGCGACAAGCTCGACCTGGTTGCCGAGCGCTTGAAGGCCGTCGAGACGATCGACGGCAACGAGCTCGACGCGATCCTCCGTGAGGAACCGATGCGTCCGGCGGCCAGCTCCTCAGCCAGCTAGCACGCTAGATCGCTACTACGTCGTCGGCCGGGGAAACCTGGGCCGAAGCCTGTGGCGGGCGCTGCGCGCGGCTGGCTATTCGGCATCGCTCGTCTCGGGCCATAACCTGTTCGGCAAGCTGCCCGGGTACGGCACCGTGGTGATCGCGGTTCCGGACAATGCCGTGGCAGCGGTCGCGGCCAGGTTGGCAAAGCTCGGCCCCGGCCGGAGGCTGCGGTTTGTGCATGTGAGCGGCGCATTGGGTTTGGATGCGCTCGAGGCGCTCGGCCACAACCCGATTGGTTCTTTTCATCCCTTGCAGTCGTTTCCGGCCTCCCGACCGCCATCCGCGTTTCGCGACATCACGATCGCGGTCGATGCCACCACGCCCGCACTCCGACGCAGATTGAGCAGTCTCGCAAGAAGCCTCGGCGGACATCCGAAACACGTCGGCGACAGCGAGCGCGTCCTGTATCACGCGGCGGCGGTCTACGCCTCCAACTTCGTGGACGTCGTGGTGGCGGAAGCCGTGCGCACGCTGACGACGATCGGGTGGAGTGAGGCGGAGGCCACTAAGGCGCTGCTGCCGCTCGTCGAGGGAGCGGTCGCCAACATCCGGAAGCGCGGTGCAGTCCGAGCCCTCACGGGGCCGATCCGCAGGGGCGATGCGGGCACCGTGACCCGCCATCTCAGCGCTGTGGACAACCCCGACCTTTATCGTATGCTCGCCCTGGTTGCGCTCGGGATCGCAAAAGAGGCGGGACTCGACCCCGCGGCGGCCGAGCGGACCAGAAGGGCGCTGACCCGAGATGTGGCAGCGACCCGAAGGAGAGGTCGGCGATGACCACGGTGCTGGACGTCCAGCGATTCAAGGACGAGGGCAGGCGTTTCGCCATGCTCACCGCCTACGACTTCCTGAGCGCTCGCATCCTCGACGAGGCCGGCATCCCGATCCTGCTGGTCGGCGACAGCCTCGGCATGGTGATGCTGGGCTATCCGACCACCTTGCCGGTGACGCTCGAGGACATGCTGCACCACGCGAAGGCGGTCGCCCGCGGCGCACGACAGGCTCTGCTCATCGGCGACATGCCTTTCATGTCCTACCAGGCCTCGATCGAGCAGGCGATCACGAGCGCGGGCCGCTTCATGCAGGAAGCGGGCATGCATGGGGTCAAGCTCGAGGGCGGCGGCCGCGTGGTCGAGATCACCAAACGGCTGACGGAAGTTGGTATCCCGGTGATGGGTCACGTCGGGCTGACTCCCCAGTTCGTGCATCAGATGGGCGGCTTCAAGGTCCAGGGCAAGACGGAGGCGCAGGCGGCGCGGATCAAGGCCGACGCCCACGCGCTCGAGGAGGCCGGCGCGTTCAGCCTCGTGCTCGAGGGAGTTCCGAGCCAGCTCGCGGCCGAGATCACGGCCTCGCTCCGCATTCCGACCATCGGGATCGGGGCCGGCCCCGCGACCGACGGCCAGGTGCTGGTGCTGCACGACATGCTGGGCCTGACCACGGGCAAGGCGCCCAAGTTCGTCAAGCGCTACGCCAACCTGGCCGAAGACATGGCGCGCGCCGCGAACGAGTACGCGGAGGACGTTCGCACAGGCAGGTTCCCAGGACCCGAGCACGAGTACTCGGCGAACGGCGCGTCACCCGCACCGATTTCCAAGTCACAGGGGCCCCCGCGAACTCGCGGCGAAGCCTCCGAGTTCGTGGGGTCCGAAGAGGCGAGGTACGGCGGCTGACGGCGTGGTGGTCCTCGAGGCCGCCGGCGCGATGCTCGAGGCGTCGCGCCGGTGGCGCGTCGAGGGCCGTTCGATCGGACTCGTGCCCACGATGGGCGCGCTTCACGCCGGCCACCTGAGCCTGGTCGAGCTCGCTCGCGGCGAGAACGACATCGTGGTGGTCAGCATCTTCGTGAACCCGATCCAGTTCGGCCGGGGCGAGGACTTCGAGCGTTATCCGCGCGACCTCGCGCGCGACATTGAGATGCTCGCTCGGGCGGAGGTCGACGCGATCTATCAGCCCTCTCTCGAGGTCATGTATCCGCGTGACTCGACTACCCGCGTTCAGGTCGGCGGCGTGGCAGAGCCGCTGGAGGGTGAGAGGCGTCCGGGTCATTTCGAAGGCGTGGCCACCGTGGTGACGAAGCTCTTCGCCGCGGTCGAGCCCGACCGCGCCTACTTCGGTCAGAAGGACGCGCAGCAAGTAGCCGTGGTCCAGCGCCTGACGCGCGACCTCGACCTTGGGGTCGAGGTTCGCGTGGCGCCCATCGTCCGCGAGCCCGATGGGCTGGCGCTGAGCTCCCGCAACGTCTACCTCGATGCCCGCGAGAGGAAGGCGGCCCTCGCGCTCAGCGCAGCGCTGCGGGAGACGGCGACCGCATATGCGTCAGGTGAGCGGGATCCAGATCGCCTCCAGGCCGTCCTCGAAGCCCGGCTGCGCGTAGAGCCGCTTGTTCAGGTGGACTATGCGGAGGTGGTCGACCCGGCAACTTTTCGGAAGCCGGCGGGGGCGCAGTCAGAACCACTCGCGGTTGTGGCCGTGCGCATCGGCAAAACACGTTTGCTCGACAACCACGACCTCACCAAACCCTTCCCGGGTTAGCGATCATTCGTGCGGTACAATTGACGCTCGTTTTGGCGGAGGCCGTTCTGACGACCAAGACCACACCAATAACTCTCAGGGGGTTCGTATTTTGTCCACTGATTCCGGTGTCGCCCTGACCGATAAGGAAGAGGAGGGGACCGACCAGGAATCGTCGATGGCGATGACCATGGAGGACTACCTTCATTTCGAGGAGGAGGCCTTCAAAACCCCCAACCACGGGGACATCGTGGATGGGGTCGTCGTACGAGTAGACCCGGACGAGGTCCTCGTCGACATCGGCGCCAAGGCTGAAGGTGTCATCTCGAGCAAGGAGCTCGGCCTGCGCGGGGACGTCGACAACGTCGGCCTCGAGCCCGGCGATCAGATCAAGGTCTACGTTCTCCAGCCCGAGAACGAGGAGGGCAACGTCGTCCTCAGCCTGCG
>JBKPCF010000031.1:0-22237 GCA_046727235.1 Candidatus Dormiibacterota bacterium
CTCGAAGATCGTGATCAGGGCCGGGACGACGTCGCCGGCCTGCGCGGCCGTGCGCTCGTTGTAGGCCTTGGTGAACTCCATGATGTTGATGCCGTGCGGGCCGAGCGCCGTGCCGACGGGCGGCGCGGGCGTGGCCCTGCCGGCCTGCAGCTCGAGCTTGAGCACCGCCCGGACCTTCTTCTTGCTCATCTGCGCCTAGTGGACCTTCTCAACCTGAAGCAGGTCGAGCTCAACAGGTGTCTCGCGTCCGAACATGTTGACCAGCACCTTCAGCTTGCCCTTCTCGGGGTTGATCTCGTCGACCTTGCCGTGGAAGTCGGTGAACGGCCCGTCCACCACGCGCACGGACTCGCCGACCGCGAACTCGACCCGGATCTTCGGCGCCTCCTGCTTCATCTGCTTCTGGATGGCCCGCACTTCCTTCTCCTGCAGAGGGACCGGGCTGTTGGCAGAACCGACGAAGCTCGTCACTCCTGGCGTGTTCCGAACCACGAACCAGGACTCGTTTGACATCTTCATCTTGACCAGGATGTAGCCGGGGAAGATCCGCTTCTGAACGTGGCGGCGCTTGCCGTCCTTGATCTCGATCTCGTCTTCCATCGGGACCAGGACCTGGAGGATCTTGTCCTGCATGTCCATCGACTCGATCCTCTTCTCGAGGTTCTTCTTGACCTTCTCCTCATGCCCCGAGTAGGCGTGGACGACGTACCACTGCGCTTCGTCCTCCGGCGTCGGTGTCTGGCTCTTCTCGACGGCCATCAGTGGACTCCGTTGTTGTAAAGCGCGCGCCTGGCGGCTTCGCTGAGGAAATAGTCGGTGCCGCCGATGAACAGGCCGAGGAGCACGACGGTGAAGATCACCACGAGCGTGTATCGGTAAAGCTCGCCGCCGGTCGGCCAGACCACCTTGCGGAGCTCTTCGTAGACGTCGCGGAGAAACTGGCCGATGCCGCCACTCTGGGCTCTCGGCTCGTCGCGTTTGCGGGCGGTTACTGCCATGGGGTGGTTACTTGGTCTCCTTGTGAGGGGTGTGCTTGTGGCACCACTTGCAGTACTTGCTGAGCTCGATCCGGTCGGGATCGTTCTTCTTGTTCTTCAAGGTGGTGTAGTTTCGTCTCTTGCAGACGCTGCAGGCCAGGGTGATTACGTCTTCCATGCTCGGCTCTTTGGTGGGGAGAAAGAAAAAAGCCTAGGTTTCCTAGGCGGTGTCAATAGTACCAGAGGTTGGAGAATCTCCCTGAGTTGGAGAATCTCACTGAAGTGACGCATACGATCGCCGTGCTCCACGGCGACCAGACCGGGGAGGAGCTGCTGAGGGAGGCCCTCCGCGTCCTCGAGCCAGGAGTGCTCGGCTTCCAGGTTGCCACACAGGACTTCGACCTGTCCCTCGAGCAGCGCCGGGATACCCGGAACCAGTGCGTGCTCGACGCCGCCGAGGCGCTGAGCCGGCTCGGCTTCGGCATCAAGGCGGCCACGATCACCCCCGAGGGGGCGGGTGACGTCGGCAGCCCCAACGCCATCCTCCGCAAACAGATCGACGGCCGGGTCATCGTCCGGACCGGGCGGCGCATCCCGGGCGTCCGGCCGCTGGCCGGCGTCCACTCCCCCATCTCGGTGATCCGGATGGCTGTCGACGACGCCTACGGCGCCCGCGAGTGGCGCGAGGGCCACGACCTGGACGAGTGGGCGTACCGGACCGAGAAGATCAGCCGGCGCACCTGCCGGATCGTCGCCGACTACGCCTTCCGGCACGCCCGCCGGATCGAGGCCAAAGTCTTCGGCGGCCCCAAGTTCACCGTCAGCCCGGTTTACGAAGGCATGTTCAAGGAAGAGCTCGACGCGGCGGCGCAGCGGAACCCGGACGTCCGCTACGAGCCGCAGCTCATAGACGCAACCTACGCCCTCCTCCTCGCGACCAGCGGCGAGGCGCTCGTCATCCCCGCCTTGAACCGCGACGGCGACACGCTGTCCGACCTCGTCATGCAGATGTTCGGCACCATCGCCGGCGCGGAGTCGGTACTGCTCGCATTCGACGACTCGGGTGCGATCAAGGTGGCCATGACCGAGGCGCCGCACGGGACGGCGCCCGCCCTCCAGGGCAAGAACGTCGCCAACCCGATGGCGATGATCATGGCCGTCGCCTCGTTGCTCGGGTACATGAAGGGTGAGGATGCGCGTCGCGCCTCGCGAGCGATCTACGAAGCCGCGCTGGAGGCTGTTTCCGATGGGGTGCGCACCGCCGACCTCGGCGGCCAGGCCTCGACGTCGGACTTCACCAACGAGGTCATTCGCCGGGTCAAGACCAAGGTCGAGGTCTGGAGCGCGCTGGCCGACGTCGAACGTTGAGATATCTCGCCCTGGGCGACTCGTACACGATCGGCACCGGAGCCTCGGACGAATCGAAGAGCTGGCCACGCATCATCGCGTCGCGATTGGGCGCCGAGCTGACCAACCCGGCGGTCAACGGTTACACGACCGTGGATCTGATTCGGGAGGAGCTCCCGTACCTCGACCGCATGACGCCGGACCTGGTCTCGATCCTCATCGGGGTCAACGACCTGGTCCAGGGCCGGTCCGCGGACGGGTACCGCGGCTCGCTGCGGACCATCTACGCGAAGGTCGCGTCACTGCAGCTGCCGCACGGGCGGGTGGCGGCCGTATCGATCCCCAGCTGGCACTACGTGCCGGCCGCTGCCGACTTCGGCGGCGCAAAGCAGGTCGAGGCGCTGACCGGAGTCTTCAACGACGTCGCCCGCGAGGAAGCCGCCGCCCGTGATTTCCTCTGGATCGACATCGGCCCGGCGAGCAGCTCACGCATCGGTTCGGAAGGCTGGATCGCATCGGACCAGCTCCACCCCGGCGATGCGCAGTACGCCGCCTGGGCGGACGCGATCTGGACGGTGGTCGGTCCGGTCTGGGCCTCGGCTAGACCGTGATGCGCTTGAACGACTCGGCGAACCGGTAGCCGCCCTTCTTGCCGATGTCGCGGTGCCGCTTGCGCATGAACTTGGCGACGTCCCACTCGCGGCCCGGCTTGGCGATCTGGCTCTTGTGCTTGCTCAGCGCCTCGATCTTGCGGTCGAGCGTCGGCGTGATGTCGACGAGGTAATCGCCCATCGTCCAGAACGGAATCCAGACCTCTTTGACCTCGTGCGGCTTGAATCCTTCCTTCAGCAGGGAGCGAAACGCGCGCGGGTTGCGTGAGTCCGGGTAGACGGCGGCCATCGTTGCCTCGCCCACGGCGAGGTGGTCCGGATGCGAGCCGCCCATCGGCGCGTCGAGAACGCGGCCCGGGAGGTGCGTGATCACCAGCTCGGGCCGGTACTTCCGGATCATGCGCACGATGTCGCGTCTGAGCTTGAGGTCGGGCGCGAGGTGTCCGTCTTTGTAACCGAGGAACTCGACGCGCTTGACGCCGAGCACCCTGGCCGCGGCACGCTGTTCCTTCTCGCGAATCGCGACGAGCTCGGAGTCCTTCTGCTTGGGATCCTCGCCGCCCTGCCTGCCGTCGGTCACGATCACGTAGGTGACCTCGGCGCCGCTGTCGCTGAGACGGGCGACCGAGCCGCCGGCGCCGAAATCCGGGTCATCCGGATGGGCGGACACGACCAGCACACGCTGAAACTTCGGAAGCCTGCCGTTGCTTCGCGCGTTGGCCACTTCGAAGAAGGGTAGGACCTAGCGTCGCGGCCTTGCAGGCGCGTTGAGCGACGACAAAGGAATCGCGGGCTGGATCGGCTCCCACAACGCTTCGAGCTGCTGCGGCAAAAGGCGCGTCCGCACCGCTATCACCTTGCCGCCGAACGCCGCCGTCTTCACCGCCGACCACCCGCCGGTTCCGGCGAGCCGCATCGGGACGGTAACGACCGCCGACAGGGCCGCCGCCTCCTCGCCTGCCCGCGCGCTCCCGTCGGCGCTTGCGCCCGCCAGCACCACCGACAGCGCTTCGTCGATCTGCCAGGGTTTGGCCAGCGTCGCGCACTGGCTCGCGCCGAGCCGCCCGACCGCGGTGACGTAGCGCGACACCATCGCCCCAAGCGACCGCGGATTGGTCACCGGGATGGCCGACGCAAACGGCGCGTAAGACGCGGCGAACTTGATGGGGGTCAGGTGCCGGCGGTGGACCAGGGCGGACACCGCGTGCCAGGCAGCGACCGCCTCGTCGTCGGAACGGCCGCCGAAAAAATCGATGAGCGCCGTGCCCGCGTTGACCACCGGAGCGACGGCCTCCTCGCTGGCGTCCGGCGCGGCCGCGGCGATGCGCTGCCAGTCGGACTTGCGCAGCGACGCAACCTTGTGCGCGAATCCGCCGGCGTTGAGCCCTTCGAATGCAATCGACGGCTGAAAGGGTTCGAGACTGGCGCGGACGTGTTCGACGTCGCTGCGGCCCTGCGACTCCAGCACAGATCCGGCCCGCTGCACCGCTGCATAAACGCGGCAGCGCGCGTAGGTGTCGAGCTCGCGCGTGCCCTCGAGGGCGGCGAGGATCGACCTGACCAACCCGGCGGGCTCGACGCTTCCTTCCCGAGCGATGCTCTCGACCAGCTTCCGCCGGTCGAGCACTCGGAGCCACTGGATCGGGCTGAGCTCGGCGACGCCCTTGATGAAAGCCGCGACCTCGGCCTGGTTCGGCCCGAATGGAGCGGGCGCGCGGGAAACCGCGGGCGCGCTCGCCTTTGCGCGCGGGGGCCTGGTGAGCCTCCTGATCGCGCTGTTCACCGCGCCCCGGACGCCGTTTGCCTGCACGAAGCCCTCATCCAGCGATTTCAGGGAGATGACCGGCTCGATCGGCGCCCACAGCTCGGCGACCTGCTCCGGCGACAAGTCGGCCAGCGCTCCCAGCACCCGACCGCCGTGGACGGCGGTCCGTACCGCGGACCACCCCTCGTCTCCGGTCAGCTGGTTTGGAATCAGGGCCAGGGCGGCGAGCGCAACGGCCTCCTCGCTCTTGGCCAGCCTGTTCTTGGCCACCGCCTGCAGGAGCGCGTGCGAGATCGCGGGCTCGAGGCGCCAGCGCCGGCCGAGCATCGCCGCCTGGTCTTTCGTCAGGTCGTGGAGGGCGCGGATGAATCGACGCGTCTTCGGGTCGAGCACGTCCGAGCCGGCCGGCGGGATGAAGGCGGCAAACGGCGCGTAGTGGACCGCAAATTTCAGCGGGGTCAGCTGCGATCGCATGACCACCGCCGTCATGGCCTGCCAGGCGGTGACCTGCTTCTCCTCGCTCCGCTTGACGAGCGTGTCGAAGAGGACCTCGCCGGCCCTGGCCATCGGTTCCGAGATGCGCCGCTCGCTGCTCCGGATGGCGGTCTGGATCGATCGAGCGGTGTCAGCCGGGCCGGCCGCGTCCTTGGTGACCAACCCGACCAGGCCCCGTGTGACCAGGACCTGCCGCCATTGCCATGGGGTCAGCTCTGCCGCGGCGACGATGAATGACTCGACCTCTGCGGTGTGCGGCCCGAACCTGTGGGCGGCGTCGTCGTTAGCCATCTGGATGCGGCCGAGCAGACCATGGGAGGCGGGCGCCACGCAGCAATTCTGGTCGCCGAGGTGTCCCTCCGACCCCCTCTAAACAGTTCTAAACAGTTTCGACCTTCAACAGGTTGGTCTGGCCCGGGCGGCCCACCGGAACTCCGGCGACGACCACGACCCTGTCCCCCTCCCGGACCAGGCCACTCGCGAGAGCGGCCTCGCTCGCATTCGAGATCATCTCGTCGGTGTCGCGGCCGGGGCTGACCAGCAGAGGGATCACACCCGAATACAGGGCGGTTCGTCGCAGCACCTCCGGGTGAGGGCTCGCCGCCACCACCGGCATCGGCGGCCGCGCCTTGCTGCAGCGCAGCGCTGTCGTTCCCGACTCGGTGAAGGCGATGATCACCTTGGCGTGGATCTCGGCGGCGGTCGCGGCCGCGGCGTGCGCGATCGCGCTCCCCACCTCGCCCGGCTCGCGCCAGATCTGGCGAGCTCGTTCATACGAGGGGTGCTTCTGCGCGGCCAGGCAGATCCGGGCCATCGCCCGCACCGCTTCCACGGGATGGGCCCCGATCGACGTCTCCTGGGAAAGCATCACCGCGTCCGTACCGTCCCAGATGGCGTTGGCCACGTCGGACGCCTCGGCGCGGGTCGGCCGGTTCGAGGTCACCATCGACTCCAGCATCTCGGTGGCGGTGATGACCGGGACGCCGGCGCGATTCGCGCGGTCGATCACGTCCTTCTGCACCGCAGGCAGGTCACCGAGCTTCAGCTCGACCCCGAGGTCGCCGCGCGCGACCATGACCGCATCCGCGACCTCGAGGATCCGCGTCAGCTGGCGGATCGCCTCGAGCTTTTCGAGCTTGGCGATCACCGGAATCTTGCCGCCGAGATGCTCCTGGCACGCAACGACGTCTTCGGGCCGCCGCACGAACGACAGCGCGAGATAGTCCACGCCGAGGTCGACGGCCAGCTTCAGGTCGACAAGGTCCTTGTCGGTCAGCGCGGGCAACGGGAGCGACCGGCCCGGCACGCTGACACCCTTCCGCTCGCCGAGCAGCCCGCCGCGCACCACCGTGGCTTCGGCGCGACCATCCTCCACGCCGCGAACCGTCAGCTCGATGCGCCCGTCGTCGAGGAGCACGCGGTCGCCCGGCCTAAGGGCCTGCACCAGCTCTCGGTGGCTGACCTCGATCTCGTTGGGCGCGGGCCGGCCGTGGGCCGCGACCAGGGCCACCGGCCGTCCGCGGACCAGGCGCTGAAACGTCCCCTCGACCGGACCGGTGCGGATCTTCGGCCCCTGCAGGTCACCGAGCAGCGCGATCGGCCGGCCGGCAGCCTCCGCCGCCTCGCGTACGTTGGCGGCCGCCTCGCGGTGCGCGGCCTCGTTCCCGTGTGAGAAGTTGAGGCGTGCCACGTCCATCCCCGCCTGGACCATCGCTCGGAGCACGTGCGGCGCCGTGCTCGACGGCCCGATGGTGCAGACGATCCGGGTCCGGCGGACCTGGGCGGTCACTGGTAGCGCTTCACGCGACGCGACATCTCCTGCTCGGCGTCGTTGACACGACGTTCGAGCTCGAGGGCGCTGATCACGGCGCCGCCCATGCCCCTGACCAGGTCACGCTGGAAGCGGTCCGACGTCGCGACCGTGATCACATCCCCCGCCTGGCTTGCCGCGTAGGCGAGGCGCTCGATGGCGTGGTCGGCCGAATGGCCCTTGCGCGTGAAGATCACGCGCACGTTTTCGACGATGTCAGCGGAGTTGGCGAGCGAGGTCGAGTGATGAGCATCGAAGACGACCGTCACCTCCTCGCCGGTAATCATTCCGAGCACCGAAAGGCGATCGACCAGCCTGTCGCGCGCAGCTTCCATCGATGCGTCGGACAAAAGGCGTTTGAGCGAGCTCCAGGCGTGGATCACGTTGTAGCCGTCGACGATCAGGCGTTCCAACGCGATCAGAAGAACCGCATGTTCATGAATCCGAAGTAGATGAGCGACTGATCGATGTTGAACGCCGTGGTCAACCGGATCACGACCTGGAAAAACGCGCTCCGCACCGGAGCCACGAACCACAACAGCGCGAACACCGCGTAGATCGAGAGCATGCCGTAGCGCACCGCGGCGTACTGCATCGAAGCCGGAAGCCACGGCCGGATGATGCCGAAACCGTCCAGGCCCGGCGCGGGCAGCAGGTTCAGCACCAGCGCCAGGCACATGAAGAACCCCAGCAGCGCGAGCGCCGCGAAGAAGTTGACGTTCTCCGGGTTCAGCCAGCTCTGCCGCATCCCCACCGTGAAGACCGCCCCAATCGCCAGGCCGCACAGCAGAGTCCCCACCGGACCGGCGAGCGAGACGGCGGAGCTCCACGCCCGCGTGCGCAGCGCGGAGTGATTGATGTAGACGGCGCCGCCGGGCAGCGCAATCCCGCCAAGAAGCAAGAAGACGATGGGCAGGATGAGGCTCACGGAGATGTTGGCGTAGCGCAGCGGATTGAGCGTCAGGTAGCCGGCGCCCGCGACGGAGCGATCCCCACCGAGGTAAGCGACCACGGCGTGGCCGAACTCATGGATGCACAGGGAGACCACCCAGCCGCCGACGACGAAGATCAGCGTCAGTGGGGTGACAAATCTCGGCAGGACGTTCATCCACAGAGCTGCGCCTGACACTGCGGTTGCGCCGGCGATGCCGATGAACACGGGACTGATGCCGAGCACTCCGCGGAGCGACGGCCAGGGCCGGCGCAGGAGGGCCGCGTCGGGACGGGTGGGGTCGCGGTGCGCCGGAAGGTCGACTTTGCCGCCGCTCTGGACGTGGCGGCGCAGGTCGTAGAGCGTGATTCCGGCTTGCTGCAGAGCTTCGGCGGTCGCGGGCGAGTCGCTGTAGAGCATCGCGAGCAGCAGGTGGATCGAATCCACCTGATAGTGACCGAGGACCTGAGCCTCTCGGTTGGCGTTGACCAGCAGCTGGCGCAGCGGGAGCAATGTGCCGGGCGCGCCGTTGGGGCGTATCAGCGGCGGGATCGACCCGGGATCGAAGCCCAGCGCCCGAATCTCGCGGTCCGCGAGGCTGCCCGGAAGCTCGGCCGTCGCGACCAGCACGTCAGCCGGCGTGACCTCGACCGAGAGCCGCGCGGAGGCGATCCCGACCGCGCGCTCGAGGATCTCGCGTGCGTCGCGAGTCAGCGGAATGTCCTCTGAGGCGCGCTCTAGCTCCGTGGTTGCGTCAGGCACGGGAGACAGTTTAGGAGCGGGTGCTTGGAGCGGCCCTCTGGCGCATCACCTCGTAAAGCAGCGCCGCCGCAGCCGCCGACGCGTTGAAGCTCGCGATCCGTCCTGCCACCGGGAGCCGGACGCGAGCGTCGCACCGCTCCTTGACCAATCGGTGCACGCCCGCGCCTTCGCTGCCGACCACCACGCAGACTCGCTGCGTGAAATCGAACTCCCACGGCGCCAGCTCGCCTCGTGGATCGAGGGCCACGCACCAGATCCCCGCGCGCTTCACCTCCACGATCGCCGACGGCATTCCCGACACGCGTGCGATCGGGAGCAGCTCCACTGCGCCGGAGCTCGCCTTGGCGGCGGCCGGCGACAGGGGGGCGCTGCGATGCTCGGGGATGATCGCCCCGTCGCTGCCCGCAACCTCGGCGGTGCGGACGATCGCGCCCAGGTTCTGCGGGTCGAGGATCGAGTCGAGCGCCACCAGCAGCGAGGGCTGCGTGGCCAGGAGCTGGTCGAGCGTCCACTCGCGGCGCGGTTTGAGCTCGGCAGCGACGCCCTGGTTGACGCCAGGCGCCATCACGTCGAGTCGGTGCGGAGGCACGACCTCGACCGGCACGAGCTTCGCCAGCTCTTCGAGGCGAGGGTCGTGGCCCAGTCCCGCCGCCTGGTAGACCCTGACCACGCGGCCGGCACGAGCCGCCTCGAGCACCGCGTTTCGGCCGTGGATCAGGGTCCGCACTATCCTGTCCGCATGGTTGCAGACTTCATGGTCCAGGCTCGCGAGCTGCTCGCGGGCGGGGTCGATGAGCAGAGGCTGAATGCCGTCGGCCGCCTGCTCGCCGAAGCCTCGCGCACCGCGGGATTCATAACCGAGACCGAGATGCGCACGCTCCACGGGGCCGGCTCATCGTTCACCCTGCTCCAGAGCGACCCGGACGGCCTCACCTTGATGTTCTCGCGCTTCTTGCCTGACGAGGAGACGCCTGTCCACAACCACGGCTCGTGGGGCGTTGCCTGTGTGGTCAGCGGACGTGACAGGTACCGTCACTGGCAGCTCGATTCGAATGGAAACGCCAAGGTCCTGTACGAGAAGGCGCTCGGCCCGGGCGAGTTCGTGACCTGGCTCGACCCACCTCACGACATTCACAGCCAGCAGGGTATGGACGAGCCAGCGTTCGAGCTGGTGCTCTTCGGCAAGAACGTCACGCAGATCCCCCGGGACTACTACGACCCGGAGACGGGGAAGGTCAGGACCCCGGAGCCTCGGTAGCCAGGGCTATCCGCCTCCACCGCACGCCGTCCTTCGAGTCCTCGAGCGCGATGCCGCGAGCGCGCAGGTCGTCACGGATCCGGTCCGCTCGGGCGAAGTCCCGCGCCGCTCGGGCCGACTCCCGCTCCGCGATCAGGCGCTCGACCTCTTCGGCGAGCCCGGGCTCTTCGGCCCGAATCACGTCGAGGTGCGCGTCGATGTCATCGAGCAGCCCGAGCAGCGCGGCCTTGCTCTGTGCGCCGACCCGACCTCCGTCCAGCGCCGCGTTGGCCTCTCGAATGAGCTCAAACGCGAGACCGACACCATGCGGAAGATTGAGGTCGTCGTCCAGAGCGTCGCGGTAGGCGGCGCGCACCTCGCCGGTCTTGCGCAGCAGGTCGGAGTCGTCGCCGTCCGCGGGATTCGTCCGGTTGACGCGGTCGGCGAACTCGCGCAGGCGCCGCACCTGCTCCGCCGCCGCGTGAAGCGTTTCGGCGCTGAGCCGCAGCCGCGAGCGGTAGTGCGCATTCGCGATCAGGAAGAAACGGACCGCGAGGGGGTCGTACCCCGCCCCGGTCAGGTCGCGAAGGGTCGTGAAGCCCCCAGCGCTCTTCGACATCTTCTCCCCGGTCGCGTCGAAGAGGTGCTCCGAGTGAAGCCAGAACCGAGAGAAGGTCTGGTGATTCGCGGCCTCCGACTGCGCGATCTCGTTCTCGTGGTGCGGGAACATGAGGTCGACGCCGCCGGCGTGAATGTCGAGCGTCTCGCCGAGGTAGCGCTTGCTCATCGCCGAGCACTCGATGTGCCAGCCGGGCCGGCCCGCACCGAAAGGCGCATCCCATGAAGCGCCGATCTTCTCGTCCCCTGCTTGCGACCTCTTCCAGAGCGCGAAGTCGCTCACGGATTCCTTGTCGTATTTGTCGGTCGCGACGCGGGCGCCGGCTTTCAACCCGGCGCGGTCGAGGTGCGACAGCGCCCCGTAATTGGGGAAGCTGGCGATCCTGTAGTAGACGTCCCCGTCCGCCGCGTACGCGTTCTCTTGCTCGATTAGCGTTGAGATCATGTCGATCATCTCGGGGATGTGCTCCGTCGCGCGCGGGTAGTGCTCGACGCGCTCGGCCCGAAGGGCGTCCATGTCCTCGAAGAACGCCTCCACGTACGGCTTGATGTACTCGGTGATGGTGGACCCGGCGTGCATGGCCTGGTCGAGGATGCGGTCGTCGATGTCGGTGAGGTTCATGACGTGCGTGACGCGATAACCGGACACGCGCAGGTGCCGGCGCACGAGGTCATAGAAAAGGAAGGAACGCAAGTTGCCGACGTGCGCATAGTTCCAGACCGTCGGGCCGCACGTGTACATGCGGACGTGGCCGCCCTCGAGCGGCTCGAAGACTTCCTTCGTCCCGCTCAGGGTGTTGTGAAGGCGGAGCGTCATGCCTCGTCGATTGTCGCGACTGCCTGCGCCGCGATGCCCTCCGCCGCCCCGAGCGAACCCAGGCCCTCGGGCGATTTGCCCTTGACGTTCACCTCGATGATGCCGAGGCGGTGGGCGAGATTCGAGCTCATGGCCGCGAGATACCCGTGCAGGCGGGGCTCCTGCGCGATCACGACGCAATCGACGTTGACGACGCGATAACCCGCCTGGACCAGCATCGACACCGATTTCTCGAGCAGCCTCAGGCTCGAGGCGTTCTTGTAGTCCGGGTCGTCGGCGGGGAAATGCGTGCCGATGTCACCCATTCCCGCCGCGCCCAGCAGCGCATCGATCACCGCGTGGGTCAGAACGTCCGCGTCGGAGTATCCATCCAGGCCGCGGTCGTACGCGATGCGCACCCCGCCCAGCACCAGCGGACGGCCGGCGACCAGCGGATGAATGTCGTATCCGATTCCGACCCTCACCGATCCGCGGTCTCGTGCTCCCGGATGAGCGCCTCCACCACCTCGAGGTCCTCCGGCGTCGTCAGCTTGATGTTGGCCGGCTCGCCCGGCACGACCGTGACCAGGTGGCCAGTCGCGGCGACGAGCTGGGCGTCGTCATCGCCGACCAGGCCTGCGTCGGCCGCCTCACGATGCGCGCGCGCCAGCAGCTCGTAGGAGAAGCCCTGCGGCGTCTGCGCGAGCACGACCCGGGAGCGGTCGAGACTCTCGACCAGCCGGTTGCCTTCGACGCGTTTCACGGCGTCCCGGGGCGCGATCGCCGGGAATGCCGCGCCCGACTCCATCGCCGCCGCCAGGACCCGGCGTACCAGCGAGGGCGTCGCAAGCGGTCGCGCCGCGTCATGCACCAGGACGTAGTCGCACTCACCGATCGCGGCGAGCCCCATGCGCACCGACTCCTGGCGGCTCTCGCCGCCGGCCCTCACGACCACCGGCTTGCGCGGGTGGAGCGATTCCACCTCACGCTCGGCGCTCTCGAGCCGGCTCGGGGGGCCGACGACGACGACTCGGTCCACCTCATCCAGGGACAGGAACAGCTCCAGCACGCGCGCGAGGGTCGTGCGACCGTTGAGCCGGACGAGGGCCTTGCTCCCCCGGCCGAGCCGCGAGCCCGTCCCGGCGGCGGCCACGATCGCGCCTACCGTCGGCATGACTAGCTGGTTTCCTCGCGAGGCGCCCTGACGCGGCCAGTCTGACGACGTCCGTCGTTGACCGACGGCTCGGCGAAGATCATCCTTCCCGCCGAGGTCTGGATCACCGAGGTGACGGTTGCGGTGATCGTCTGGTTCAGCAGCCTGCGACCGTTCTGAACGACGACCATCGTCCCGTCGTCGAGGCTGCCGACACCCTGACCCGGCTCCTTGCCCTCGCGCGCCACGGTCACCACGATCTCCTCGCCCGGGATGGCCACCGGCCGCATCGCCTGGGCGAGCTCGTTGAGGTTCAGCACCGAAACGCCTTCCAGGCGCGCGATGCGGTTGAGGTTGAAGTCGTTGGTCATGATCGCCCAGCCTCGCTGCTTGGCGGTGCGCACGAGATGGGCGTCGATGTCGCCGGATGGAGGAGTCTCGTCCTCCGTCACCTGGAGGTTGATGCCCGGCTCCTTCTGCATTTCTGTGAGGACGTCGAGACCGCGGCGGCCGCGCCGGCGTCGCGTCACGTCGGCCGAGTCGGCGACGTTCTGCAGCTCGCGCAGCACCGAGCTGAGGATCACAAGGGGCATGTCGAGAAACCCCGTCTTCGCGATGTCGAGGATCCGGCCGTCGATGATCACGGAGGTATCGAGTAGGACGGCGGTCATGCGATGTGTGTCGGTCTCGGTCTTACCGCCGCCAAAGAAGAGCGCGGAGAGCTCGGCGCGGCGCGTCAGCCCGACCGAAGCACCCTGGGCTGAGAGAAGGAGCGCGAGCACAAACGAAAGCGAGTAACCGTACGGCAGATCGCGCACGAAAAATCCGATCAATACCGCGATGACAAGTCCGACGATCATGCCCAGCAATCCGCTGAGCAGGTCCGGCAGCGGAGTGCTCGTGAGCCGGAAGTTGAAGCTTCGCCATCCTCCAAGCAGATACGGCGTGCCGAGGTACGCGAAGATCAAACCTTCCAGCGTGGTCAGCCCGATGATCACCCAGCCCGGGTGCGCGTTGGGCACACCGCGGACCATGAAATACCCGAGCGTGAATCCACCGACCACTCCGAGCCCTGCTCCCGCCCAGCGGGCCAGATACTCGGAACGCTTCAAGGGTTACCTCCTCAAGAGACCGTGAGTCCGGCCTCCTCTATGAATACGCCGGACTTGATGGGTGAAGAAAACGCGGCGGACACGGCGTCCGCAAGGGACCGGACTTCGACGACGTCGAGTCCGGAAGGCCGGCCGGCTTTGCCTCCAGCCGGAATCAAGGCGCGCGTCAGGCCGTGACGGGCCGCCTCGTGCAGGCGGCGTTCGAGGTGGCCGACGCGACGCACCTCGCCCGACAATCCCAGCTCTCCGATCGCGACCAGGCCGTCCGGCATTGGCCTGTTGCGCTCGTTGCTGACGATTGACAGGGCGAGACCGAGGTCGGCGGCCGGCTCCGTGATCCGGATGCCGCCCGCAACGCTGACGAAGATGTCCTTCTGCCCGAAGGTGAGGTCGAGTCGTTTTTCGATCACCGCCACGACCATGTGCAGGCGGTTGACGTCGATGCCGTTGGCGATCCGGCGGACCATGGTGTTCTGGTTCTTGTTGACCAGGCTCTGGACCTCGACCAGGATCGGGCGCGTGCCCTCCAGAGCCGCGACGATCACCGTGCCCAGAGCCGATGCGGCGTCGGCGAGCAGCGCCGCCGATGGGTCGGGCACCTCCTCGAGGCCGTTCTCACCCATGGCGAAAACGCCGATCTCTTCGGACGACCCAAAGCGGTTCTTGGTCGCCCGGAGGATGCGGAGCTCCTGCCGGCGGTCGCCCTCGAGGTACAGCACGGTGTCAACGATATGCTCCAGGACCCGGGGTCCGGCTATCGAACCGTCCTTGGTGACGTGGCCGACCAGGAAGATGGGGACCCCGACCTCCTTGGCGAGCCGCATGAGCCGGGCGGCCGACTCTCGAACCTGCGTCACGCTTCCGGCGCCCCCCTCGAATCCGGCGTCGGTGACCGTCTGGATCGAGTCGACTATGGCCAGCCGAGGCGCCTCGGCTCGGATCGCTTCACAGACGGCGTCGAGGTCGTTTTCGGCCAGGAGGAGAATCCCGGGCTCGATCGCATTCAGGCGTTGGGCCCGCATCCGAACCTGGTGGGCCGACTCCTCGCCTGTCACGTACAGCACCTTGCCGGACCTGGCCATCTGGGCCGCGGCGTGCATGAGGAGGGTCGACTTACCGACCCCGGGCTCGCCGCCGATCAGGACGAGGCTGCCGGGGACGATGCCGCCGCCGAGGACCCGATTGAGCTCGTCCCAGGCCAGGCGGGCTCGCGGCGAGTTCTCGGAATCGACGTCGACGAGGGAGATGGCCCTCGCGCTTTGGGGGGATCTCGGCCTCGCGTCCTTGGCTTTCCTGACCTGGAACTCCTGGAGCGTGTTCCAGGCTCGGCAGTGGGGACACTGGCCGGCCCAGCGGAGGCTCTCGCCCCCACACTCGGTGCAGACGAAGGTGATGGTCGATCTGGGCATAGGGAGACTGTCTACCCATGATCGTGGTTTGACAAGCTGGGCTGTAGCCTTTCACCGCCCGGCGCGTTGTATCTGGTGAGCGTAAAGACGCCGCCCTGACTACCCCCGGGGCGGCGTCCACGTTCAATCGCCGCTGTGTTATTTATTTCCCGCATCTACCGGCGCTCGCGGGTTTCCGCATCTATTCAAACCCGCCGCCGCCCGCGCTCGCGGGATTCAGCGCGCCAGGTCGGGCCGCCTCACCCAAGACACTCGTACCTCGGGCCCGCCCTTCCTCCACCTGGTGCCGGTCCCGCCCCCACCGGCACACCTGCGGCGATCTTGATTTGTTCGACGGACCGCGTCAACCCAGCCTGTTAACGGGCTGCCCTATCCTCCCCGACGTGGACGCCTCGATTTCGATCGACCGCATCCGCGAAGCCGCGACCGTGGTCGACCGCGCCTTCCTCCACACGCCCCAGTTCGACTGCGAGCCCCTCAGCCAGCACCTCGGCGTCTCGACCGTGTTGAAGGTCGAATCCGTCAACCCGATCCGCAGCTTCAAGGGCCGCGGGACCGACTACCTCCTCCACCGCCTCCACGAAGAGGGTGATGGGCGGGCCGGCCTGGTCTGCGCCTCCGCCGGAAACTTCGGCCAGGGCATGGCCTTTGCGTGCCGCAAGCGCGACCGGCCGCTCACCGTCTTCGCGGCGCGCAGCGCCAACCCGATGAAGGTCGAGCGAATGCGCGCCATTGGCGCGCGGGTCGAGCTCCACGGCGACGACTTCGACGAAGCCAAGGACGCCGCCCAGCGCCACTCCACCGAAAACGGGGAGCGCTACATCGAGGACGGCCTGCTCGGTGCGATAGCGGAAGGCGCAGCCACCATGGCCGTGGAGCTCGGCGGCGAGGAACGAGGCCTCGATGCGATCTTCGTCCCCCTCGGCAACGGCTCACTCGTCAACGGCGTGGGCACGTGGCTGAAGCACGCAGCACCGACGACGCGCGTGATCGCGGTTTGCGCGACGAGCGCACCCTCGATGGCGCTCTCGTTCGCAAAAGGCAAACCGCTCGATGCGCCGAGCACCACGATCGCGGACGGCATCGCTGTCCGCGTGCCGGTGCCGGCCGCGGTCGACCTCATGCAACGCACCGTCGACGAGGTCGTGCTCGTCGATGACGACGCGATGCTCGGCGCGATGCGCCGGTTGCTCACCGACGCCGGCCTCGTCGTCGAGCCCGCCGGCGCCGCCGGCGTAGCGGCTATCGCTCAGCGGGCGAACGAGCTCGCGGGCAAACGAGTCGCGACGATCCTGACCGGAGGCAACCTGACTGAGGAGCAGGTCAGGGAGTGGCTGGGCTAGGCGCCACACGCGCGCGCCCGTCCAGGTCGAGGTCGGCCAGGTAGTCCAGCGCGGCGAGAGGGCCGTTCTGCGTGAAGGCATCCGGCGCCGCCTCCTGAAGGTTGGCCTGGAGCATGCTCGCCAGCTGCGCGCGAAGGTGGAGCGGGAGCTCCGGACGGCGCCGCGAGTACGACGTCACGAATCTCCTCAGCTCCGGATCGAGCCGCCGCAAGTACATCTCGGCCGGGGTCGCCGGCGCAAACGCGGGAGCCGCCGCAGCGGGTGGCACCAGTTCTGAAGAAGCAGCCGCGGGCGTCACCGGACGGCCACCCGGCAGCTGCCAAAGCCACACCGAATCCGAATCTTTGACCACGACCGTGCCCGCCGCCAGGTCGCCCAGACGTTTCCCTTTGCCGTTGATGAACAGGACGACCAGCCCCACGCCGTATGCGTAAGGCAGAAAGTCGACGATCCGGACGATGTTGCGGATCCCCGCCTGGACGAAGGTCATCGGCTCGCCGCGATCCCCGACCGCGCGCAGCCGGAACACCTTCTTCCCGACCGTCTGACCCGACCAGAAGGCCTCGCACGCCCAGAAGTAACCGAACACGACGACGAAGCCGCCGATGACGGCCATCAGGTAGGCGACCACCTCCATCGAGGTCTGGCCCACCGCGAGCGCCGCAAAGAGCAGCGCAAGGAGGATGGCGGAAAGAATCAGCAGGTCGAGGATCTGGGCGATCGCTCGAGTCCCCAGGCCCGCCACCTGGTAGTCGAATGACACCCGTTCCGGGGTGGTGACGACCAGGTCCGTGTCAGGCGCGGGTTCGTGCATCGCGGTCAGCTATTTTCCTCGGCTCGCCTAGCATTCACGAATGCGTAACGCGAGCCCGCCCCGGTTTCCTCATCGAGGATGAGGGCCGAGGACTTCGTCGCCCTGCGCGGCGACGACTGGAACCGCCTGGAGGACCTTCTCGCCCGCGCCGGAGCCGGTCAGATGAACGCGCTCAGCCCAGCGCAGGTGCTGACCATGGCCTCTCTTTACCGGCGCGCTACGGCCGACCTCGCGCGCGCCCAGCGCGACTGGCCTGGGGAGCCGGTCCACCGCTACCTGAACGGCCTTGTGGCGCGCGGCCACGGGATCGTCTACCGCCGCGGCGGCGAGGTCTGGAGACGGATCCGGCGCTTCTACGTCGAGACCCTGCCCCACACCTATCGCGAGTCGTGGCCGTATGTGCTCGCCGCCGGTGCGCTGCTCTTCGTGCCCGCGTTCATCAGCTACTTCGTCGTGCTTGCCAATCCTGACGCCGCGTACGCGATCGTCGACCCGAGGCTGATCAACCGAGTTCACCACCACGAGCTCTGGACGCACATCCCGCCGCAGGAGCGAATCGAGGCCGCGGGCGTGATCATGGTCAACAACATCTACGTCTCCATGCTTGCGTTTGCGCTGGGTGTCGCCTTCGGCCTGCCTGTGATGTGGGTGATGATCTCGAACGGGATCGTGATCGGCGGGCTCTTCGGGCTTACGCAGGCTTATGGCATCGCCGGGGGCCTCTTCGACTTCGTTATCGCGCACGGCGTGCTGGAGCTCTCGATCGTGGTGGCCCAGGGCGCGGGTGGACTCATGCTGGGCTGGGCCCTGGTGTCGCCCGGCAACCGAAAACGTTCCGACGCGCTGGTGCTCGCGGCCCGGAAAGCGTTCACGCTCCTGCTGGGCCTCGCGCCGCTGCTCATCATCGCCGGCATCGTCGAGGGCAACATCTCGCCGTCAGACGCTCCGTTCGCGGTGAAGGTGGTGATCGGCCTGACGCTTGGCGCGCTGTTCTACGGGTACCTGATCTTCAGCGGCCGCTCCTCCTCAGAGAAGCGCTCTCTCCTTCAGCTCCAGGTATCGCTCGACCAGGGCGGGAGATAGCCTCCCGGCCACCACGTCGAGCGCGAGCACTCCGCCTCGCCGCAGCAGCTCGAAGCTTTCGCGCCGGCTCGCAACGAACTCCTCGGCCGCCACCCATTCGTACGCGCGGTTCGTGCTCGCAATCGGGTCGTCGCGCGCACGCAGCGCCGCCGGATCGGTCATCGCCACCACCAGGACGAGGTGCCTGGCCGCCAGGCGCAGCGCGTGCGCGACCAGCTCGCGAGACGCCTGCGGATCCTGCACATCGGTCAGCAGCACCACCATCGAGCGCCGCCCCACCCTCAGCGCGAGATGCGTCATTGCGTGGCCGAAGTCGGGCTCCACGTATTCCGCCTGAATCGCGTACAGCGCTTCGGTGATCCGCCGCAGCTGCAGCGGCCCGCGCTCGGGCTTGATGAAGCCGGTCACGCGATCGTCGAACGTCATCATTCCGACGCGGTCCCCGTACGCCTGAGCGACCCACGCCAGCATCAGCGCCGCGTTGACCGCGTGGTCCAGCTTGTCAAGGTCGCCGGCGGGCGCGGTCATCAATCGACCGCAATCGATCGCGATGATGACCTGCTGTCCGCGCTCGGCTTCGACTTCGATCATCACGGGCCGATCGCGCCGCGCGGTGGCCGTCCAGCTCACGCGGCGCACGTCATCGCCGCGCACGTAGTCGCGCAGCCCCGCAAACGCCGTCGACGCTCCCGGCGGCCGCGCCCGTCGCATCCCCGCCATCGCACGCAGGCCACGCCGAAGTGACAGCTGGATGCGCTTGATCGCCACGATGTTGGGAAACACCGCGACCTCACGCGGATCGTTCAAGCGCATCTGGCGCCGCCACCATCCGTCCGGCCGCCATACCTGCAGGTCGGTGGCCCCGAAGCGGTAGGCGCCGCGCTTCGGCGAGTACGTGCGATAGCTCAGGCGCAGGACGCCGTTTGGATCGAACCTTCCTTCCACCTCTCGGGGTTGGGGCCGAAGAGACGCGGGCGCGTGGTCGGCGATCTTCGCTTTCAGTCCGGCGGCGGCGCGGTTCTGGATCACAACCAAGACCTCTTCGGGCTCGCCCAGCGAAAAAGGTTCAGGCATCGTGCGCTGCACCGAATAGCCCCGGCGCCCAGGCAGCATGGCAAGGTCGCGCGCCGCGACGGCGACGAGCCCCACCTGGTATACGACCGCCACGAGGCCGAGCAGGGGCGAAGCCACGGCGAGGGCGATGAGACAGGCGCCGATCGCGACTGCCCAGATGAGCCGGGGCTGCGGCGCCAGTCCGCGGAAGAAACTCAGCGCATCAGTTCCTTGTCGGAAGGAGAGCAGCGCCCCTTGCCCGGCCGCAGGCCGGGTCGGCTTTGCCGAGGGCGCGATGAGAGGAAACCATCTGGGTTTCCTCTCATTTTGTCAGCGCGGGGGAACTACGCGTGCGGCGACGGCCTCGAGGACGCTGTCCGGCGTCTGCCCGGCGACCTCCGCCTCCGGGCGAAGGATGAGGCGGTGCCGAAATGCGGGCGCGAGCAGCGCTTTCACATCGTCTGGAGTCACGAACTCGCGTCCGTCGAACGCCGCGTAGGCGCGCGCCGCGAGCATCAACAGAACCTCCGCGCGTGTGCTCGCGCCGAGCGCTATCTCGGGCGCAGTTCTGGTCGCAGACGCGAGGTCCACGACGTAGCGCCGGATCTTCTCGTCGAGCACCACCCCGGCGACGCGCGCCCGGCACGCCTCGATGTCGGATGCGCCAAGCGCCGGTTCCACACCCGCCTTGATCGGGTCGCGGAGCTCGATCCCGGATTCCCACCGGCGCAGCACCTCCATCTCGCCGGCAGGCGAGGGATAGTCGAGACGGACCTTGAACAGAAAGCGGTCCTGCTGCGCTTCCGGCAGCGGGTAAGTGCCCTCATACTCGATGGGGTTCTGGGTCGCCATCACGAAAAACGGCGCGGGCAGCGGGAGCTGCTGACCCTCGAGCGTCACGCCTCGCTCTTCCATCGCCTCCAGCAACGCTGACTGCACCTTGGCGGGCGCGCGGTTGATCTCATCCGCCAGTAGGACGTTGGTGAACACGGGTCCGCGCCGCAGCGCGAAGGTGCGCGTGGCGAGGTCGAAGACGGATGTGCCGAGGATGTCCGCCGGCATCAGGTCCGGCGTGAACTGAACACGCGCGTAATCGAGGGTGAGGGCTCTGGCGATGGCCTTCGCGAGCAGCGTCTTTCCCGTCCCCGGCACGCCTTCGAGAAGGACGTGGCCCTGCGCGACTAGCGCGATCGCACAGAGGCGGATCGCTTCGTCCTGGCCGACGATCGCCTTGGCGAGCTGCTCGCGAAACCGCTCGTAGAAGTCGGTCGCGGTGGTCGATGCGGTCCCGGTCAACGAGTCTTTCCTGAAGGTGCAGGGTGCGCGATCGCATGCAGCCTTCGAGCCGCGTCGAGCATGTCGCGCTCGGTCGCCGACGACGCATGAAGAGAGTTCTCGACCTCGGCCAGGTCACTGGCCAAGTCAGGCGCGCGCACCCAGAGAGCATTCCAGAACCGCTCCCGCGGCTGCAGTGGAAGACCTGTGCGCGCGGCCACCGCGCGTTCGGTGGCGCCCGCAAGCAAGCCGAGCACCACACCCCTCGCGCTGGACCGGCGCAGCAGCTGGCCGACGGCGACCGACCACTCTGCGTCCGAGCGAGCGACCTCGGCGGGCCGCTCGATCAGCGGCCCAAATCGGCGGCCCCGCAGCACCAGACCGAAGAACACGGCGACCAGGAGCCACAGCAGCCCCGCGCCCCACGGCGTGCTCAGCCACGCCTGCGGCGCGAAGTCGCTGAACGTCAGCCCGTGGTGGTACTCGTCGAAAGCGACGGGCGCGCCGGCGTCCGTGGCGCCGAGAAGGTCGGCGAGGAGCCTGCCGTTGTCCTGCTTGTCGAGGTAGCCGTTGCACAGGACGAGCGGATCGGAGAGGACTATCAACTTGCCCAGGCCGACGGACTGGATGAAGCCGGCGACCAGCCCCCCAGACGTGCGCAGGATCGCGACCTGCGCCAGCGACGGATCGAGCGGATCCAGCGAGCCGCCGCCGGCGACATGCTGCACGCCCTCAATGACCGGCGTCCCCACATAGTCGCCGGCCAGCGGCAGCTGGCCGCCCAGGCGCGTGACTCCGAATGCCCGGTCCAGCTCCGGGTCGCCGAGCTCGGAGGCATAGACCAAGATGCCGCCGTTCTGGCTGACCCACCGGAGCGTGCGGTCCGCTTCGTCACGGGTGAACTGACTGGTCGGCGTGAACACGAGCATCAGCGAACCCGACGCGGGGGTGTCGAAAGTCCCGCTGATCTGGTCGGTCGGGTGGCCCATCGCTTCGCTGAACAGGAGGGCCGCCGACGCGCCGCCATTCGCGTCGCTGTTGGTGCTGTGCTCGGGAGAATCCTGGGGCGGCTGAAGCAGGTACGCGGCGGCCGCGATCGCGATCGCTACCGCCGCCGCGATGACCCATCCGCGCGTTCCCCTCATGCGGCCGCCTCTCTCGACTCTGTCGCGGCGTTCCGAAACGGCGCGGCGACCTGGGCCGCCCGCTCGTACGTCGCCTCATCGACGTCGCGACCGCCGTATACGGCCGCTTCGAACGGATGCAGCAACGGTCGGAGGGCCTGGAAGTCTGGGGCTCGCAGAAAAATCTCGCGCACGGTGAGCGGGCTGCCCTCCCATGTCCGCTCTCCCGCAAGGGTGCCCGCCACGCCGGCGCAGAGGGCTCGGATCGCGCCGACGCGATCGCCGCGGCCGGCCAGCCGGTCCGCCTCAGCGAAGAAGTCAGCAGGCGGACGTGGACCTTCGGGCGAAATGCTGACCGACTGGCCGAAGCGTCCACCACCGGCTCGGACCAGGACGAAGACCACGGCCGCGATGCCGGCCAGGCCGGCCGCGTAGATCCACCACGCCGTGGCGGGCCCGCCGCCGGAGCCGCCGGAGAGCAGCCGCAGCAAAGCGGCGATCCGGTCCTGGACCCACTGCAGG
>JBKPCF010000032.1:0-12350 GCA_046727235.1 Candidatus Dormiibacterota bacterium
GATTTGGATTCAAGTCTCGTGGGCTCGGAGATGTGTATAAGAGACAGCAACCTGGTAGTCCCGCACCCTCGCATCACGGAGCGACCGTTCGTCCTCGAATCGCTGGACGAGCTTGGCGTCAGGCTGGGCGGGCGTTTGTGAAGCGGTAGCCGATGCCCGGGACGGCGAGGATGTAATAGGGACGCGAGGGCTGGGTCTCGATCTTCCGGCGAAGGTTGCGGATGTGGACGTCGATGACACGGGTCTCGATCGGGTACTCGTAGCCCCAGATCGAGTTGAGGATCTTTTCCCGGCTCAACACCTTGCCGGCGTTGCTGGCGAGGAAGGTCAGCAGGTCGAACTCCGTGTGGGTCAGCTCGACCTCCTGGCCGGACTTGTACGTACGGCGCTCGTTGACGTCGATCACCAGTTCGCGGAACTCGAGACGGCTGCGCATCGCCTCGGCGTTCTCGAGCCGCGCGCGGCGCAGGTGCGCCGCCATTCGAGCCACCAGCTCGCGGAGCCGCAGAGGTTTCGTGACGTAGTCGTCCGCGCCGATCTCCAGCGCAACGACGGCGTCGATCTCGTCGGACCTCGAGCTCATCATGATGACCGGCACCGCGGGGTCCATCTTGCGAAGCTCGCGGCAGACGTCAAAACCCGCCGCGTCGGGCAGCGTGACCTCGAGCAGGACGACGCTCGGCCGGGAGTGCTCGACCTGGCGCAGCGCCTCGGAGCCGGCGTCTGCCTCCACCACCTGATAGCCGTCCTGCTCGCAGACCTGCCTTATCTCGCGGCGCGTCGTGCCGTCCGGCTCCACGACCAGGACTTTGCGAGACTCCGCCACCGCCATCCCCCCATCCTAACGTCATTGAAGGATTGTTAGCGAATGTTTCGTTTCAAGCCCCGAATGAACGCCCTGGCCTTGCGCTCGGCCGCGAGCACCCGGGCGCCTGCGGCCGAGACCACGAGCTCCCACGCACCGGCGTAAGCCACCTCCCGGCCGCCGAACTCGCTCTTGAAGAAGCCCAGTCCGTGCCAGGGGTGCGACGGTCCGGCGTCGGGTGGCGGCACACCCCACAGGTCGAAGTCATTGCACCCTGCCTGAGCGGCGGCCGCGATCGCCGTCCACCACGCGAGGTCGTTGCCCATCAGCTCACGGCGAGCGCCGGTGCGGCCGGCGAAAAGGCTGTACGCGCGGCCGGCGTGCCGCCCCACCAGCACCGTCGCGAGGGGCTCCCGCTTCTGCGGCGAGAGCGCCGTGTAGGTGCGGCACCAGGGAAGGGTGTTGAGCAGCAGCTCGTAGTAACGGCGGTCGGGGAGCCGGATCGACTCGCGGCGTTCGACGGCCGCGGATTGCAGGGCCAGCTCCGCCGCGTCCTTGCCCTCCTCGACGACGACCCCGCGCTTGATCCCGGTCCGGATGTTGTAGCGCCTGCCGTGCTTGAAGGTCGCCAGCAGCTCGTCCGGCGGAATGAGGTCGAGGATTCGGGTGTGCTGCGGCTGGGTCGGGTCGGTGGGCCCAAAGCTCAGCTCCTTCAACACCTCGCCGAACTCGGGGGGCGCATCCGGCTCGACGACAAGGCGAGCAATGCGATTCGCGCGAGCCCAATCGACGAGGTGGATCAATGCCGGGCGCGATGCGGGAACCGGCCCACGCGGCACGTATCCCTCGTGAGTCCCGCCAACGGTCCGGACCTGAACGCTGGCCACACCCGCGCCGGACGCCAGGCGGACGCGCTCGATCGTCCAGCCTGCATGCGCCTGGACCTCGCCCCAAGCCCACGTCTGGAGAAGCGGCGCCGGCGATGCCGCGCCGTCCAGCTCGGCGTCCCAGCGCCGCTGCTCTTCAGTCGGCATCGCGCGGCACCTCGAGGTGACCGATGTCATTGACGCCGCCGATGACCGTCCGGCCGTTCCGCTTCTCGATCAACGAGATGGACGCGTTCTGGATCCGGAACGGAAAGAGCCCTTCGGGTGGGCGCCCGACGATCCGGTGCAGCGCTACCTGGATCACACCTCCGTGGGTCACGACCAGCACGTCACCGTGATCGTGCCGGCGCAGGATCTCGTCGAGAGCCGTCCCGACACGGGCGTCGAAATTCGCGGCGCCCTCGCCACGCGGCACCACATCCCAGTCGGGCTCCTCGACCCAGGCGGCCCACGCAGCGGGGTATCGCTCGGCGATCTCCTCGGTGCGCAGGCCCTCCCACTCGCCGAGAAAGATCTCGCGGAGGGCCGGCATCGGCGCGGGGGACAGCCCGACCGCGGCGCCGACCAGCTCGGCGGTCTCGAAGGCGCGCTTGAGGTCGCTCGTGTAGTGCGCTGCAAAAGCCCGGCCCGCGAAACGAGCGCCAAGGCGTTCGGCCTGCCGCCTGCCTTCGACCGAGAGGGGAGGATCCATCTGGCCCTGGATGCGGCGCTCGCGATTCCAGGTCGACTGGCCATGCCGGATGAGGACAAGGCGCGCGGGCTGCGGACGAGGTAGTACAGGGAGCTCTGGCGGCTCCGGGCGCGCAGCTCTGATCTCGGTGCCTATACTAACTTTCTCTTAATCCCGATCGGGCCTGTCCGATCTCAGGAGAAGACTGTTGCAGTCGCACGGCTCGCTTGCCGAAATGCCCCTTCGTTCGCTTCTTGAATCCGCTCAGGGCGAGCGGTCCACCGGTACCCTCACGGTCCGCAATGGAAACGGCGAATCGGCCTCGCTGTACTTCCTGTTCGGGCATCTTTTCCACGCCCAGGGCAACGGGAAGTTGGGTGACGACGCCGTTCTCAGCGCGTTGCACTGGACCAAGGGCGACTTCGAGTTCGACGCCAAGGCCAAGCTGCCGGCCGATGAGACAGTCAAGGCCGGCATTCCCGAGCTCGTGCACGCTGCCGAGGCCGCCCCCAACATCGCGGCCGCCGAGCCCAAGCCGGAGTCAAGACCGGAGCCCAAGCCTGAGGCGAGTGCTGAGCCACGTGACGAGCACCCGGAGCCGACGAACGAGCGAAAAGAGCATGCTGAATCGGAAAGAAAGGTGGAAGCCCCGCAGCCCAGACGTGGCGTGAAGCACCGCCCGCAGCCAAAGCACGGCCGGGAACCGATTCCGGTCCCGGCGGGTCAGATCCTGTACGACTCCCTCAAGACATCGTTCGTCGACTTCCCGCGTCTCCTCACGACGCTCGAGCGTGAGGGATACACCGGATACGTGAGACTTCTCACAGACGATGCATCAGGACTGATCCTCTTCCGCGAAGGTCTCGCGCTCGAGTGCCTGTACGACGGCGCCGCGGACGCGGGAAGCCTGGTCCTGGGCAAGCAAGCCCTGCAGCGCTTCAACGACGACGTCACCGCGGGACATGGGGTGCTCGACGTCGTCGGCCTCTCGCCCGAGCTGATCGACGGCCTTTACGAGCTGACGGTTTCGCGGCCCATGTACACGGAGCTCTACGCAGCATGGGTGGACATGAAGGCGCTGCTCAACTTTCTCAGCGAGCGCAAGCTCAGCGGCAGCGTGATGATCCGGTCGGCCGGAGGGACCGGGGTCCTCATCCTCGCCGCAGGCGAGCTCGCCGGCGCCTACACGAGCGAGTCGCGGGACATCTCCGACAAGCCCGACCGCGCGCTCGCGCTGTGCGACGACCCGAACGCAATGATCGAGGTCAAGTCGGCGGATGCCACCAAGCACCCGCCGCTGGACGTGGACGAGGTGGTCGGAGCGCAGCGCGGCCGGGTCGTGCAGCCGGCGTCGTTTGCTGCGCCGCCGCAGCCTGAGGTGACCGCACCGACCGCACCGACCGCACCGACGATTCCGACGATGCCGGTCATGCCGGCGGTGGCACCAGAACCGCCCACCGCGCAGATTCCGACCACGTCATTCGGCGGTTACGCGCAGCCCGCAGCACCTTCGCAGCCCATGCAGGTTGCGCCCACGACACCGCCGCGGCCCGCGGGCCCGCAGCTGGACTGGTCCACCGTCGTGACCGAGCTGCAGGCGATGGCAGAGGATGCGCTCGGCAACCGGGCGCGCAAGGTCAAGGACATACTTGGGGCCGCCGATCCGTCGCTCGCCGGCATCGAGGCGGCGATCGACCAGATTCCCAGCATCTCGCTCCTGTTCGTCGACTCGTCGCGACTCGAGCAGCTGGCGCAAGAGATGAGGGCGCGGCTCAAGTCCCACCTCTAGCCGACCCGGTATAACCCCTTAACAGGGTGGGTTGGCATTTCGTTTTTTCTCAGATAGCCTCGACCCAGGTGCGTCGGCTTGGGGGAGGGAGCCGCCGGGAGAGGGAGGGCCCAGCCACGCTGCGCCCATTTTTCGCGGCCGCGCTCCTCACCCTGTTGGCCCCGCTCACCGCCTGTGGCGGCGACCCACCTCAGATCGTCGACTACTCACCGCAGCGGAACACGCTAGACGTGTCCACAGCCACGCCCATCCGCATAACGTTCGACCACGACGTCGATCAGGTCTCGGTCGAGACCCGGCTCCGGCTGGCGCCGCAGACCGATGGGCTGATCCGCTGGATCAACGGACACCAGCTCGTGTACGAACACCCGACGCTCCGCACCGCCACGACCTACGAGGTCATCCTCGAGCCGGGCTACCGCGACCCCGCGGGCAACGTGTACGCGCTGCGGCATCACTGGTCATTCACGACCGAAGGGCCGCCCACCCTCGTTGGGTCGAGTCCTGCCAACGGCGACGGCAGCGTCGATCCATCCGCCTATCTGTCCCTCGACTTCTCGCGCCCGATGGATCCGAGCACGCTAAAGAGCGCGATCTCGTTCACGCCGAACGTTCGATTTGACGTCCGCCTCGCGGCCGACGACACACGCAGAGCGATCATCGCCCCGTCTCAACTGATGGCCGCCAACAGCGAATACCAGCTGCTGCTCAACACGGCCGCCCTGGACATTGATGGCAACCCTCTCGACCGCAATCAACTCCTGAGATTCAAGACAGGGGCGCCGCGCCCGCTCAGCCACTGGATCGCATTCGCCACGGACCACACGGACGGCACGCCCGCGGGGCTCTGGATGGTCAACGAGCGCGGGTTCCCCCGTGAGCTCTTCGACGCAAGCGCGGTGCAATCGTTCAGCTGGTCGCCGCGCGGAGATTCACTTCTGATCGGGGCGCCGGACGAAGCGTGGTGGGAGTTCACGCCAGGTTCCGCTGCGGCGCGGCTGCCCTTTCACGCAGCGTGGGCGGCGTCGCTCGCCGGCGGCCTGGGCTATGTCTACATCGACGACACCGGGGCCCTGCGCAGGTTGGACGCCAACGGCGACTCGGTGACGGTGGCGAGCGGCGTGCAGGAGGCGGCCGTGGCTCCCAATGGGCTGCGCGTGGCTTTCATCTACCGCGCAGGCGACACGAACGAGGTGTGGGGATACGACGTCGGACTGCGGACCCGATACCTGCTGGCGACCGACTCCGCGCCATTGAGTGACGTCGCGTGGGCGCCGGCGGGCAACCGGATCGCATACCTTCGCCACGACCTCACCACGGTGAGCCTGCGCATGCGCGGCCTGACCGGCGCCGCCGCAACTACGACGCTGACCACCGGCACGGACATCGGCAGTCCGAAGTGGCTGCCCGATTCCACACATCTCCTCTTTTCCGCCGCCGTGACCACACCGTCTGTCGTCGTGCACAAGGCGTTCGTGATCAACGTCGTGTCGCCGCCCGCCGTGCTGGGCCTGGCCTCGGGCCTCCCCTCCGACCCCGGGATCGAGGTCACATCGCCTGTCTCCTCGCCCGACGGCCACCAGATCGCATTCGTCAGCGGCAGCCAGATCTGGCTCATGAACGCGGACGGCACGCGACCGACCGCCCTGACTAGATCGGACCCGACGGTGTTTCCCTACTCCTGCCGCGCCGTTGCGTGGACGCGGACCTGAGCGCGATCGACGACGCCTTCGAACAGGTCGAGGAGCCGATCGGCCGTCCGTGTCCATGAGAATCGCTGCGCCAGCAGGCGACCCCGCCGACCCATCTGTTGCGCGAGCTCCGGATCGTCTAGCAGGCCGCCGATCCGTGCGGCATAAGCCGCCGGGTCGTGCCCTTCGACCAGGTAACCGGTGACCTCGTCACGAACCACCGAGCGCAATCCGGTTACATCGGAGCCCACGACCGGCCTCCCGCAGGCCTGGGCCTCGAGCCCGACCAGGCCGAACGACTCGCTGTAGGACGGCATCACGCAGACATCGGCTGCCGAGTAGAAAAACGGCAGCTCGTGATGAGCCACGGAACCCAGGAAGTCCACGCTCTCGCGCACACCGACCTCGGACGCGACCTTCTTCAGCCGCGCCTTCTCTGACTCATCCCCGTCCTTGCTGTCTTCGCCCAGGATCAAGAGCCGGACGTCGTCGTGAGCACGGTCACGCAGCAAAGCGAGGGCGCGAATCGCGACCTCGACCCCTTTCAGGCGCTCGAGCCTGCCAACGAAAAGAAGCAGCCGTCCGGGCCCGTATCCAATCGTCCGCCGGGCTTCGGCGCGGTCGATCGGCTGGAACATCGCCAGTTCCACACCCGGCGGAACGACGAAGACACGAGAGCGATCTGCGCCATATGCGCTGACCAGGTCGGCGCTCTCCTCCTCTGTCGACGCGAGCAGGAGGTCGGCCTGGTGAGCGATCTCACCCTCGACGCGGATCCGCAGCGCCGGCTCGGGCCGGGCGCCGGCTGCCAGCGTTCGGTTCTTGACCACGCCGAGCGTGTGCGACATGTGCGCCCACCCGGCCGCCAGCTGGGGGCGGAGCAGACACGCAACCTCGCCGGAGAGCCAGTAATGCGAGAAGAGCAGGTCGTACGCGAGCTCCTCGCGCTCGGTGTAGGCGAGGATTCGTGAGGCGAAGGCGGGCACTTCGTCGTAGAGGGAGTACTTGTCCAGGCCCCGGCCCGCCGGCAGATAGATGACCCGCGAAAGGGGCGCCAGCGGTTCGATCGCGGGGTCGTCGGGCGATTGCTTGCGGGTGAACACATCGGTCGCGATGCCCTGATCACTGAACGCGGATGCGACCTCTCGAACGTATACGTTCAGGCCGCCGTTTGCGTTCTGGCCAAGGGATGCCGTGGGCGAGGTGTGCATGGAAATGACCGCGATCCGCCGGGCGGCGCGGTCGGACATGAGCCGCTCGGGATCAGCCACGGTACGCCGATCTCGCATCGAGCCAGCGTCTGGAGACGCAGCAGAAGCCGGAACCGGAGACCGGCGAGCACGAGCTCATAACCGATACAACCTACGAGATGGCGGCGTATTCCCGCCCGAACCCGGGCGAACGGGGACGGATATCATCTTTGGCGTCGATGCGGGTGCGCAAAGCGCTGCTGCTGGTGCCGGCTCTGGGGGCGTTTTTCATCCTGACCGGGGTTTCCACCCTGGCCGACACCTCGCCCTCACCATCCGCAAGCGGCTCTCCCGGCGGTGCTCCTCTTCCGGGCGACCCCGAGAAGGGCGCCACCGTGTACGCGCAGAACTGCACGACCTGTCACGGGGCGGGTCTCGAAGGCGGCATTGGAGCGGTCCTGAACCCGATCGAGAAGCTGCCCGGCGTCTCAGACCCGCTCGACCCCGCGTTCCTGATCGACATCATCACCAACGGGCGACAGCCACAGCCCGGGGATCCCAAGCAGACCGTGATGCCCGCCAAGGGCGGCAACGCGAGCCTAACCGAGCAGGACATCAAAGACCTGGCCGCCTACATCATCGTCCAGAACAGGACCGGTTCCCCTCCGCTATCACCCGGTGAGCTCGCCAAGCGCACCATCCTCTGGGTCAGCATCGGCATCATCGCCATGGTGTTCATCACCTACCTGCTGTCCGCCTACAACATGAGATGGATAGCGCGTCGCGCCGCGGCGCGACGCAAGTAACAGAAGCCGGCGCCGCACCGGCTTTCTATCCGACACCGGTTGGCGGGTCTCCTCGCGTACTGATCCTTTTCAGCGACACGGGCGGCGGTCATCGGGCCGCAGCGCGCGCCCTGACTGACGCGCTGAAGCTGCTCGACCCATCGTGCGTCATCACTGTTGCCGATCCCCTCATCGGCCAGGGCCCGGTGATAGTCAGGCGTCTTGCGTCTCTCTACTCGCCCGTGATCCGCCGGTCGCGCGCGGCCTGGGGTGCGGTCTATCACTCGAGCAACACGCAGCCTACCTTCGCCGCCATCCGCGCAGTCTTCGGGCCGCCGGTGCGCCGAGTTCTTCGTCAGCTGCTCAAAGAAAACGATCCGGACGTCGTCCTGTCGGTCCACCCGCTGCTCAACCACGTGGCGCACCAGGCGATCCGCAAGAGCGGACGCCCACGTGCCCTGATGACGGTGATCACCGACCTCGTCGACTTCCATCGCGGCTGGACTTTCAGCCAGGCCGACCTCGTCGTCGCGCCGACCGAAGGCGCCCGCAGGGTGGCGCTCAGGCGCCGGGTTCCACCCGACCGCGTCAAGCTGCTGGGCCTCCCCGTCGATCTTCGCTTCCGGCCTCCAGCGCCTGGCGAGAAGCAGGCCTTGCGGCGCAGGTTCGGCCTCGACGAGCAGCGCTTCACGGTGATGGTCATGGGCGGAGCGGCCGGGGTCGGCCACCTGGCGGCGCAGGTGAGGGAGCTGGCCGTCGAGCCGCATCCCTGGCAGCTCGTGGTGGTCTGCGGCCGCAACGAGAAGCTGCGAAGGCGCCTGTATGAGATGAACGTGGCCACGCCCATGCTCGTGCTCGGTTTTGTGGACTTCATGCCCGACCTGATGCGCGCGTGCGATCTCGTCGTGACCAAGGCCGGTCCGGGCGCCATCGCCGAAGCGCTTGCCACCGGCCTTCCCCTCGTGCTCACGGGATTCCTGCCCGGCCAGGAGTCGCCGAACGTCGACTTCGTCGTCGAGTCGCGGATCGGCGCTTTCGCTCCCAAGGAGACAGAGCTGCTGGATGAGGTGCGCGTGATGGCGGAAGGCGGTCCGACATGGCGGGAGATGTCACGCAACGCGCAAGAGCTTGCGCACCCATACGCCTCGTCCGACATCGCACGCGAGTGCCTGCTGCTCGCCGCGCGTTACAGGGCGTCGGCGCAGGCCAGCCTGTAGGGACACAGCCGGCAGCGACGCCGCTCGGGTCGAGCCTCGAAGTGCCCGGCCCGGATCCCCTCCGCCACCGCCGCGCCCTCGGCCTCGGCCTCGCGCATCAGTCGTTCCACACCGTCGACCTGTACCGATGCCCCTGTCGCCAGGTACACGACCTCCAGCTGTAGGGGTGCAAGCTGCAGCGCCGACGACGCACCGAGCGCGTACAGGGCGACCTGCAGGTCGCGGCGGCGCCGGGCGACTGGCCGACCGCTCTTGTAATCGATGATCCGCCAGCCCGCGTCAGTCCGGTCGATGCGGTCGATGACGCCGCGGAGCGCCCAACCGTCGACCTCCACGTCGAAGGCTTGCTCCAGGTACTCGGGGGCGGCGTCGAAGCCGCCACCCGCGCGGTAGGCCTCGAGCTCCGCCGCGCCGTTGCGCTTGAACGCGGGCGCTCGCCGCGGATCCGGGAAAGCCGTCTCCTTCCAGACGGCGTTGTGGATCGATCTCAAGCGCGCGTCGTCGACAGCGTGGCCCTCGCGTCGTACGCTGCCGGCGCGACGCAGCACCTCGTGGAGGATGACTCCGTGCGCCGCTTCCGCGCTCTGAGGTGCCGGCAGGCGCTGGACGTGGCGGTACCAGTACTGCCGCGGGCAGTCCACGTACGAGGTCATGGCGCTGAACGAGAGCTGCACGACGCCCGAATGACCGTTGACCACGATCGGGGGTCGATCCACTGGCACCGGCGCGATGTGATTCTCGACGACGACCCGCGGGCCGGCCGCGCGCACCTCGTCCAGGAAACGTGACTCGCGCCACCGCCGGCCGCCCTCGTAATGCGTCGCCCTGGTGAGATAAAGGCGGCGGCGGGCTCGCGTCATCGCCACGTAGAGAAGCCTGCGCTCCTCGGCGATCACGTCCTCGCGGCCCCGCACCAGCGGTTCGAGCACGGCGGCCGGAAGCTCGAAACGCGGCGACCGACCTGTCTGCGGAAGCCGCCCTTCGACGAGCGAGGGTACAAAGACGGCATCGAACTCCAGGCCCTTCGACTGGTGAATCGTCATGACCTGGATTGCGTTGCTGGTCTCCACCTCGGCCGGTTCCTCGTCCTCTCCTGACAGAAGCACGAGGTCAAGGTGCCGCATGTAGGCGTCGAGCGAGTGGTCAGGTGATGACTCGCAGAAGTCCGCGATTCCTTCACCGAACTTGCTCACGTTCGGCGTCGCGGGATACCCCGACTGCTCCATCAACTCGTAGAACAGGTCGCGCACGTCGACCTTCTTGGCCGCCGCGGCAAATTTCTCGAGCAGCGGCTGCATGGTGCCGGCGACCGGTCGCGCCAGGGCCACCAGATCACGTGGGTCGCGGACGACCCGGAGCATCGCGACCACGTCCTTGATCTCGGGCAGCTCGTGAAAGCCGCGCCCCCCGACGACCACGTGTGGCAGTCCCTTCGCCGCCAGCGCGGCAGCGATAGGGCGTGCGATCGCATTCGTCCGGCAGAGCACCGCTATGTCCGCCAGCGCCAGCCCGGCGGCGGCGAGGCGCGCTGCCTCATCGGCGATGGCAGCGGCTTCGGATCCGCCGTCGGCGCTCTCCCACAACTCCACCGCTGGACCGCTCGCGTCCGACCGCAGCTGCTTGGCCAGGCGGTCCTGGTTGTTGACGATCAGCGCCGCAGCGGCGGCCACGATCCGGCGCGAGCTCCTTCGGTTGCGTCCGAGCGCGATCGTGCGTGCGGACGGGAACCTGCCGACGAATCTCTCGAGGCTCGCGCGCGACGCTCCACGGAATCGATAGATGGACTGATCGTCGTCCCCCACGACGAACGGATCACCGCTCGCCGCGATCAGCTCGACCATTCGTTCCTGGGCGAGGTTCAAGTCCTGGTACTCGTCGACCAGCACGTGCGGGTAGCGCTCGGCGTAGCGCCTGAGCACGGCCGGGTTCTTTTTCAGCATCCGCACAACCAGCAAGAGCAGGTCGTCGAAATCGAGCAACCTCTGCCTGCGGCACTCTCGCTCGTAAGCCCGGAAGAGCTTGGCGCATGCCTTCATGAGCTCGGTCTTTTCGGGGTCGTCGGCGCCCGCAGCCCAAGCGTGCAACCGCTCGATCGGGACGAGCTCCTGCTTCATGCGCTCGAGCATCTGCAGCACGGGCGCCACCAGGTCATCGGGCCGCTCGTCGCCGGTGAGCGCTAAGTCACCGATCTTCCACATCAGCTCCCGGGCGAGGATCCACCGGTCCGCTCCGGCCACGATTCGGAAGCCTGCCGGTAAGCCGAGGGCGCGACCATCCTCCCGGAGCCAGCTCATCGCGATCGAGTGAAACGTCCCAACCGCCGCGACGGGAGCTTCGATCAGCGCCTCGATGCGCTGGCGCATCTCGTTGGCCGCGCGCTCTGTGAACGTCATGACGAGGATCGATCCGGGCGAGACGCCCTGCGCCACCAGGCGGCGCACGCGCTCGGCGATCACGGCGGTCTTGCCGGTCCCGGCGCCGGCGACAACACGGACGGCTCCCGCGCCCAATGCCGCAGCGCGTCTCTGCTCGACGCCTAGCCTCATGACAGGGTGGGGCGGCCGATCCGCACGCGCAAGAGCCGCACCCTGAGACCCAGGTCCGGCCTGTTCAACCGGGCGATGATCGTCTCGGCGTCCAGCCTGAGCTGGTGCGCCAGAGCAGGACTCATCGTCGTCACGAGCAGGGTCCCCGCCTTCAGCTCCACAGTGTCGCAAAGTGAAGCCACGTCCGGACCCATGAGGCTGCGGAATGCAGACGCTACCTGGGTTGCCACCAGACGCCTGCCGCCGGGCTGGCGGCGGACGACTCGCGGCAGGATATTACCCAGCTTATCCACAGGCCTGGATCCTGCCTTCGTTCACGGTCCAGACCATGGCCGTGGCGATCAGTTCCGGCGGAAAGGGACCGGCTTCGACAGAGGTGATGACGACCTGTCCCCCCTCGGCGACCTCCTGCAGTAGCGCGGCCCGGCGCTCCCCGTCCAGCTCCGAAAGCACGTCGTCGAGCAAGAGCACGGGACGCTCGCCTGCTCGGCGCTCGATCAGAGCCGCCTCAGCCAACTTCAGGCTGACCACGGCGGTTCGCTGCTGCCCCTGCGAACCGTAGGAGCGGGCATCGCGGCCGTCGAGCAACACCCGCAGGTCGTCCCGGTGTGGACCTACGCTCGTGGATCCGCGCCTCAGGTCCTCGGCGAGGGAGTTATGCACAGCTTGGGCCAGGTTTTCCGGAGGCCCCAGGTACTGAATTTCCAGGCGTTCGCCGGCCGCAATCCGGGCATGACAGCGTGCGGCTTCAGGTTCGAGCTCTCTCACTG
>JBKPCF010000033.1:0-14918 GCA_046727235.1 Candidatus Dormiibacterota bacterium
ATCAAAGCCCCACCTTCTCAGGCGGCTGTCCCTCCGACAGAACCCGGCTGATCAGCTTGAAAAGCTGCTCCCGCTGCCGGCTGGAAAGCGGCTCAAACGATGCTTCGAGCACGCCGTCGATGACGGCATAGCCTTTGCGCAGGGTCGCTTCTCCCTTCGGCGTGAGGCGATGGTGAATTGCCCTTCCGGGTCCGGCGATGCGCTCGATCAGCTGCTTCTGGACCAGGCGGTTGGCGAGCGCGCCGAACGACTGGTCGGTCTGAAAGGTCATCTCGGCGAGGGCGTGCGCGGACGAATTGGGCCGCCGGGAGATGGCCCGCAGCGCATCCCACTGCGGCAGCGAAGTGCCCGCGCTCCGCAATCTGCGGTCGAGCGCGCGATGGTGGCGATACTGGAGCTGCTTCACAGCGCGTCCGAGATCCTGAAGCACCATTCCCACCGGAGTCAGAATAACTTGAAGGCATCTAAGGTTGCGTATCTAAAGAATTTGATATAAGGTTCTTTAGAGGAGAAGCAAGCAAGTGGCGGGTAACACACAGACACTGAGCGTCCGCACCGACGGATCGGGCCCGGTTCCGGTCACGTTTACCGACCGCGGCGAGGCAAGGCCCTTTCTTCTGCTCCATGGCGGAGGGGGTCCCTTGACCGTGAGCGCTTTTGCAGAAGTGCTGGCTGCGGAACGGCCCGCCCGGGTCGTGGTGCCGACTCATCCGGGCTTCGCAGGCACGCCCCGACCCGACAGCCTGCGCACCGTCGCAGACCTCGCTCGTCTCTACGCGGCGCTCCTGGCCGAGCTCGACCTGCGCGATGTGACCGTTGTCGGCAACTCGATGGGCGGCTGGATCGCGGCCGAGATGGCGCTGCTCGGGCTGTCCCGCGTCAGCAGTTTCATCCTCGTCGACGCCGTCGGCATCAGCGCCGAAGGTCATCCGATCGCCGACTTCTTTTCCATGACGCCCAGGCAAATTGCCGAGGCCAGCTATCACGACCCGGACAGGTACGGCATTGATCCGGCGAAGTTGCCACCGGAAGCGCGCCAGGCGATGGCAGCCAACCGCGTCACGCTGGCGGTCTACGCCGGCTCTGACATGAACGACGCGACGCTGGCCTCGCGGTTGTCCGCTGTCGCGGCACCGACGCTCGTGCTTTGGGGCGACAGTGACCGCATCGTCGACCCCGAATACGGTCGCGCATTCGCTCATGCCATCCCCGCTTCTCAATTCCAGGTGTTGCCCGACACGGGCCACCTTCCACAGATCGAAACTCCGCTGCAGCTGCTCGACGCCATCTGGACCTTCACCGAGAGCCGCGCGGCGAGCGGGAAAGCCTCCACCGACCGAGGGACATAGAGACCGACCGCCTCGGTTGTGGCCGCCGGCGACCTGGCTGACCTCCTACGGTGTTTGCCGGATTGAAACCGTAGTGCAACCGCCGGTTGCGCTTCCTGGTATCATGCGCAACCATTCGTTGCGAATCTGGTTTTTGGAGGGCGTCGAGTGATGGAGCACACAGTCGTTTCTCACGAAGAATGGGTCGAGGCTCGGAAGAAGCATCTTGCAGATGAGAAGGAGTTCACCAAAGCTCGGGATCGACTGAGCCAGGCGAGGCGCGACCTTCCCTGGGAGGTCGTCGACAAGGAGTACGTCTTCGAAGGCGCCGATGGGCGGCGCACGCTCGATGAGCTCTTCGACGGGCGGGGCCAGCTGGTGGTCTACCACGCGATGTTCAATCCCGACACCGCCTCAGACCAGACTTCGTGGACAGAAGACGCGGCGTGCTACGCATGCACGTTCTGGATGGACAACTTCAATTACGTCGTCGTCCATCTCAACCATCGAGACGTGACGATCGCGGCGGTTGCCCGCGCTCCGTACGCGAAGTTCTCGGCTTATCGGAAACGAATGGGCTGGGACTTTCCGGTCTATTCGTCGGCCGGCTCGGACTTCAACCTCGACTACCACGTGTCGTTCACGCCTGAGCAGTTGAAGTCCGGGAAGGTCGAGTACAACTACCGCGTCGAGGAGATGGGCGTCTCGGAGCGCGAAGGGGTCAGCGTTTTCCTGCGCGAAGGAAGCAAGATCTACCACACGTATTCGACGTACGCCCGCGGCCTTGACCTGCTGAACGTCGCCTACAACTACCTGGACATCGTGCCCAAGGGCCGTGATGAGGGACGCGACGGTGCGATGGCGTGGCTCCACCGCCGCGACGAGTATCCGGACTGACTGGCCATGGGCATGGGGATGGCGTCGGTTCAGTCTTTCATGCTCGCGTGGACCGCAATGACGGCGGCCATGATGGCGCCCTCGACACTGCCGTTTGTCATCTCCTTCATGCGTCGCGCGAACCGATGGCAGTTGCCGACGTTGGTCCTGGTGGCCGCGTATCTGGTGGTGTGGGCGGTCTTTGGCGTCGGCGTCTATTACGGATCGATGGCGATTTCGGTGCCATGGCCGGCAGGTGTCGTGGCGGGGGTCGCGATCGCTTTCGTCGGTCTGTACGCCTTCACTCCTTTGATGCGATTCGGACAGGCTCGCTGCATCGCGATGTGTCGCAGGCGCGCGCCAATCGAAGCCGGCGCGGTTCGAGCCGGACTGACGGAAGGCGTGACATATGGCCTGGGCTGTGTCGCCTGCAGCAGCGGGGTGATGCTGCCCCTTGTCGTCCTCGGGATGTCGGACCTGGCCTTGATGCTCGGCGGCAGCGGGCTGATTCTTCTGTACAAAGTCGCCGGTCGCTGGCCACGGCGCCTCGATGCCGGCTTGTCTGTCGCCTTCGTGCTCGCGGGGATCTGGCTCGTCACGGTGTGAAGGAGAATTTGCTCTGCTGCGCGCAATCCCCTCAGTAGAGAGCAGATGCGAGTCGCGCGCGCGATGTAGTCGCCAGCGGATCGTCGAGGCCGAGCTTGTCGAGGACGGCGACAACCACCCGACGGATGTCGTCGCGGTCGCGCCGCGCGGGCTTGATCGCCGAGATGAGAAGGTCGAGCGCCCGCTCGTGGTTTCCGGCGTCGAGCGCCGCGAAGGCCGCATCGAGCTCGGGCCCCGAAGAGATCTCAAGACGAATCCGAGCGGCGAGCCCGTCCGCCGCGAAGCTTCCGTGCACGCCACTCAGGACATCGAGGGCTTCGTGGTGTTGGCCTCGGGCGTGAAGAATCCGCGCGAGCGGCAGAGCGGCATCTGCGCGGCTCGGTTCCAGCTCCAGTGCCTGGCGCAGCGACGCTTCATCGCCCTTCTGGGCGAGGATCTCGGCCTGTGATGGAACGAGCGAATCGAGAAATCGGCCTACCGACGCGGCCGGCTGGGCGCCGACAAAATCGGCGACGACGCGACCGTCACGGAAGCCCTTGACGGCGGGAATGCCCTGGACGCCGAAGGCATTTGAAATCGCCGGATTCGCGTCGACGTCGAGCTTGACAAGCTCGACCGCCCCTGCGCGTCGCTCGACCTCACGTTCGAGGACCGGCCCGAGGATCCGGCACGGAGCGCACCAGGCGGCCCAGAAGTCCACCACGACCGGCAATGACCGCGATCGCTCGATGACCGCCGACTGAAATCTGGCCTCGGTGACGTCCACGTGTGGAGAGTACCGGGCCGCTGGAAGTGGTGTTGCGCCTGGCCGGCTCAGCTTGCTACCCGAACGTGAAGCAGAACGCCTCGGCGCCGGCGTCGACAAACTCGATCTCGAACCTGCGGTCCTCGATGGGCCTGGTCTGCCTGATGAGCTGATACATCCTCTGCTCGCCGACGGTGCCGTTGCCCCCCGAGTCCACGTCAGCGCCATGGGCAGCGACCGCGGCCTTTCCGTCGAGCAGGACGCGGAATCGCACCGCTTCGCCCTTCGCCGCCGGGCCCATGACCAGGTGCACGTCCCGGGCGTGGAACTGGAAGGCGATCCGCCCGTCGGGCTTGCGCAGGGCGATCGCATCGGGCCTGACCTTCCAGTCGCCTGAAATCGACCAGTGGTTGAGTCGCAGCCGCGCGGGGTTCGATGCATCGAAGTTCTCCGCCTGGTCGGTGCCAAGGTAGGTCTCTGGCGTCCGCAGATCGGTCCAGTCGGCCTCCACCTCAGGGCCGGTCGCCTCGACTTCCGCCATTCCACCGGGAACCTCGGCGCCCGCGGCCGCGAGCAGCTGCCGGATGACCATCTCGGACCGGTCGTAATCGCCTTCGCCGAACCGATGGTGTCGGATCCTGCCGTCGGCGTCGACGAAATAGAGGGCCGGCCAGTAGTGGTTGGCGAACGCCCGCCAGACGTCGTAGTCATTGTCGACGGCGATCGGCCAGTCCACCTGCATCGCCGGCGCCTGCCGCTTGACGTTCTCGAGGTCGTGCTCGAAGGCGAACTCAGGGGTGTGCACGCCGATGACGACGAGCCCGCCGTCCTTGTAGTGCCTCGCCCACGCGCGAACGTACGGATGGGTGCGCCGCCAGTTGATGCAGGTGTATGTCCAGAACTGGACCAGGACCACCTTGCCGCGAAGTCCAGCCGGCGTCAGTGGCGGCGAGTTGAGCCAGGCCGTCGCGCCGTCGAAGGAAGGCAGTGAGCCTTCAAAAGGCAGGTCGGCGGCGATGCCCTGGTGGCGGGCGCGCTCCTGTCGGACGTCCGTGGACATGTTCGATCCTCCTGATCAGTAGCCGTCGACTGCGATGATCGCGTCAACTGGTTCTATGACGTTTTGCGCCGCCTCCAGGATCACCTCGGTCACCGCTTCAGCCAGAGAAAGCCTATCCCCCGAAGCAAGTGGCGGAATACCAGGGCTGTCGCCCGGAGTTCGTGTCGTAGTGACAGAAGCCTCCAGGCAGTCGATTTACGAGCTAGAGCTACCCCGACTGGACGGCAAGCTCGAAAGCCTGTCGGTGTACTCCGGCAAGGTCCTGCTGGCGGTCAATGTCGCGTCGCGCTGCGGTTTCACACCGCAGTACGCGGGCCTGCAGGCGCTCCAGGACCGATACGCACGTCAGGACTTTGTCGTGGCCGGCTTTCCGTGCAACCAGTTCTTTCACCAGGAGCCAGGGACGGCCGAGCAGATCCAGGAATTTTGCAGCCTCAACTACGGCGTAACTTTTCCCCTCTTCGCAAAGCTGGACGTCAAGGGAGAAGGCCAACACCCCTTGTATGCCATCCTCAGCGAGTCTGCGGACGACTCCGGCAAGGCTGGCAACGTCCGGTGGAATTTCGAGAAGTTCCTCGTGGGGCGCGACGGATGCGTCGTTCGGCGCTTTCGTTCCAAGGTCGTCCCGGAAGATCCCAGCATCGTGGACGCGATCGAGTCGCTCCTGTAGCCGCATCCGTATCTCTGGACCATCCGCGGTCCGTTGTGATCGCCCAGTCGGCGTTTTTTTCAGCGGCTACGGCACGCCCAACAGAGGAGAGTCGTCATCCCCGGTTTGGATTCCGGAGTCCCTGAGCAACACCGTTGTCGCCGCGACGGGCACTAGCTCGATACTTCGGCTCTGACGCGTGGAGGACCGTATTGGTTCACGATCCTTGCGGGCATCAAGAACTCGCGATACGGCCTGCCCACCAACCACTCGAACGGGGCCACAACGTCCTCGGGTATTTCAAGTTCCATTATCACGTCGGGGTCGACGTCACCTGCCTGGTCGTCGGGTGGTCGATCGAACAGCCACACACCGCTGTAGTCCGTAGGAGTCAGATAAGTCCCGGTCTCCTCGCCAAAGCCGTCGCGCAGAATCTCGGCCGCGTGCCGGGTCGGGTGGAATAGCTTCATGACCCTTAGATCGTCTAATCGCATCTGACCTACAAATCCTGCTCAGAGCGCTTGTAGAGGCGAGACTGGCGCGCCCTCGCCGATGGCGCCGGCCAGCCTGCGAAACGCTCAGCTCGGGCCGATCCGATCCTGGACCCGTCTGACTGCCGCGGCGACAGCCTCGGGTGCGTCCTCCTGGATGTAGTGACTGGCTCCCGCGATCTGAGTCACATTTGCCGACGGGAAGTCGCTGCGCCAACGTGCCAGGACCGCGGGGTTGCCAAAAGCCGGGTCCTTCATCGCCCAAACAAGCTCCACAGGCTTGGCACCCAGCGCTTTCGGGGCTGTGGTGGCGAGATGTTCCAGCATCGGTCGGGCGCGCCGGATCTGCCGGGGAAATTCAGCCACACCACGACGCGCCTCAGGGCTTGGCTGCGCCTGCTGGTAGGTCTTGAAGACCTCTGGTTGCATGGGCGTCGCCACGGACCGGGGCATGAGGAAGTTGACAAACGAGTTTCGGTTGAGGATGAGCCACTGCAATGGCGGGCTCGACATCACCACGCTGAACGTTGCGAGCGATCCCTGTGCGGGCCAGTACCACGTGTTCGCGAAGACCATTCCCGCCACTCGATCGGCTCGTTCGAGGGCAACTGTCATTCCGATCGGGCCGCCCCAATCCTGGCCGACGACGATGAAGCCATCTAGATCGAGGTGGTCGACAAGCTTGCCGATTACCAGGGCGTGCTCGGCGGCGGTGTAGCCATACCCAGAAGGCCGCTCCGAGAGTCCGAAGCCCGGATAGTCCATGGCGACGCAGCGAAACTGGCCTTGGAGCTCGTTGATCACCTTGCGATACAGAAAGCTCCATGTCGGATTGCCGTGGAACATCACAACTGGCCGGCCCTTTCCCTCGTCGACGTAGTGAATCCGCGGGCCGGCCGCGTCGAACCACCTGGACTCGAATGGAAACAGGGTCCTGTCCGGCCTGAAATCAACCTGCATCAGGGCCCTGCCAGCTTAGTCTCGGAGCGGTGTTAGCTGCGTGCAGCAGTGCGAAGTGGCGCTGACTAGTCGAAGAGAAGCCTTCCCCACTGCTCGCCCTCGAGCTTGAGGTCGAGATGCTTCAGCGGGCCGAACCCGCGGACGGTCAGGCCGAAGTGCGAAGGCAGCCTTGCCGCGGCCCTACGATCGATCAGGAACCTCGTACCGTCATCAAGGGCTCCGGTCGCGAACTCCTCGGAATTGTCCTTGGCCGACAGCTCGCGGAATTTGACCTCGCATATCTTGCCGCCGCCACAGCAACGATGAATCTCATACGCGATTACCCGCGGCGACGCGGAGTGATGGAGCTCGAGCCATTCACGGGCGCTCGCGTCGGCCTCCAGCTGAAAGCCGGTCGTGGCGGGCATGGTCTGACTATTCTGCGACGGCTTCCACTGCAGTTGTCGCCGGCGACTCTGCCAACTAGGCCGCGCCGGACATCGACCTTTGAAGAAGCGTGCTGATATCACTGGGGGAGATGATTCCGACGAGCCGGCCGTCGTCAACGACCAGCGTGCGGCCTTCGCTGCAGCCGCCAGATATACCGAGCAGGTTGGTCACCGGGTCGGCGGGGCCGGCCGTGGACACGCTGTCGAGCGGGCACGCGACGTCTTTGATGAGAGTCCTTGCGCGAGCCTCCGGCGCGACGTTCTTGACAGCTGCGAGGGTGAGCAGCCCGCTCAACCGACCGCTCGCGTCATGGGTTGGGAAGGTCGAGTGCCGAGAGGCCAGCACGTAGCCATGAAGTGCATCCTCGATGCTGATGTTGTCGGGGGCCTGCACAGGATTGGGGGTCATCACCTCGCGCACGCTGATCCCGGACAGCGCCTGTCGCATCAGGCCGCCCGCCTCTTCGGACCGGGCAGCGTTGAGCAGGAACCAGCCCAGGAAGGCAGACCAGACACCACCGACCACGCTGCCCGTGAAAATGAATGTGGCCAGGCCGTACGCAATCAAGAGGTAAGCGAAGCCCATGCCGATGCGGGCCGCGATTCTGGTTGCTCGCAGACGATCACCGGTGCGAAGCCAGATCAAGGATTGCAGGAGACGGCCTCCGTCCAGCGGGAAGGCGGGGACCAGGTTGAATATCCCGAGCGAGATGTTGATGTAGCCCAGCCACGACAGGGTCGCGGCCACGAGCCCGGGGTGAGGGCCACTGCCAACCGCAAGCGAGATGACGTAAAAGACCGCGCCCAGGACGAGGCTCGTGAGAGGACCAACAAATGTGAACAAGGCCTGGGTCCCGGGAGAGTTGGTCTCACTGCTGAATCGCGAGACGCCGCCGAACAGCCACAGCGTGATCCCCTCGACCTTGACACCGCGCTGCATCGCAACGATGGAATGCGCAAGCTCATGCGCCAGCAGCGAGGCCAGGAACACGAAGGCCGATATCACGCCGGCGGTCCAGTAGGCGGCGGATGTCTCCCCGGGTGCGGCCGCCGGCAGGAAGCTGGTTGCGAGGCTCCAGGCGATGAGGGCGGCAACCACGAACAGGCTCCAGTTGAAGCCCACGTGGATGCCGGCGATTCGGCCAAGGCTGACGTTCTCGTTCATGCAACTCCTAGCGCTTCCCGCGCGGGCTCGCCGGTTCTGCTGGTCCTAAGGGCTCGCAGCAATGATGACTGGTGCCGTCGCGGCGGATGGATCAGCAGAAATTCGGGCGCTAGCCGTCAAACGTCCAGCGAGTCGCGCCGGCGGGCTCTTTGGTCGCAACCCCCACGGCCGCCGTCGGGGTGACGGCGTAGAGGTCCCACGGCCCTCGTCCCGCGCTGGACGCGCTGTACTCCGCCGTTATGGCTCCTCCGCTCGCCCGCGCCGGCCACCCCAACGACGCATAAAGGTTGGCCACGCGTTCAAGGGTCGCGTCGTCGCTGACCTTGCGCGCAGTGCCTTCGACCACGACATCGACGTCGTCCAGGGACACCGACACCGCGCAGCGCGGGTTGACCGCGAGGTTTCGACTCTTCCGAAGTCGAGGCCCGCTTACGAAGTAGAACCTGTCATCGATCCAGAGCGCGCCGACCGCCGCCAGGTGGGGCCTGCCGTCCGCGTCGGTCGTGGCCAGCCAGCATGTGCGGCCTCGCCCCTCCTCGCGGGCCTGCGCCTCGAGCTGTTTCAAGGCCCGCGACCACGGGATTGGATCGTGTCCGTAGATGTCCAGGTTCTGCTCGCGCATCGCGACCTCCTTACGGCTGATGAACACTATGACGGCCGGCCGCCACGTAACTCATCGCCCAAATCGCGCGGCCATGGATTCCAGGCAATCGCCACCGCGGTGATCCGCGACCCAAGCCTCGTGAGGCGCGCGCAGTCAGGGCTTGGGCTGCTGGAATCGAATCATGTTGCCGGACGGGTCGCGAAACGCGCAGTCCCTCACGCCGTACGCCTGATCCATCGGCTCCTGCAGCACCTCGCCGCCTCCGGCCCGGATGTGCTCGAAGGTCGCATCGCAATCCGCAGTGCTGAAGTTGACGCCGCGGAGGAATCCCTTGGCAAGCATCTCCTTCATTACCCGGCGGTCGGCCGGGGATGCGTTCGGGTCGGCAAGCGGCGGCTCGAGGACGATGTTGACGTCCGGCTGGCCCTTGGGCCCGACGGTGGTCCAGCGCATGCCCTCGTACTTGACATCGGCGCGCACCTCGAGCTCGAGGAGATCTCTGTAGAAGGCCAGCGCCTCGTCGTGGTCGTGGACGGCGATGAAGCAGTTGTGGAGTTTCAGGTTGTTCATGCGACCACCTTAGGAGCGTGGGGACGCGACCGCTTCTTCATTTCTGATTGGTTTTGTCATGACCATGATGATGCAGGGAGGGATGAATTCGACCGGCGCGTGGCTGCGCGCCCGATAGGCACTCGGTGACTCGCCGACCAGCTCGGTGAAGCGCGAGCTGAAAGATCCCAGCGACGTACAGCCGACCGCGAAGCACGCGTCCGTGACAGACATGTCGCCGCGCCTGAGCAGCGCTTTGGCGCGCTCGATCCTGCGGGTCATGAGGTAGCTGTACGGGCCCTCGCCGAACGCGGCCTTGAAGCTCCGGGAGAAGTGGGCCGTCGACATCGCCGCCGACCGCGCAAGGGCCGGGACGTCGAGCGGCTGGTCGAACTCGCGATCCATGCGGTCCTTGGCCTTGCGCAGCCTGACGAGGTCGCGGATGTGCATGGAAACGACATCAATGGTACGCAGGCGGCCGTCCCTTCCAGGCGGGAGGTCCGGCTGTCTTTCAGGCCTGAGTCATCTCGACGAGGCAGAGTCCAACGGTCGTCATGAGAAGGCCCTCGCCGCCGAGCACGGGGGACCGCGTTACCGGCGGTGCGATCGAGCAGGTTTGAAGAAGCCGCCGCGGCGGCAGGCCCCTAGCATGAGGAGAGTCGCTTCCATCGATACTCGCAAGGGAGGAAACCTCCAATGAAGAGCACCCAGAAGTCCGCCAAAAGCGCGACCGCGACCAAGAAGAGTTACGAGGGATTCACGGCCGAGGAAAAAGCCGCGATGCAGGACCGCGTCCAGGAGCAGAAGGTCGGCGCGCGGAGCAGCAAGGCGGACGGCGAAAGCGAGCTGCTCGCGAAGATCGCTGAGTTGCCGCCATCGGATCGCGCAATGGCCAGGCGCCTGCACGAGGTCATCAAGGCCAGCGCGCCGGACCTCTCGCCGACGACCTGGTACGGAATGCCCGCGTACACGAAGGACGGCAAGGTCGTCTGCCACTTCCAGAGCGCGCAGAAGTTCAAGACAAGGTATGCAACGCTCGGCTTCAGCGACAGGGCGAACCTCGACGAAGGCAACATGTGGCCTAACGCCTACGCTCTGCTGAGGTTGACCCCCGCCGACGAGACAAGAATCGCCGCGCTCGTCAAGAAAGCGGTCAACTGAGGGCGACAGCAAGCCGGGTCAGTAAGGGAAGTCGCCGTGGCGCCCGCCGATGCCGCGGCCTCTTTGCCGGATCGACCGATGACTTTCGGGCCGCCGCCGTGTTACAGATGTCGAGGCCATGCAGCCGATCGTCCTTTTCGGGATTCAATTCACGTTCTCGCTCGTGGCGTACGCGCTCGCGGCGTGGTGGTACCTGGCGCCCCGCCTGGCGAGGCTGCCTCGCGAGACGGCGTTGGTGCCGCTCGTATGGATCCACGTCCTGCGCATCGCCGGCGGAACGATCCTTGCGCCCGGGGCAGTCGGGGACGCCGTCCCGATGGACTTCCGCACCATGATCGGGTATGGCGACATGCTCACCGCGCTTCTCGCGATGGTGGCGCTGGTCGCTCTGCGACTTCGCCTGCGGTACGCGATCGCGCTCGTGTGGTTGTTTGTCGTGGTGGGCCTGATCGACACCGTGAACGCGATCATCGAGTCGATGCGCTACAGCGTTTTCAACTATCCCCTCGGCGTCAACTGGGTCATCGTGACCAGCTACGTGCCGGCGCTTCTGGTCAGCACCGTCCTGATCTTCATCCACCTTCGCCGGCCGAGGTCGTCAGCCGGCTAGCCGCCCCGGCTCAAAGCGCCGCTGGTCTCCAGCAGCCTCGCCACCTCGTCACCGCGAAATGCCAGCACATCGCGGAGAAGCAGAACGGCGCGCTGGCGCGGCGGCAGAACCTGGAGCACGGTCAGCAAGGCGAGCGAAACGGACTCATGACTGTCGTACCGAGCCTCCGGCCCGGCGTCGGCCGAAGCGATGCTGGTCAGAAGGTCGTCAGGGCAGGGGCCCGGCTCGACTCGATCGCGCTTGCGGGCTTCAATGGCATTGAGACAGGTGTTGGTCGCGATGCGGTAGAGCCACCCCCGAAATGAGATCTGCTTGCGGTACGTATGGCGGCCCTGCCATGCGCGCATCAGCGCCTCCTGGAGCGCATCCTCCGCCTCGTCGACGGTGCCGAGCATTCGGTAGCAGTGGGCGAACAGCTCGCCGCGATAACCGGCGATCTCGTCCCCAAAGGCGTCAGCAGACTGCGGCAGCAACGGTCCCATCAGTTTCATGACAGCCACAGCAAGACCGCACCGATCGCTGCCGGGACGGCCTGCACATACACGATGCGCCTGCTGACCGTTGCCGCACCGTAAATACCCGCCACCACGATGCAGGCCAGGAAGAAAGTCAGGATCGCACGGCCATTGATGACTCCGTACGAGACCAACGCCCACAGCAGACCTGCAGCGAGAAAGCCGTTGTAGAGCCCCTGGTTGGCAGCCAGAGCAGTTGACGCTTCAGCGAACTCTGCTGTCGTTCTGAACGTTCGGCGCCCAAATGGTGTGCGCCAGAGGAACATCTCCAGGACCAGGAAGTAGAGGTGCAGGGCGGCGACCAGGACGATGAAACCGGTCGCAGCGAAACGCACGGCCAGAGGTTAAGTCACGAGGCCGGTCGGCGCAGCGAACCTGGGCCTCACAGGTGTGCGATGAGCCCCGAGCAAAGCTCGGGGCTCTGTCGGTTACAGGGTCCGGACGCTCCGCGCGCGGGGGCCCTTGGGGCTCGGCTCGATCTCGAACGCAACCTTCTCGCCACCCTGGAGGGTGTCGAAGTCGCCCTCGGTGCCGCTCTTGTGGAAGAAGAACTCCTTCCCGTCTTCCGCGGCGATGAATCCAAAGCCGCGTTCCGAAACGATCTTCTTGATGGTGCCAGTAGGCATCTCGCTCTCCTGTCTCTCGAACTGATGGCAACTCATCTAGGGCCTGTTCGAGAAATCGGAGCCTGCGGTGAGCGCCGGCGACTGCCGGCGGGTCCACTATACGGTGAAAAAAGACCCGACCCCGCAACGGGGCCGGGTTCGAAGTCGATGCTTATGCGGTCGCCGGCGTCGGGATGAGACCGAGTTGCTTCATCTGGTCGAGCTGGTCGAAGTAGATGCGAGCCTCAGCGATCTTTCCGTTCTCCACGCGTAGCAGCTGGACCCCGTAGCCGACCACTTTCTTGTAGGTCGGCGCGATGGTGCCTGTCGGGCTCTCGAGGGGGGCGGTGTGAGTACCCTCCATCAGGACTTCCTGGACGACCCAGGGTCCACTGGTGATTTCGCTGCGAACCTTCATCGTGCCGTCGGGGAAGGCCTTGAGCCACGTCATTGCGAAGGCAGTGGCGTCCTTGGCGTTGGTGGCCTTGAAGCCGCCCGGCGCATTGAACTTGATGTCGTCGGCGTGAAGTGCGCTCAGAGACTTCTCGTCGTGGGCGTTGAACGCGGCTACGAAACGATCGGTTGTCTCTTTGACTTCGGGCATGCGTCTCCTCCTCAGGAGTGTCCGCGAAGCGGAAGGGCCAAGAAGGCTACTGCCATCGTTAGGCCGGCAACCGCGAGGACTCATACCCTCGCCTCAGTCCAGGAACGCTGTCACTATAACAGAAATGGTTGCGCGAGCGTGCTAATATTCGAGAATCGCACGCCCCCGCCTGCTGTCTGTCGCCGAGGCCGCGTCCGAGCTCAACGCATCGGAGGCCTACGTTCGTCGGTTGCTGCTCCGACAGCGTCTTTACGGCATAAAGGTGGGTGTCGTCTGGGCGATCTTTCCGGATGACCTCGCAGCCTTCAAGCGCACGCGCCGCCCGCCTGGGCGGCCACGCGGCCTCGCGGTGGATCGCCGTGCCGCGACGTCGGCCATACGTATCGCCGGCGAACGCAAGCGTGCCGGCACGGGACGACTACTCAGGAAGCGACGGCCGACGGACTCTTAGATGCGAGGTAATGCAGACCCCTAGAGCCAGCCCTTCGCCTCTGCGAGCCTCGCCGCCTCCGAACGATTACGTGCCCCCAATTTCTGGATGGCGTTTGAGAGGTGATTGCGGACTGTCCCTCGCGAGAGGAAGAATGTCCGTGCGATCTCGTCCAGGTCCGCGCCCCGGTCCGTCGCCGCGAGAACCTGACGTTCCCTTTCGGTCAAGGGACTCACGCCTTCGCTGAGGGCGGAGGCGGCCAGGCCAGGGTCCACGACGCGCTCGCCACGCGCCGTTCGGCGTATGGCCAGCGCCAGCTGCTCCGGTGGGGCATCTTTAAGCAGGAAGCCGAAGGCGCCGGTCTCCATCGCCCGCCGCAAGAAGCCCGGCTTTCCGAAGGTGGTCAGGATGAGACTGCGACAGTTGGGCAGCGCTTCATGCAGCTCAGAAGCCGCTGATAGGCCGTCGCCGCCCGGCATCTCGATGTCGACGAGCGCGACATCCGGGCGGCTCGCCATCGCGGCGGCGAGTACCTCGTCTGCGCGTGCCGCCTCGGCCACGACCTGGATGTCCTGTTCCATCGCCAGGAGGGCACGCAAAGCTCCTCGAACCATCGCCTGGTCCTCCGCGATCAGCACGCGGATCACCTGCGGACCTCAACGTCGACGAGAGGCCCATGTGCGCGTTCCGGAACGGGAATCGTGGCCACCAGCCGAAAGCCTGCGCTCGGCAAGGCCGAGGCTTCGAGCGTCCCACCGACCGCGGCCAGGCGTTCCTCGAGGCCGCGCAGCCCATTTCCGGCCGGCCCTTGAGGCACACGCCAGCCGTCGTTGCGTATCTCGATTCGAAGCTGCGGGTCATTCCGTGTGATTGCGATGTGGCAGTGCTTGGCCCCGGAATGGCGGATCACGTTGGTGGTCGCTTCGCGGATGACCCAACCCAGAACAGCCTCTGAATCGCGGTCGAGGGCGCCCAGGTTCTGGATCACGTCAAACTCGATGTCGGCCGCTCCAAGCGCCACTCGAGCCGCCATCAACTCAGTTGCGAGCGTCGGCTGGCGGTAGCCGGAGACGGCTTCACGCACCTGCTGCAGCGTCTCTCGGCTGAGACGCACCATGTCGCGCACCTCATCCGCGCCAGGGGCTCCCTCCGGAAGGAGCCTTGTCCCCAGCTCACCCTTCAACGTGATCAACGAAAGGTTGTGTCCGAGCAGGTCGTGCAGGTCGCGTGAGATCCGAGCCCGCTCCTCGTCGGCGGCGTGCTGGGCGATCTGTGCTCGCGCTGCGCGCAGCTGAGCCAGCGTTGTGACCAGATAGCGGAGTCCCATGCCGCTGCCCCCGAAAAGAGCCACGCCCGGCACGACCAGCACCGTCTGAAGTACGACTACCGCGATGGGCACGTTCGCCAGCAGGATGAGCTCGAGCATCGCAACCGCCCCGATTCCGGCAAGCGCCGCCAACGCAAGCTTCGGTCGGAGGCTGAACCCGGCGACAAGCAGCGGGAGCAGGTAGTAGTTGGTCGACTCTTGACCG
>JBKPCF010000034.1:0-14941 GCA_046727235.1 Candidatus Dormiibacterota bacterium
CCGACGGCGCCCCCGTACCAGAGCGCCGCATCGTGCAGGCCGATCCGTGTCACCAGGACGCCCGCAATCACGGCCGGCACCGCGAAGGAAAGGTAGGCCACGATGTAGATCGCAGCCAGCAGAGCACCTCGTTCGGTCGGAGATGAGCGACCCACGAGGCTTCGCACCACGCCAAGCCATCCCACCCCAAAACCGACCCCCGTCACAGCGGCCCCGGCGAAGAAAAGGACCGGCGTTCGCGCGGCCACGGCGACGACCGTCAGGGCGAGCCCCGCCAGCATCGACACGCCGCCAACAACCATCGCCCTTGGCGGCGGCCATGACGCGGCGGCGACGATCGAGACCGCGCCAACGCCGGCGAGAAGGGCAATTGCAATCCCGCCGAGGACGCGGTTGGAAGATCCGGCGAGCTGCAAGATCAGGCTGGGACCAAGTGAGAGGTAAAAGCCGCCGACGCCCCAGCCCGCGATCAGGCTGGGCAGCGTTGCCGCGAACGCCGGCCGGATCGCCGGCTCCACGCTGACTCGGGGCACCCAGTGCAGCCTTCCGCGCTGGGTGGCGGGTTCAGGGATCACGGCGATCGCCACAGCGGTGGCGATGAAGCCGGCGAGCAGCAGCCAGTAGATGAGATGCAGCGGGTCGGGGGCGTACTGGACCAGCGCTGCCGACGTCAACGCGCCGAGGGCGAGGCCGGCGATCGGTGTGGCGCTGTTCACGACCGGCCCGAGCATGGGCCGGTCCGGCCGGTGCAAGTCGACGAATGACGCGGCCAGGGCGCTGGTCGCGAGACCGGTTGCGATGCCTTGGACGATGCGGGCGGCAAACAGCCACTCCACGCTCGAGGCGAGGACGAAGCCCGTCATTCCCGCGAGTTGAATCAGCAGGGCGGTGAAAATGACTGGTCGCCGGCCGAGCGCGTCCGAAAGCGACCCCGTGAAGAGCAGCGTGACGAGCAGCGCGATGGCGTACACGCCAAAAACCTCGGTCAGCGTGATCGCCGAGAAGTGCCAGTGCGCGGCATAGACCGCATACAGCGGCGAGGGCGCGGCGGCCGCGAACAAGAACAGCAAAAACGTGGCGGCGATGATCCAGAAGGCGGCCCGACGATCAACATTTGGCACCGTCGAGTAACCCTAGCGGCTGGGCGAAACTACACGTGATGGAGGCGACGCTGCTGGTGCTGGCGGGAGGCGAGAGCCGGCGGATGGGCCGCTCGAAGGCGTGGATAGAGGTGGGGGACACGGTCTTGCTGCGGTACGTGGCAGCGCGCCTGGCCCCTTCGTTCACAGAGGTCATGGTCTCCTTCAGCGAGCCCGAGCAGATGGAACAGCTCATCCCTTATCGCGTGGTGTTCGACCGCAAGCGTTCGGCGGGCCCGCTGGCTGGGCTCGAGGCGGGTCTCATGGCCGCGCGAAATGAGGTGGTGTTCGCAGTCGCGTGCGACATGCCCTACGTGACCCAGTCCGTGGCCGAGCTCGCGGTCGCCGCCGCGCGCAGCTGCGATGCGGCGATACCGCGCCACGAGGGGCTGTTCGAGCCTGTTTGCGGCGCGTACCGGAAGACCGCGCTGCCTGCGATCGTCGGCGCGCTGGACGCCGGCAACTACACCGCGCATGACGTGGCCGAGTATCTCGACGTGACCTGGCTCGAAGGGCTCGACCCCGCGCAGTTCGAGAGTCTCAACACTCCTGGCGACCTCGAGCGCTTCCATGCCGCTCTTTCGGCGCAGCGATAATTCATTACCGTCTTGAAAATCGTCGTCACCGTCAAGCAAGTACCAGACCCGAACTCGACTCTCACGCTCGAGGCCGATAGCACCATCTCCCGCGAGAAGGAAGTCGTGCTCGACCCTGGCGATGAGTGCGGCGTCGAGGAAGGCCTCCAGCTGAAGGAAGCGCACGGCGGCGAGGTGATCCTCGTCTCGATGGGTCCGGAACGCGCCAAGGAGGCGATTCGCAAGGGCCTCTCAATGGGGGCTGACCGCGGCGTGCTGATCTCCGATGCGTCCCTCGCTGGCGCAGATGCGCTGCTCACCGCGCGAGCTCTGGCCGCGGCGATCAAGCAGGAGAGCCCGGACCTGGTGATATGCGCCACGGAGTCATACGACGGAAGCACCGGAATGGTGCCGCCGATGCTCGCCGAGCTGCTCGGAATGCCGCAGCTCACGTTTGCGAAGAAGGTCGAGATCGATGGATCGACTGTGAAGGTGCACCGGCAGACGGCTGATGGCTACCAGGTTGTCGAGGCCTCCACGCCGGCGCTGATCACCGTCACGGCGGCGATCGCGGAACCGCGCTACGCCTCGCTCAAGGGCATCATGGCGGCGCGCTCCAAGGAGATCAAACAGGTCACGGGGCCGGACCTCGGCCTGGACAGGAACGAGCCGGCGGAGACGATCGAGGGCGTTATCGACGCGGAAGCGCGCAAGGCAGGCGAGGTGATCGAAGACGACGGCACCGCGGTCGACAGGATCATCCAGGTGCTCGCCACCGCCAAGGTGCTGTAGTTGGCTGCGATCCTCGTCTACGCGGAGCTGAGCGAGGGCAAGCTCGCGTCGACGTCGCTGGAGCTGATGAGCAAGGCGCGAGAGCTCGGCGACGTGTACGCGTTGGCGTTGGGCTCGGGCGCGAAGGACGCCGCCGCCACGCTCGGCAAGCACGGGGCCAAGGTGGTCCACGTCAACGAAGACGCTGCGTTTGACGACTACATCGCGGAACCCGCGACCGAAGCCATCGCGTCGCTGTACGAGAAGGAAAAGCCAGACCTGATCCTGTTCGGGTTCACCTCCGACTCTCGCGAGGTTGCGGGCCGCCTCTCCGCCCGCCTCGGGGTCGGACTCATCTCCAACGCCAGCGACGTGACCGCAAATGACGGAGGGTTTGTGGCCAGGGTGCCCTACTTCGGCGGCGCGAAGGTGGCATCGATGAGGGCGAACGGAAAACCCGCCATCGTGCTCGTTCGTCCCAAGTCGTTCGAGGCGTCGGAAAAGGGCGGCGCCGCGGAGGTCAAGGAGCTCGACGTCGCGCTCTCCGACGCGGCCAAGCGCGCTCACGTCGTCGAGCGGGTCGCCGAAGCCTCCGAGAAGGTGAAGCTCGAAGACGCGCGCGTCGTGATCAGCGGCGGGCGCGGGATGGGCGGGCCGCAGAATTTCCCGCTGCTCGAAGACCTCGCCGGCGCGCTCGGCGGCGCCGTCGGCGCGAGTCGTGCCGTCGTCGACGCGGGATGGGTGCCCTATTCGATGCAGGTGGGGCAGACCGGCAAGTCGGTGCGGCCGGGCGTCTACATCGCGGTAGGGATCTCCGGCGCGATGCAGCATACGGTCGGGATGAAGACGTCAAAGGTGATCATCGCCATCAACAAGGACGCCGAAGCCCCGATCATGAAGATGGCCGACCTCGGGGTCGTCGGCGACGCCCTCAAGATCGTGCCGGCGCTGACGGCGGCGGTCAAAAAGAAGAAGAACGGATAGATCCGAAGCTGAAAGGCTCCTGACCGAAAGGGTTGACCGCCGGCGTGAGCGAAACTACCCGGCCGCGGACGCGATCCGCGAGCTGCTGCGGCAAGGTGGGTGGGATGTCGTCGACAGCGCGACTGGCAGCGAGCTGGTGGCGATTGCGGCACCTCGATCCACCGACCTGAGACCTGCCGCGAGGGCCGTCACGCTGCTGGCCATAATCCACGGCTGGCGGGCCGACGCCGAGCGCTGGCTGCTCTCGGTTTTCACGCATGCGAAGGCGGACTTCGAGGCGGTCGTGGTCGATAACTCGGGCGATGCGCGAATCGCCGGGTGGCTGGCGGGCAGGAAGGCGGAGCGACTGCGCGTCGTGACGCTGAATCCGACTCTGGGGTTCGCCGCAGCGGCGAACGCGGGCATCGATGCCGCGGCCGGCCAGGCTGTGATCCTCTTCGACCCCGGGATCGAGCTCACGGGCGACGCGATCACGCCTCTGCTCGGCGCACTCAGCGATCCGACCGTCATGGTCGCGGGGCCGTTCGGGCTCCGCGGCCGCGGAACCTTGAAGGAGTTCGATATCTCCGCAGGTCCTGAGGTGGACGCGATCGAGGGCTACTGCATGGCCTTCCGGCGTTCGGACGCGCTCGCGACCGGGGGCTTCGATCCGAGGTTCCGCTTCTATCGCATGGCGGACGTCGAATTCAGCTTTCGCCTTCGCGAACGAGGTGGGCGCGCCCTGGCGGTGCCTGATCTGCCCCTCGTGAAACACGAGCACCGGCTGTGGGAGGCGACCGAGCCGCAGGAGCGCGAGCGGCTGTCCCGCCGCAATATGTACCGCTTCCTCGATCGCTGGCGGGACCGGAAGGACCTTCTGGTCGGTCAATAGAATGCGGCCATGACCGACGAGTACGCCGCCAGGGTCGAGGACCTCAAGTCCAGGCGCAAGAAGAACCTCGCCATGGGCGGCGAAGAGAAGGTTGCCAAACAGCGCCAGCGGGGCAAGCTGACTGCGCGCGAGCGCATCGGCCTCCTCTTCGACGCAGGCACCTTTGTCGAGCTCGGGCTGCTCGCCCAGGCCAGGGATGGCTCCGCGGACACGCCGGCCGATGGTGTGGTCACCGGGCACGGTGAGGTTGACGGCCGGCAGGTCTGGGTGATCGCCTACGACTTCACGGTGATGGCCGGCTCCATGGGCGCGGTCGGCGAGCAGTTCAAAGCTGCGCGCGTGCGCGACCTCGCGCTCCGCTACCGCAAGCCGATCGTGTGGCTCCTCGACTCGGCAGGCGCTCGCATCCAGGAGGCGTCGGGCTCGACCTTTGCCGGGACGGGCTGGCTTTTCGCCGACCAGGTCGTGATGTCCGGCGTCATCCCGCAGGTCGCGGCGATGCTCGGTCCCTGCGCGGCGGGGACGGCGTACATACCCGGCCTGGCCGACTTCGTGCCGATGGTCAAGGAAACGTCGTCGATGGCGCTTGGTGGCGCGCGTCTGGTCAAGGCCGCGACAGGCGAGGATGTGACCGACCACGCGATGGGCGGGTCGCAGGTCCACTGCTACGAATCAGGCGTCGGAGACAACGAGGTCGAAGACGACAGAGACTGCATCGCCGCAGTGCGTCGGTTCCTGTCGTACCTGCCTTCGAGCAACACCGAACAACCGCCTTTCGAAGAGATCGGCGATCCACCGGAGCGACTGGTCGCCGGCCTGGACAAGATCGTCCCGGTGAATCCGCGCGCGGCGTATGACGTGAAGAAGGTCATCAGGGCCGTGTTCGATGACGGCTCCTGGTTCGAGATCAAGCCCACCTGGGCGAAGAACATCGTCATAGGTTTCGCGCGGGCGGGTGGTCACGCGGTCGGTGTCGTCGCCAATCAGCCGATGCAGAAAGGCGGAGTCCTCGACTCGGACGCGGCCGACAAGGCTGCGCGTTTCATCCGCATGTGTGACGCGTTCAACGTTCCTCTGGTCTACCTGATGGACGTGCCGGGATTCATGGTCGGGTCGCAGGTCGAGAAGGACGGCATCATCCGGCATGGCGCAAAGATGCTGTACGCGACTGCAGAGGCGACCGTGCCGAAGGTGACGGTGATCATGCGCAAGGCCTACGGCGCCGGCTACTACGTGATGAACGGGAAGGGCTACCAGCCCGACACGATCGTAGCTTGGCCGTTCGCCGAGATCTCCGTGATGGGCCCCGAGGGGGCGGTGAACATCATCTTCAACAAGCAGGTCGAGGCCAGCGCCAATCCGGAGGAGACGCGAGCGCAGCTCGTGGCGTCAATCCGCGAGCAGATCAATCCGTACCTGGCAGCGGGCTGGGCGATGATCGATGACGTCATCGACCCGGCAGAGACACGCCGCGTCATCATCAAGGGAATCGAGCAGGCGCGGGACAAGAAGATCGACCGGCCCTGGCGCAAGCACGGAAACATCCCGGTATGAGCGTACCGGTCGTCATCACGGCAGCCCTGACGGGCGTGCTGGCGACCAGGGACCAGTGCCCGGCCATCCCGTACACGCCGCAGGAGATCGGCGAGGAGGCAAAACGAGCGGCCGACGCCGGCGCGGCGATCGTCCACATCCATGCCCGCTCACCTGAAGGCGGTCCGGAGTGGCGGGTCGAGGTGTTTGCCGAGATCCTGGACGAGGTGCGGTCTCGCACCGACGTGATCGTCAACTTCTCGACCGGCGCCATCGGGATTCCCGTCGAGGAGCGAATCGCGCACATCCGCGACCTGAAGCCCGAGATCGGAGCCCTGAACATGGGCTCGATGAACTACGCCATCTACTCGGAGAAGAAGAAGGTCTTTTATCACGACCACGTGTTCGCGAATCCCTTCAAGGACATCCAGTTCTTTCTGGAGACGATGAACAGCGCAGGAGTCCGCCCGGAGCTCGAGTGCTTCGACACCGGGCACATAGCGAACACGGCGCCCCTGATCGACATGGGCGCGCTCAAGCCGCCGTATCAGTTCAGCCTGATCATGGGCGTGCTCGGCGGCATTCCGGGCACCACAAAGCACCTCGTGAACCAGGTCGACACGCTGCCGGCCGATTCCCACTGGCAGGTGATCGGCATCGGGCTCAAGCAGTGGGCGCTGGTCGCCGCGGCAATGAGCATGGGAGGCAACGTGCGCGTCGGCCTGGAGGACAACTTTTACGTCGAGCAGGGCCGGATGGCGAGGAGCAACGGTGAGCTGGTCGAAAAAGTTGCGGCCATGGCGCGCGACCTGGGCAAAGACGTCGCCACGGTGGATGAAGCCCGCAGAATTCTGTGTTTGAGCGAGAAGAGATGACCGAAGTCAAAGCTGAGCTCGTAGGCAACGTGTGGAAGGTCAAGACCGAGGCCGGAGCGCAGGTCGCCGAGGAGGACGAGCTGCTGATCCTTGAGTCGATGAAGATGGAGATTCCCGTCACCGCGCCTCGAGCCGGGACCGTCAAAGAGGTACGCGTGAAGGAGGGTGAGGTGGTCAAGGAGGGCCAGGTCCTGGTCGTCCTCGAATGAAGCCGGCGCAGCTCCTGCTGGCCTACCAGCGGCTGGTCGAGAGGGAGCGAGAGCTGCGCGACGAGATCGAGCAGGTGGAGGCGGTGCTCACCTCCGATCCGAACGTGGTGCATGCCGAAGAGACGCTGGCGAGCGCCCGAGCCGCGCGCGACGCCATCCAGCTGCGTCTTCGTGAGTCCGACCGGGAGCGCGAGACTCACCGCTCGCGTCTGCGTTCGCGCGAACGAGATCTGATGAGCGGGCGTATCCGCAACCCGACCGAGCTGATGCAGCTGAGTCAAGAGGTCGACCACCTGAAGGCGAGCTTCGCCGAAGAGGAGGAGGCGGAGCTGATCCTGATGGAGGAGGGCGAGCTGGCCGAGCAGGGGCTGCTCGAGGCCTCAGAGCGCCTGCAGGAAGCCCGCACTCGCTCCGCTTCGGACGAGCCGGCTCTGCGCCGCGACCTCGAGTCATGGCAGGCCGACCTTGCCTCGGTCAAGGCCGACAGCGACGCGGCCTGGGCGCAGGTTCCCGCCGCGTTTCAGACCGCGTTTCTGCGCATGCGCGTGCACCCGGCCGTGGCCGAGGTCGACCACAACCAGTGCCTGGCCTGCCACGTCACCGTGACCTCCTCGGGGATGCAGGTGCTGCGCAAAGGCGACGAGATCGTGCACTGCGACAACTGCGGGCGAATCCTGGTGATCGCCTGAGGACGCTGCGGCTCCGGACGGACGGAGCGGCGCGAGGCAATCCGGGGCCCGCCGGAGCCGGGGTGCTGATCGAGGATGACCAGGGGATGCGGCTGCAGGCAAGGCACAAGTGGCTTGGGGAGATGACCAACAACCAGGCCGAGTACCACGCCTTGATCGAAGGACTAAGGGCGATCAGCGAGTGGAAGCCGGCTCGTGTCGAGATCTACCTCGACTCGAAGCTCGTCGTCGAACAGATCAAGGGGCACTACAAGATCAAGGACCCGGAGCTGCAAAAGCTGCACGCGGAAGCGACGCGTCTCCTGGCGGCGGTGCCATACGAGATCAAGCACGTCGCTCGGGAGGAGAACCGCGGCGCCGATCACCTTGCGAACAGGGCGATCGACGAGAAAGTGCCGAAGAAGAAATTCGGTGGCTAGGGTCACCTACACGGTCGAGACCGACCTCGATCCTAAGGTCGTCTGGGCGGCGCTTACCGAGTTCGGGCCGAGGCGCGCGCAGCTGTGGCCGGACCTTTCGCCGTCATCATTCAAGGTGCTGGGGCGGGGTGACGACTGGGCGCGGGTGCGGGAGGGCACGCAGAGCCTGGGCATCTGGTCGATCGAGCGCTACGAGTGGAAGGAGCCGGTGATCACGGCCACGGTCGAGGAAGCCAGCGCCGCCCAGGCAGGCGGTACGTGGCGCATGGAGGTGAGGCCGCGCTCAGGCGGCGGAAGCGTGCTCACGATCGCCATGGACCGGCGCGCCAAGGGGTTCGTCGGCCACATCATCCATGGCTTGTTCCAGGTCACGAACGGCCGCGTCCTGGCGGCACGCACCCGGCGCATGCTTTCGAACCTTCGCGGGTAGACTTACCGGCGGGCCGAGGCGGACGGGTGACCGCCGGCGAAGTAAATAGCGTTGGAGGAAAGTCCGGGCTCCACAGAGCAGGGCGCTGGGCAACACCCAGTCGGGGCGACCCGAAGGAAAGTGCCACAGAAAACTACCGCCGGTCGAGGTTGATCTCCGGAGAAACGTCGACAGGTAAGGGTGAAAAGGTGGGGTAAGAGCCCACCGGCGGCCGGGCGACCGGCCGGCCAGGTAAACCCCGCCCGGAGCAAGACCAAATAGGAGGACGTTTAACGGTTGCTCGCCCAGTCCTCGGGTATCGGTCGCTAGAGACGCGGCGTAAGTCGCGCCCCAGACAGATGGTCACCGTCCCGGAAACGGGATACAGAACCCGGCTTACAGTCCGCCCTCGGCCCACCTACGCCAGTTTTGAATACGAAAAGAGCCCCCGGCCGCGAGACCGGGAGCTCTCCAGTACGCATTTAGTACGCGAGACGTGCTGGCGCAGAGCGTGCGCGGTATGGATGTTGAGAACATCGCGACCCATTTGAATCTGGGCCGGGGAACTGTCCGCAATTACCTGTCACTGGCGATCCAGAAACGTGGTGCTAACAACCGGGTCGAGGCGGCTGCGATAGCCGAGGAAAAGGGTTGGCTGTAATCGAGCAACAGAGCAGTTCCATCGAGGTCACACCTCACCCTGTCATCGGCACGGCAACCGGCGTTGCGCGCCGGGTCGCGCTGACGCTGTGGCTGGTCGCCACGTTCCTTGCCGTCGCCGCATTCGTGATCGTCATCGCGAGCCTGTCCACGCCAGCTCCGGAGCCGGGATACCTCCGAGGCTCGGTCGCACTGTTCGCATTGGCGTGGTCGACTATCGGGGCGCGGATTGCGCGTCGGCATTCTCGGAACGCAGTCGGCTGGCTGATGCTCGCCGCGGGCCTTGGCTTCGCGGTAATCGCGGTGACTCAGGAACTGGTCATTGCGGCACTTCTTGGACCTCATCCCTTACAAAGTGCGGAAATCACCGTTCGCCTTGTGCGGGTGAGTGGGTTTCTGACGTCACTCGCTGCAGGGCTAACGATCCTGCTTTTTCCGGATGGCCGCCTTCCTTCACGGCGGTGGATCGTGGTCGGCGCAGTTGTCATCGCGTGCAATGCATTGGGCGCGGCGATCGCCGCGCTGGCTCCACTGCCGTCCTTTGCTGGGAGTACGGACCCATTCCTCGACGCTGAGAACGCCTACCTCAAGGTCCCGCTTTACGGGCTGGCCCGTTACGGCGGACCATTGGTGCTCGCCGCGGGTGGCGGCGCGCTTCTAGCCCGCCTCCGCACCGCGGTTGGTGCAGAGCGTCAGCAACTCAAGTGGGTCACGGCAGGAGGAGGTCTTGCCCTCATCACAAACCTGGTCGCCAACCTCATACCTCCCGTCGCCTTGCTCCAGGTGCTCCAACTGCTGAGCCTCTTGGCAATTCCGGTGACGGTTGGCATTGCAATGGCTCGATACCGGCTCTATGACATCGACACGATTCTCAACCGGACGCTGGTCTACGTAATTGTCTCGGCGTTTCTCGTTGGGTTGACCGCCGCACTGTCAGGGGCGATTCAGCACCTCTTCATTGCGTTTACAGGCCAGAGCTCTGATGCCGCGATCGTGATCACGACGCTGATCCTCGTTGCGGTATTCGCCACGTCTCGAGAGGCGCTCCAGCGTGTAATCGATAGACGCTTCCGCAGTGCAGCCCGGGGATTGACCGGCCTGGGGTCGTTCGCTACCGAAGTTCGTCAATACGCAGGCTTGTCGGATACACAACGGCTGTTAATGCGCCTCTTGTCGGAAAGCGTTGTCGCGTTCGGCGCCACGGGAGGGGCTGTCGAGTCGCGCGCACCAGATGGTCGGACCTCAACGCAGACCCTTGGAGACTGGGATGGAGACGCGTACGTGACGGCGACGATCAACGACGACAATGGGATGGCAGCGCGAATCCGGCTGGGCCGTAGATCGAGCGGCGAGGCCTACACAAAAGTGCAGCTCGCCCAGCTGCGGGACGCGGCCGACGCCGTGGCTGAGACCCTCAAGCACACACTGCCTGTTCAAACAAGGAGTGGCTGATGAGCGAACTGAAAGGCCGCGCGGTTAGCAATACGGCTGCAGAAGTTGATCCCGCGTTGATGGATCTTGTGCGGTCGCTGATGGACGAGCACTCCATCCCAGGCTTGGCAATTGGTCTTGTTACTCCTGATCAGGATCTCACGAGCGGTTTCGGTGTGACCAGTGTTGAAAATCCACTTCCGGTCGACGCGAACACCATCTTCGTGGCCGCCTCGATAACAAAGACAGTCGTGGCGACAGCCGTCATGGTCCTCGTCAATCATCGAAAGCTCGATCTCGAAGTCCCCATCCGCACCTATTTACCCGATCTGCGGCTGGCCGACGAGGACGTCGCCGCCAAGGTGACGCTGCGGCATCTGATGACCCATACGGCAGGGTGGGTCGGTGACGAGTTTGAGGAAACCGACTTCGGCATGGGGGATGACGCCCTCGCCCGTGCAGTTGCCGTATTCAACAATCGGTCCCAGATCACGCCGCTGGGATCCGTCTGGTCATACAACAACTCGGGGTTCTGGCTCGCCGGCCGCGTCATCGAGATCGTAACTGAAAAGAGCCTTGAGGCGGCCGTCACCGAACTGGTTTTCTCGCCACTAGAGATGGCCAGCTCATTCTTCTTTGAAGCCGATGCCATCACTCGTCGATGCGCAGTCGGCCACCAAATCGGCGATGCCGGTGAGTTGACCGTGGTGCGTCCGTGGTCTACCACTCGCGCAGCTCACAGCGCTGGTGGGATGCTGACCACGATTGCTGACCTCACGACCTTCGCCCGTTTTCATTTGGGAGACGGCGAGGTGTCCGTCAGCTCGGGCGTTCTTGGTAGCGAGGCACTGCACACGATGCACGAGCCCGTAGTCCGCGCGGAGGGCTCGGAGTGGGCGGGTATTGGCTGGGTCGTGCGTGACGTTGCAGGACAACGCGTGCTTTCACATGGTGGTGACTGGAACGGACAGCAGTCGCTGCTTACGCTCATCCCCTCTCAGGGAGTCGCCATCGCCACCCTCGCCAACAGTGGGATGGGCCGCTTGGCAAACAATGCCATCGCCAGTTGGGCGTTGCATCGCTACCTCGGTGCGACCGACCCGGAGCCAGTCCCAGTCGACCAGGATGATGAACGACTTGACGCGTTGGAAGGCCGCTACGTTTTGCCCGTGGCGGTCATTGAGATCGCGCGCCGAGGAACTCGGCTTGGAGTGACCTACTTGCCCGCAGCTCTTCCGGGGGTCAGCAACCCTGCCGTGCCGGAACTGCCCGCAGCGCTTACGACCGATGGGCGCATCGTCGTGCTCGGGGGCCCATTCAAAGGAGTGACCGGAGACTTCATTCTTGGGCCGAGGCAATCGGTCGATTGGATACGTCTGGGCGGTCGCGTCTACCCTCGGGAGGCCGCATCGACGCCAGTCTGAACAGGAGCGCACTCAGTGGCGAAACTGCCGAGCAGCCGACAGGGGTAGCGAGCATCCCCGCCGTATCACAGCCGTATCACGCATTCCCGGCACCGAACGGCTCTAGGGGGTCACTAAAGGACACCAAGCTGGTCGATTTCGTATTCGCGAGGACGACGCGGGAGTCAGTCGGACACCTGAGGACACCACTCCGACACGGTTCGGGACCGTGAGGCACCGAAATCTTTCCCGCCGCAGCTATAAATCGTCGCCTAGCCACAAGTCCTCGTATTGACAGGCCAACGGTTGGTGCGATGATCGTTGTGGCCCCGGTGAACTTGAAAGGCGCAAGCCGGAAGGGTTTGCTGGGGTCATTTGCGCTCTGAGAGCGACGAGCGCTTGAACACACAAAGCGCCCGTCTTTGCGCGTATGCCTGGAGCTCCCGCCGAGTAGATGTCACTAAAGAAGTGGGGAGCGCCGGGGCATCCTCACCCTTGAGTGCTTCCGGTACGGTCAGGCCCCCGGCCGTCTCGATACTTCCGGCACGTCAATTGGAGAGCCAACAATGGATAGCAACGCCGAGATCGTGAAGTGAACGCTCCAGATCGACCTATGGGCAAGGGTCGCATCGGTCTCTTCATTGCCGGCTCCGTCATCGCCGGGCTGGTGGTCGCTCTCGTGCTCGTGATCGGTCCGTTCGGAGGAGCTCAGGAGCACGTGATCATGGGCACCGCGCTGCTCGGATGGGCACTCGGCTGGGCTTTATTGGCGCTGCTCTCGATTCGCTGGAGCGATCAACCCCAGCGCTGGGCAGTAGTGCCGGCGGCGCTCATGGCTGTCGCCGGCACCGGCCTTCTGGTTTTCAGGCCTGATGCCAACGCGTTCAATGTCCTCGGGTGGATCTGGCCACCGGCCCTGATCGCACTTGCTGTGTGGATGACTCTGCAGGCCCGCCGGAATCTCCGCAGCATCGCTCGCCGGCTCGTCCTTTACCCGCTCTTCGCCGGCATCGTTCTCGCCGGCGTCGGAGGCGGCTACTCCACGATCCAAGAGCAGGTCGACCGGAGCACCACCGCGATGCGCGGCCACCTCGTCGACGTCGGCGGGCGCCGCCTTTATCTCGAGTGCACGGGCTCGGGCAGCCCAACCGTCGTGCTGGTGTCGGGTTTGGCTGAAGCTTCGGTCTACTGGAGGGGCTGGATCGCGCCTGTCGTCGCGCAGAACACCACCGTTTGCGCTTACGACCGCGCGGGCCAGGGCTGGAGCGATCCCCCACCCACTCCGCAGGATGGCGCCGCGGTTGCCACCGACCTCCACAATCTGCTGGCCAATGCACAGATCACAGGCCCGTATGTAGTGGTCGGTCACTCGACAGGCGGCGTCTACGCGAGGATCTTTGCCGCCCGCTACCCGGACCAGGTCGCCGGAATGGTCATGCTCGACTCCCAGCCCAACGAAGCCTTGACCGGTGGCTTGCCCGACTTCCCGTCCCAGTACAACCTCCTCCACCGCGCGACCGCACTCTTCCCGTCAATGGCGCGTTTGGGGGTGTTTCAACTGGTTAATCGGTTCGCTGGAGACCCTCTGCCAGTCCCAACACGTGACGAAGAACGTGCAGTGGTATCCGCGGCGAATCTGAATCGCATACAGCGCGATGAGTTTGCCGAGCTGCCCATGAGCCTCAAGGAGGCCGCGGAGCTCACCACCCTCGGTGATCGTCCGTTGATCGTTGTCACGGCTATGAAGGGAGCCGCCGCAGGCTGGCTTCCAATGCAGGACAAGATGGCCGGGCTGTCGACGAACAGCGTACATCGGCTTCTTCCTGACACGGATCATCCGAGCGTGATCCACGACAAGGCGGGCGGGGCGGCGGCGAGTCAAGCGATCCTGGACGTCGTCGCCTCGGTTCGCAGCGGAGCACCCCTAGCGAGGACTTGAGCCGTCTTGCGGGCCGCTCGCCCCTTATTGAGAGAACTCGACGTATCGGTGTTAGAGGTGAGCCCGCAGGCGGCAAAGTTGCGCGGAAAGGATGAACATCGTCAATGAGCTCCCGAGAACGGCCTGAAGTCCTGGAGCTCAGGTTTCGGATCCTGAGCGCAGAGTACAGCGCACTGGTTCAGCGACTTGCGTCCACGTCGGCCGTGTCTGCCGCTCGCACCAATCTCTACTTCGTCTTCCTCTCAGCCACCGGGGTCGCACTCGCTCTGATTTCCAATGCCTCCCACTTCACGCGGGAATTCCAGGTCTTTGCGCTCGCAGTTCTTCTGCTCAACCTTCTTGGGGGTCTTATGGCAATGGCTCGGATGTTGCACGCGCACGGTCAATCCGTCCTGTACACCCAATCACTCAATCGCATCCGCCACTTCTTCACGGAGCTCGACGCGAATGTAGAGGCATACTTCAGCCTCCCGGTTCATGACGACGAGGCGGGTGTCGTCGAATCCGCTAGTCGACGCCCGTCGCTCTGGGCCATGACGATGCTCCCTGCGGCGAGTATGGCAACCCTTGTTGCATTGGTTAATACGTTCTTGGTCGGCGCGATTGCCGCCACTGTCTACCTAGTGTTGGGTGGCAACGCAACCATGGCCTTGGTGTACGCGGGCGCCGCGTTTGTGATCGCGTCAATTGTCATCTGGGGCTGGCTGTTCCTCGAACTGCGACAGATCAGGCAGCGGCTTGTGATCCGGTTCCCCGCAGTCACTAGACCTAACTTCCTCGTTCTTCGATGTGCTCGGCAGCCTCTTTGAGGGTCATCGAACGCAGAGCGCGATGACAGCTCACCCTGCATCGAGCGTCGGATCACAGCCGGATCACGCAAGCGACCCCCATTGATAGGGCCTAAAGGCACTGGCCGACAGACGTCCTCAAGTCGAGCCTGTATGGACTGAAGCTGTGCCGACCGGCGGACCGGGCTCCCTTGCAGGAGGAAACGCCAATGCGCGAGCTGCGTGAGCGAACGGACGGTATCGCGA
>JBKPCF010000035.1:0-16461 GCA_046727235.1 Candidatus Dormiibacterota bacterium
GGAGGTGCTCGGCGAGGAACTCGAGGATCTTGCTGTTGGCGGTGACCTGGTTCCCGAGCTTGGCGACACCGTGACCCTCGTCCTCGAAGATGACCAGCTCCGACCGCCCTACCGCCTGGGTGATCTGGATGCTCTCGCCGATGGGCACACGCGGGTCGTTCCTGCCGTGGATGACGAGGAGAGGAGCCCTGACCGACGACGCCCTGTGGATGGGGCTGATCTCGCGCAGGAACTCCGCCTCGGCGCCGTTCGGATCGCCGTACTCGTTGATGCGAAGCACGCCGCGCCACGGCGGCATGTTGCGGAAGAACGTGTGCCAGTCGGCGATGCCGACCACGTCAACGCCGGCGTCCCACAGATCAGGGTCCTCGACTAGCACCGCGAGCGTCATGAACCCGCCGTAAGACGCGCCCATCGCGGCGGCCCTGGACGCGAAGCCGGACTTCTTGAGGTATCGCGCCGCCTCGCACCCGTCCTTCACCGAGTTCCAACGCAGCGCCTTGTCGTCGAGGCTTTGAAACCGGATGCCATACCCGGCCGATCCGCGCACGTTGGGCAGCAGCACGCTGGCCCCGATCCCGTTCAACAGGTGGGCCTGGGCCAGGAACCCACCGCGCGACTGGCCTTCAGGGCCGCCGTGGAAGTAGACGACGGCCGGCCGCTGCTCCCCGCCGGCTCGATAGAAGAGTGACGGCACGTCCAGACCGTCGAAACTCTTGTAGGTCAGCTCCTCCGGCTCGACGAGCCCGTCGGGAACATCTGCTGTGAAGGTCCATCTCGTTCCGCCGGGCCACTCATAGATCTCGGCCGGACGCGTCGGCAGCTCCCAGCTGATGAACAACCGCGCCGAATCATGGCTCCATCCGACGTGGTAGTCCGGTTCGCCCGTGTGGTCGGAGATCGTCACGCCCTTCGCAAGACCCAGGCGGTCGACCTCCTGACCGGTGGCAACCTCGAGGATTCGGACGCTGTCATAGATCCCGCTGTTGACGACAATGGCCGCCTTCCGCGTCGAAGGGTCCAGCGTTATTCCCTCGACCTCGTGTTTCTCGTCGAAAAGCCACCGCGCGACGACGTCGGGGCGTTCCGGTTCGACCACCGCGACCCCGAGGAAGTCGCGGCCGAGGTCGGTCGTCACGAGAATCCCGATGTCGAGCCAGGCGACGGCTTGGACGCGGAGCGCTGCGGGCAGCAATCGCGTCAAGCGTCCGTCGCGCTCGAGGATGTATGCCTCGGTGGGCGTCCCCATCACCTTCATCACCGCGGCGCGTTCGCCGTCCGGACTCCACGCGCCCCATCGCCAGAAACCGCCTGGCGCGACCCAGGGTGTCTTCGCGCCATCTCTCAGGTCGAGCTCGCCGAGCACGATGTCGGCCTGTCCACCGGGATTCCAGCCCAGGCCCACGCGTCGCCCGTCCGGATGGATGGTTACAGACTGATGAATCGCATTTGCGTCCGTCGTCAGACGGCGGTGCTCGCCGCCCGAGACGATGCCGAGCTGCCACACCTCGTTGCCGCCAGAGTCCTCACGCACCAGCAAGCCAGAGGACGCGTGAGCGTGCGGCACCATTCGCGTGTCGGACGCAACCACCAGCGCCGGCTCCTCGCCAGGTCCGGTCTGCCTGTAGATCTGCATGTGACCCGCGCGATTCGACGCGAAGAACAGACTCCCGTCCGCCGCGGGCAGCGGCCTGGTCGCCCTCGCTACCGAGAGCAGCTTTTCGATCTTCGCGCGGTCGCCCGCCGCCAGCACCCCCACTCCTTAGACACTAGCCGGGAAGGCATACGATTTTCAGATGGACGCTGAAGAGAGGGCGGTGCTGATTCGCAAGTACAGAGAAGGACACCGAGTCGTGGTCGAGGCGCTGGCGGACATCACCGAGGAGGAGCTCGACCACGCCGCTCAGGACGGCTGGACTCCACGCCAGATCGCCCATCACCTTGCCGACAGCGAGATGGAGTCGGCGACACGCATCCGGCGCTTGCTCGCCTATCCCGAACCCGTGGTGTACGGATACGACGAGAAAGCATTCGCCGAGCGGCTGACCTCCGACCGGCCGATCGAGCCCTCGATCGAAGCCCTGCGGTGGGCCCGCGAGACGTCCGCACAGCTCATCGACCGGATGACCGAGGACGACTGGAAGATTGTCGGCAGGCACACCGAGTCTGGGCCCTACGGCGCCGAGGACTGGCTTCGGATCTACAGCCTCCACGCGCACGAACACGCCGACCAGATCAGGCGCGCACGGGGGAAGGCGTAAGGATGGCCACCACCCAGTCGCTGCTCGACGCGGCGGTTGCCCTCGCCGAGACGCGCCGCAAGGCCGACCTCCAGGACCTGATGGAGGAGCTGCGCATCCCCTCGATCAGCACGCTGCCCGAGCGCCGCGACGACTGCCTCCGCAACGCCCGCTGGCTGCACGACCGATTCACCGCGATGGGCATGAAGGCGCAGGTCGTCGACGTGCTGCCCGACGGACTGCCGGTCGTGATCGCCGACTGGCACGGCCGGCCGGGCAAGTTTCATCTGACCGTCTACGGCCACTACGACGTCCAGCCGGTCGATCCGCTCGACCTTTGGAAGACGCCTCCGTTCGAACCGGCGGTTCGCGACGGCGAGATCTGGGCGCGCGGCGCCGCCGACAACAAGGGCAATCACATGACCGCGGTCAAGGCGGCCGAGCATCTCTTCGCCGCGGGCGGGCCGCCGATCAACGTGCGCTTCATCATCGAAGGCGAGGAGGAGAGCTCGGGGAAGGCAATCTCCGAATACGTGCGGGCCAACGGGTCGAACCTGAAGACCGACGCCGTCCTGATCTGGGACAGCGGCATGGACGAGGAAGGGCACCCTACCCTCGCCTCGGCGCTGCGCGGACTGCTGTACACGGAGCTGCGCGCCAACGGTCCAGCGGTCGACCTCCATTCCGGCACGTACGGCGGCGTGGCGCCGAACCCCATCAACACGCTCGCCCGGATCGTCGGCGAGCTGAAGGACCGGAACGGCCACATCACGATCCCCGGTTTCTACGATGCGGTCCGAGCGCCGAGCGCAGAAGAGCTAGCCGCCTGGAAGAAGAAGGACGCGAGCTACATCGAGTCGGTGAAGGGGCTGACGGGCGCGAAGACCCTGGAAGGCGAGGAGGGTCATCTGGCCCTGGAGCGCGCCGGCAGCCGGCCGACCCTCGACGCCAACGGTTTCCTGGGCGGGTTCACCGGGCACGGCGCGAAAACGGTCATCCCGGCAGAGGCCATGGCGAAGGTCAGCATGCGCCTCGTGCCTGACCAGGACCCAAAGGCGATCTTCGCGGCCTTCGAGCAACATGTGCGCGAGCTGTCCACTCCCGGAGTGGAGGTCCGCGTTCACGCCATCGGCAGTGCGCCGCCGGTTACGACCGGGGTCGACCACAAGCCGGGTCTCGCCCTGCGCGCGGCGTACCGGGCTGCGTTCGGAAAGGAGACGGCGATGATCCGGGTCGGCGGCTCGATCCCGGTCGCGGTGGACTTCCAGGAGGCGGTCGGCGCGCCGCTCGTGATCAGCGGCATCGCCCAGGCCGACTGCGCGATCCACTCCCCCAACGAGCACCTGGTGATCGACAACTATCACCGCGGCATCGAAGCCCTGATCAGGTTCATGTGCGGCCTGGCCGGGGACTAGTTTCGGTCCGCGGCTGAGAGCTCGAAGACCGCCTGCTCCGCCTTGCTAAGGGGCTCGCCAGGCTTCGATTGCTTCGTCGGTGCGTGGTACTTGTCGCGCACCAGCTTTGAGGTCATGCGAGCCTCATCCGGATCCGTGACCTGACGAGCTCTGATCGGGATGTCTACACGTCCCAATCGGAGGACCGCCTCGCCACTGGCGAGCAGGTTTTTCGGCCAATCGCGTTCCAGGCCGCCCCCGGAGCGGATGTAGATGCGCTGGCCATCGGTGGTGATCCAGATCGTCACCCGGCGAGGTTTGCCAGTCTTGCGCCCGGTCGTCGTCAGCCACACCTCTCGCTCACGCCCGGCGGCTGCGATGGTCTCGGGGTCGAATGACGCCACTGATCAAAGGAACCGCTCACGCGAGCAACGAATTTCCCGCCTAGGGCAGATTCGGGCCGGGCAGCACGTTGACGGTCACGGTCTGATTGCTCCCGTCGAGGGCGACCCCGGTGATCGCGAAGATCAGCGCCCCATCGGCTGAGAAGGCAAGACCGCGCGGGTACAGAAGGTTGTGATCGCGGTCGGTGTTGAGCATCGTCGCCACGGCTGCCGGTTTGCCGAGCAGATACTCGGCAACGACATTCCCGCCGGATTGCGTGACCCCTGTCGCCACCAAACCTTCATGGACCGGGCTGATCGCGATGGAGTTCGGGTACGGCTTGCCCGGATAGACCACCCCATCTCGCGTGACGCCGGACAGGCTCCACTGGTCGAACTCGTACGGCGAACCGGACGCCGTGATCAGCTTGTCCCCGCCAGGCGTGATCGCCGCGTCGGTCAGGTTGCCGAGATTCTCGGCGCGCTTGCTCGTGACCACGACCGGCTTGCCGCTCGAGACGTCGAGCACGGTGATGCTTCCGGGGCTGAGACCGCTGTCCCACGCGACGATGAAGGTTTGTGTCTTGTGCGTGGTCGCGAAGGCGGCGCAGTAGCCGAGGTTGGTAGACCGTTCCGCGTCGAAGGTCGTCACCTTGCCGGTGGCGGGATCGACGCTGGCGAGCTGCAACGTCCACTGGGTGCACTCGCCCGACGTCGTCCACAGCCGTCCCCCCGCCATGACCAGGTCCCGCGGCTTGACGAGACCTGACGCGAGCGTCCTCGTTCGGGTCAGCGTCTGCGTGTCGATGACGTCGATCGAACCCGACGTCGTGAGCGCGACGTAAAGCGTCGAGCCGTCGATGACCATCGCGCCCGCTCCGTACTCGTTGGAGAACGTCTTGACGACCTTTCCGGAGTAGTCGACCACCACGACGGCGTTGCCGGCCGGGCTCGACACGAACACGTGACAGTTGCGGGGGTCGGCCAGGACGCGGCCGAAGTTCTCGACCGCCAGCGCCGTCGAGACCGGCGACGAGGCCCGCCGGCAGGGGTCGTCCGGCGCGGCGCTTGGGGCCGAGCTGCCCGTCGGCGAGGTCTTGGCGGTCGGCTTGGTGAGTGCGGCCGCTGGATGCTGGCGGTTGGCGTTCATGAGGTAGACGCCGCCCGCGGCGAGCGCCGCCAACACGATCAAGGCGAGCGCGAGCCCGACCATGAGCCGCATGTCAGCGTCTAACTCCGGCCGGGCACGCGGTCTTGCGGAATCTCGGCTACGATCCGCGCGCTGTGCAGGTCGGCGCCGGGAAGGTCCTGTCGTTTGTCCTCGGATTCGCGATCGCCGTCGGGCTGGCCGCCTGCAATGCGTCGAGCCTTGACCGTGGCGTTCGGGACCCCACCAGGAAGGCGGCGGCTCGAGTGCTTCCGCCGTCCATCGATAACCAGAACCACCTGTACGTGCTGGACGGGTGGGGTGGCATCCACCCAGTCGGCGCCTCGCCCGGAATGCCGTCCAGCGCGGCATGGCCGACGAAGGACATCGCTTACAGCCTCGCCCTGTTCCTCGACGGGACCGGCGGATACGTGCTGGACGGATGGGGAGGCCTGCATCCGGCAGGCAGCGCGCCGGCGGTCGACAGTGGCGTGAGCTGGCCGCACTGGATCGGCGCGCGAGAGGTTGTGCTGGCGCCGTGGGCCTCGAGCTCAGCTCCGGCCGGATACGTCCTCGATGCAGACGGCGGCATCCACCCGTTCGGAGGCGCGCCCGCCGTGACGGGCAACCAGGTCTGGCCGGGCGAGGGCATCGCGCGCGCGGTCGTATTGGTGCCTGAGAGCTCGCCGACCCAAGTGATGGGCTACACGCTCGACGGGTTCGGGGGGATCCACTCGTTCGGCGGGGCTCCGGCGGTGATGGGAAATAGCGTGTGGACGGCGGACGTAGCGCGCGGAATTGTGCTGACATCCGGCCGCAACAACCTTTTCGTGCAGGGCTACACGCTCGACTACTCGGGCACGATCCACCCGTTCGGTGGAGCGCCGGCGGTCAAGCCGTCCGCGACGTGGCCAGGGCAGGACATGGCCGACTCGATCGTCGCGTGGAGCGCGGCGCCGCGCGGATACCCCGGCGGCTGGGTGCTCGACCGTCACGGTGAGGTCCATGCCTGGGGCAGCGCGCCCGTCCTCGCGGCGTCAAAGACGTGGCCCACATGGGACATCGCCCGCGGGCTCGCAGGCGCGGGCAGCGGCGGCGGAAGCACGGAGAGGCTTATCCTCGACGCCCAGCCGGCCGGCGATGGTTGGGGCAGCTACTACAACCAGCGCGACACTCGATGGGCTTCCGAAAACGTCGGCGGGACATACCCGGTGTGGAAGATCGGCTGCCTGGTCTCCGACCTGGCGATGGTCTACTCCCATTTTGGCCACACCGCGGTGACACCCGCGTCAATCGCCGCTCACTCCGGCTGGTTCGACGCCCGCGGGGCGATCTACAACTCCGCGCTGCGCGTGCCGGGCCACACGACGTTGATGGTGTTCGACCCCGACGCATCATGGGTCCGGGCGCATGTCGCGGCCGGACATCCCGTGATCGTCGGAATGAACCTGGCGTCGGGCAGCACGCATTTTGTGACGCTCATCGGCCTCAACGGTGATGCGGACTACTGGGTCAACGATCCATGGGAGCAGAACGCAATGCACGTGACGTTCTCGGGCGACTGGTTCACGCGCGGACCGATCTACGAAGCGATCGCCTTCGTCTGACCTGCAGCGGCGACGCGAGATCGAGTGCCGGCTGGACGCTGACCGCGCCCTGGGCACCATCGACGAGGCCGTCGCGTTCCTCGCCGACCGGGGAATGCTGACACGAATGCCCGATTGCTCACTCCCCAGCCTGTTCGGCGCATGCCATGAAGAGCCTTCGCGGGCGGGCGGCAGGGGCTTTGACCTCTGGCCGAAGACCAAATGGATCTGGTCGTTCCAACTGCGGTTGCGTGGCGACAACCTGTTGACCAAGCTGCACCGAGGGAAGTCTCTTTACCTCTCCATGCAGGCGGCCTCGATCTTTGATCCGCTGGTGCGCGCGGAGATCGATCAGGCGGCCGGCGATGATTCCGATCTGCTCGAGTATCTGGGGGGTCGCGGTCCATCGATGAACGAGGACGTCGAGCTCGAGCTCGGGTGGGACCGGAAACGATTGAAGCGAGCTCGCGTGCGGCTGGAACGATTTGGTGCAGTGATCAGCGACGGCCTCGTCTTTGAGAGCTCGTCGGACTGGTACTTCGCGCCGATGCGCCGCTGGGACCAGGTCGTTCCCAGGTCGGCTGCGAGTGACGATCCGTTGGGTGACGTTGTGGTTGCGGGTGTGCGGGCCGCGGTCATCACCCCGGAGTCGAACGTCGCGTCATGGTTCAGCTGGACGATCCCACCGGGAGCGGTCGATCGGCTGGTCGACACTGGCCGGCTCACGCGTCCCGCGCCAGGGATGCTGGCGATCGCGGGCTGAGCCGGATCCGTCAGACCGTTCTTCCAGGACTATCTTTTGGCTGATGGTGGGCGCTTGAGGACCAGATGGCCGTAGCGCTGGCGCCGTTTCTCGGCTCGTGGACGGTGATGATGGCGGCGATGATGCTGCCGTCGGCGACGCCCATGATCCTGCTGCATCGGCGAGGATTCGCCGGCCCGGCTCCTGTCCGATCGGAAATCCGGACTGGCGTCTTCGTCGGCGCCTATGTCCTGGTCTGGGCAGCGACCGGCGTCGGCGTGTGGATCGCGGCCCGGCTGGTCGATGCCTTTCTACCGATGGCAGCCAGGCCTTTCGGCGTGGCGGCCATCCTGCTGTTCGCCGGCGTTTATGAGTTCACGCCCGCCAAATCGGCGTGCTTGCGCGTGTGCCGCAGCCCCATCGACTTCCTCATGACCCATTGGCACAGAGGGCTGGCGGGCGAGTTCCGCCTGGGTTTGGAGCACGGCGTGTATTGCCTGGGCTGCTGCTGGGCCTTGATGGCTGTGTTCGTCGGCGCGGGCGGGATGGGTCTGCTGTGGGCCGCGATCATCGCACTGGCCGTGCTCGTGCAGAAGGTTTGGTCACAGGGCCTTGTTTTTGGAAGGGTCATCGGCGCCATGTTGATCGGGGGCGCTGTGCTGGTGGCGGCGCTGCCCCAGCTCGCAGAGTCGATGGCGGGAACGATGTGAGCTTCAGGAGGAAGAGATGGCAGCAGTGACGTCCACTAAATGGATGATGAAGGGCCAGGTCATCGTCGCCTGCAACTGTGACTACGGCTGTCCATGCAACGTGAACGGCCGTCCCAGCACCGGGAAGTGTGAGGGCGGCTGGACATGGCACATCGAGCAGGGGTCATACGGCGAGGTGCCGCTCGAAGGCCTGAACATCGGCCTCTACGCCAACTGGCCGGCGGCGATTCATGAGGGGAATGGCGTCGCGACGTACTTGATCGATGCGCGCGCCGGCGAGGCGCAGCGCGAAGGACTGGAGGTTCTGCTGGAAGGGCGCGGCGGCGGTCCCTGGGGAATCTTTCGCAATACGTTCCGCGAACTGCACGGCCCGCATTACGTGCGCTACGAGGTGGATGCAGAGACGAAGCTTCCGCGGGTTCATGCCGACGATGCGCTGGTGGTCGACCTGGAGTACATCCTGAATCCGGTGACCAAGGAGACGATCCACCCGCGGGTCGTACTACCCGAAGGCCTCGTTTTGAAGGAGGCGGCGCTGGTCCGAACCAAGAAGTTCACGCTTTCGGACGAGCACGTGGGTTACGACCACTCGGGCCGGTACGCCGCGTTCGGGTTCTTCCAGTACTTCGGGCCTTAACCGGACGGAGTCGCCAGGCAGGTCCGGTGGCGGGGCCTAGTGGATGCTTTTCGAACCGTGTTCGGCCGGGGCCGACCATGACTCCAAAAGAATGACCCCAACGGATCGCCTCTCCGGCTTCGGAACCGGCCTTGCGACCAACTCCGACTCCGGTGAACGTGTCCCTTGGGGCCACTGCTGACAGTACTCCAGTCCGAACGGTTCTGCGCACGCATCTTTTTTCCGTAGCCTGGCTACCCTGAAATCCCGATGGCCCAATGTCCAGTTTGGCCTTGCTGATTCGGCGCCCCAGCCTCGGTTCTTGTGAACGCCGCACACCGACGATTTGAGGTGTATGGTCGTGACAGCGGACCGCTCCCCAGCCCGTTACATCTTTGAGCTGAAATTGGCGGAATTGCCGAGCGGCCCGCTTAACTCCACGCTCGGGATGCTTCGCACTCGATCAGGCGCATATCGAGTGCGGTCGCGCTGGCGGCGGCCTCGGTTTCCTCAGGCTACCGTCGTCGTTTTCTGAGTAGTCGATTGGTCCCGGCACGCTTCCGCTCCAGGGCCACGCGGGCGGTCGACGCTTTGTCAAGGGCACTTATCACGAGCCTGCGCGGCGGGCCAGGAGGGCGGCGCGTGCGCCTGAAGGCTTCCAGGTCGTCGGGAAGAATGGCCCACACAGCTCCGACTTTGATTCCGTACAGTCGCCGCCTCAGCAGCTGCCGCCGTACATAAGCCTCCGATGCTTTGAGCTCGGCTGCGGCTTCAGCGACGGATAGAAGGCGGGGGCGCTCGACGCGAAATATTAGCACGCAGTCGCAACCATTTCTGGTACAGTGCTTGTCACCGACGCTCCCCGGCTCCTTCACGCCCTTCGGACAAGGGGCACACAGGAACGCTTGGCGTTTGATGCCAGCACTCGGATCCGAAGGGAAGGAAGTCGAACATGTCCGAGCAGAACAAAGCCCTTGCGCGGCGCGCTTTAGAGGAAATCTGGAATCAGGGCAAGCTCACGGTGATCGACGAGCTGACCGCATCCAACGCGACCTTCCACGACCCGAACGTGCCGGGTGGAAAATTCACCGGGCCGGAAGGCCTGAAGCAGTTCGTTCAGATCTACCGAGCCGCGTTCCCCGACGTACGGCTCACGATCAACGACCAGATCGCGGAGGGCGACAAGGTCGTCACCCGTTGGACCGCAACCGGCACCCACAAGGGCCAGCTTATGGCCATCGCGCCGACGAACAAGCACGCGACTGTGACCGGGGTCGATATCGACCGCTACCAGGACGGCAAGGTGGTTGAGGCCTGGGCAAACTACGACATGTTTGGCCTGCTTCAGCAGCTCGGCGTGGTTCCGGCGATGGCTCCAGCCGGCGTATCTGCCTGACGTCATCCGCTGAGAGGGGGCGGCCTTCGTGGGTCGCCCCTAGCATGCTGGCGGAGAGGGAGAGATTCGAACTCTCGATGGGCCAGTGACCCATAACGGTTTTCGAGACCGCCGCCTTCAACCACTCGGCCACCTCTCCGGAGTCGCGGGGCTCAATGGCGGTCCCGACCGGATTCGAACCGGCGTTCTCGGCCTTGACAGGGCCGCGTGTTTGGCCAGGCTACACCACGGGACCGGCAGCGGCTAAGTCTAGCAACGGCCTGAATTCCACCCCCGCGCGGCTCGCCCCCAATGCTCCTCCCGAAGGTGAGAGGGAGTTCAAGACCCCATACCTATAATTCCCTGCGGCGTGAGCGACAACGAGCGCGCGGCACAGGGGAGCTCCGACGAGCTGCGGAGGCGGTTCCAGATCCTCGAGCGGGTCGCGATCTTCTTCACGCTTCCCGACAACGTCCTCCACGCCCTCTCCCGCCGGCTGGCGCCGGCGAACGCCGCTCGCGGCTCGGTGATCGTCCACCAGGGCGACCCGGGCGACACGATGTTCATCGTCGAGTCGGGGCGCTGCGAGGTGTACGTCGAGGAGTCGCCGGGGCACACGATCACCATCGCCCTGATGGGCCCGGACGACTTCTTTGGTGAGATGGCGCTCATCTCCTCGGAAACACGGACCGCGAGCGTCCGCGCCCTGGAGGATTGCCGGCTGCTCACCCTCGACCGCAAGACCCTCTACGAGACGGTGCCGGCCGAGTCCGACGCCATGATCGAGCTCACCAAGCTGGTCGAGCAGCGCAAAGACACCCTGCCCAACCTCATCGCTCGGGCTCGCATGGTCGCGCCCGAGCAAGCCGCCTCGACGCTCGCCGTCTACTCGCCCAAGGGTGGGTCAGGGCGGACGACCATCGCGGTCAACCTGGCCGCGTCGCTGGCCCGCCGGTTCCCTGGCGAGGTCCTGCTGGTCGACCTGGCGCTTCCGTACAACCACGCGGCGCTGATCTCATACCTGACCCCGACCGGCTGTCTGGCCGCCGCGAGCCAGGTGCCCCCGCAGAACTTCGAGGAGGCTGTTCTGGGCGCCATCCTCCACCACCCCGGCGGAATGATGCTGCTGCCAGGAGTGCTCCGCGCCGAGCAGGCCGACCTGATCACGGTCGACCTGGTCAACCGTGCCATGGGCATTCTGGTCAACGCATTCCGGTACATCGTTTTCGACCTCGGCGTCGCGTTCACGGACATCGTGATCAGCGTTCTCGACCACTCCCAGCGCGTCCTCGTTCTCGTCACGCCCGAGTTGTCATCGCTCAAAGACGTCGGCGAGCTGCTGAACATCTTCACCAACGTCCTGAACATCGTGCCGGGCCGGGTCATCCTCGCCCTCAACAACAAGGTGCCGAAGTCGGTCGTCGGGAAGGAGGACGTCGTCCGCACCCTCAAGCAGGAGCTGGCCATCGAGATCGGTTTCGACGGGACCAAGCCGGACGAGGCGGCGGTCAAGGGCGAGATCCTCGTCCTGACCGACCCCAAGAGCGAGATCGCCCGCGGCGTCGAGCAGTTGGCCCAGATGATCGCCGGGACGACCGGCGGCGAGGTCAAGGAAAAGAAGGGGTTCAAGCTGGGCCGGAAGTAAGCGGTTTGGTAAGATCCCAGTCGTGATCGAACAAGCTGTCGTCTCCCTAACCCCGGTAGCCCAGTCGCGCCTGAAGGAGCTGCTCTCCAAGGAGGACAACCCGTCACTCGCGCTGCGCGTGTTTGTCAGCGGCGGCGGATGCTCGGGAATGCAGTACGGGATGGCCTTCGACGACCAGCGCCGAGCCGACGACCTGATCCTCGATCACGACGGTGTCCAGATCCTGGTCGACGACTTCAGCGTCTCGTACCTCCAGGGCTCGGAGATCGACTACGTCGACAGCCTGATGGGCGCGGGCTTCACGGTGCACAACCCGAACGCCGTGCACTCGTGCTCCTGCGGCCACTCGTTCGACACCGGCGACGACGCAGGCGGCGCGCAGGCCTGCGGCTGCGGCCACTAGCCGTCTCGCCTACCCTCTCCCGTGGGGAGAGGAATGCTGAGGTCAAGGCGACTTAGGGAACTCGTTCTTCTGGCCCTGGGCGTGATCACGCCCGTCGGCATCCTGGCCGTCAACGCGTCCGCCTTCGTGATGGTCCACCTCACCGCGTTTCGCTTCGGCATCGCCGCTTGCGCGCTCATCAGCGGCCTGGTCCTTAATGGCCTGACGGCCTGGTGGCTGCTGCGGCTGGCGAGCCGCAACGCCCCTCCCCTCTTCCGCGAGTACCGCGTGTGGACGATCGGCGCTGCGGTCTTGATCGTGCTGGTCACGGCCGGGGCCGCCGGCTACCTCACCTACCTCGGGCTCAAAGACCCGCAGCGCCTACCCGACCCGCTGTCGGTGATCGTGGCGACGATCGCGCTGGCGCTCCCGTTCGCCGTGTCGATCGCGGCGCGGCGCATGGCGGGGATCGGCGGCATCATCCCGGTTGACGAGCCACCAGGAAAGGAAAGGAGCCCCCGGCGTAGCGAGGGCTCCCTGAGAACTCGTTTCTGACGTTGCGCCGAGGCCGGCGGCGGGCGCGCGCAGTGCGCCATTTCAATCAAATTCCGGCCGTTACCAGGCGCCGAACCCACCGTCTCCAAGCGCTGGGCCGAGAGGGGGGTTCGCGGGGGGATCCTGATCCCCCCGCGCTGTCTTACATCATGTCGGGCGACATGCCGCCGGGCATTCCGCCACCCTTCTTGTCCTCGGGCACCTCGGTGACCATCGCCTCGGTGGTGAGCACCATGGCGGCGATCGACGCTGCGTTCTGCAGCGCGGACCGGGTGACCTTCGCGGGGTCGACGATACCCGCCTCGAACATGTTCACGAACTTATCGTTGAGAGCGTCGTAGCCCTCACCGGGCTTGCTCGTGCGGATCTGCTGCACGATGAGCGATCCTTCCTTGCCGGCGTTGAGCGCGATCTGCTTGACCGGCTCCTCGAGCGACTTGCGGACGATCGCGACACCGGTCGCCTGGTCGTCCTTCAGGCCAAGCCCGCCGTCCAGCTTCTTCTGCGCGTTCAGCAGCACTGTGCCGCCGCCCGCGACGATGCCCTCTTCCACCGCGGCCTTGGTCGCGCTCAGCGCGTCCTCGATGCGGTGCTTCTTCTCCTTCTGCTCGACCTCGGTCGCGGCTCCGACCTTGATCACTGCCACCCCGCCGGCCAGCTTGGCCAGCCGCTCTTGCAGCTTCTCCTTGTCGAAGTCGGAGGTCGTGTCCTCGATCTGAGCCTTGATCGCCTTGATCCGACCCTGGATGGCCGCCATGCGCTTGGGGTCCTGCTCGGCGTCGACCACGATCGTGGTGTCGTCCTTGTTCACAGTGACCTTGCGGGCCTTGCCCAGCTGCTCGACCTTGGTCTGGTCGAGCTTGAGGCCGAGGTCCTCGGAGACGACCGTGCCGCCGGTCAGGATCGCCATGTCCTCGAGCATCGCCTTGCGGCGGTCTCCGAAGCCGGGCGCCTTGACTGCGACCGCGGTGAAGGTGCCGCGCAGCTTGTTGACGATGAGGGTGGCCAGCGCCTCTCCCTCAACGTCCTCGGCCACGATCAGCAGCGGCTTGCCCATCTGGACGACCTTCTCCAACACCGGGAGCAGGTCCTGGATGGCTGAGATCTTGCGGTCGGTGATGAGAACGAACGGCTCGTCCAGCACCGCTTCCATACGGTCCGGGTTGGTGACCATGTACGCCGCGATGTAACCGCGATCGAACTGCATGCCCTCGACCACCTCGAGCTCGGTGGCGATCGCCTGGTTGTCCTCGACCGTGATCACGCCGTCCTTGCCGACCTTGTCCATCGCGTCCGCGATGAGCTCGCCGATCTGTGAGTCCTGGGATGAGATCGCCGCCACGTGAGCGACGTCCTCATGGCCCTTTACGGGCACCGACAGCTTCTTGATCTCCTCGACGACGGCCTCCACGGCCTTCTCGATCCCGACCTTCAGCTGCATCGGGTTCGCGCCCGAAGTGACGTTGCGGAAACCCTCGTTGATCATCGTCTGCGCCAGCAGCGTCGCCGTGGTGGTGCCATCACCGGCCACGTCGTTGGTCTTGGTCGCGACCTCGCGCAGAAGCTGCGCGCCGGTGTTCTCCATGGGGTCCTTGAGCTCGATCTCGCGCACGATGGTCACGCCGTCGTTGGTGACCGTCGGAGCGCCGAACTTCTTCTCCAGGACTACGTTCCGGCCCTTCGGGCCGAGCGTGATCCGTACCGACTGGGCAACGGTGTCGATGCCCTTCTTGAGGTGCTGTCGCGCCTCAACATCGAATGTGACTGTTTTCGCCATATGGTCTCCCTCTTCTACCGGTTGATTACTTCTTGCTCTTGCCGTTCGCGCCGACCACGGCCAGCACGTCCTTCTCCGACACGATCAGGTACTCGATCTCGTCGATCTTGAATTCGTTGCCGGCGTACTTCGCGTAGAGCACCTTGTCGCCGACCTTGAGCTCCATCGGCACCTTGGTGCCGTTGTCCAGGATCCTTCCGGTCCCCACGGCCTCGACGATCCCCTCCTGGGGCTTCTCCTTGGCGGTGTCCGGAAGGACGATCCCGCTCTTGGTCTTCTCTTCTTTCTCGACCGGCTTGACCACTACGCGGTCGCCCAGCGGCCTCAAGTTCATGTGCAGCCCTCCATAGTTGAAAGTGAATTAGCACTCCCTGGCCGGGAGCGCTTAGCACTCGGACAGGTCGACTGCCAATTCTAGCAGGCCGCCGGGAGCGGATCGGCGAGAGCTAAGCGTCCTCGTCGGCCGGCCCGTCAGCCTCCTATTCCGGCTCGTCGTCCGGAACATCGGGCTCCTGCTCGGCACGTTCGATCAAGCGCCGGGCGTGGGAGGCCTGGCCGTCGGGGACCATGAGCCGGGCGTCGGTCAGGTCGACGCCGACCCCGTAGGCGCTGTCGCCGAACACCTCTGGCGTCAGGCCATCGGCCTGGAGGGCGGCCGCGATGATCTCGGCCTGGAGCCGGCTCCCCCGGTAGACAACGGTCCAGCCCTTTACGCTCACGGCTCCCAGCCTAGCGACGGATCGACGTCGGTCGCCCGCACGGCCGCATAAGCTCCGGCGGCCGCGATCATGGCCGCGTTGTCGGTGCAGAGCTCGAGGGGCGGCATCGTCAGGCGAGCCCTGTCGCCGACCACCTCCGCCGCCCGCTTCCTGAGGAGCGTATTGGCGGCGACGCCCCCCGCCACGACCACCTCGCCCACGGGGGTCTCGTCGAGGGCTCGGTCCAGCTTTTCGAGGAGCGACTCGACCACCGACTGCTCGAAGGCCGCGGCAAGGTCCGCGCGATCCTCTTCCGTCATCCCCTCGCCGAGGTCGCGCAGCCGGTAGAGGAGCGCGGTCTTCAGGCCGCTGAAGCTGTATTCGAGCCCGGCGACCGACGGCTTCGGCAGGGGCCGGCGACGGGGGTCGCCTTTTCGGGCGAGGCGATCGAGCGCCGGTCCGCCGGGGAATCCGAGCCCGAGCATGCGAGCCGCCTTGTCGAAGGCTTCCCCGGCGGCATCGTCGCGCGTCCTGCCGATCACTTCGAAGCGCCCGTGCCGTGGCATGCGGACCAGGTCGGAGTGGGCGCCGCTGACCACCAGGCCCAGAAGCGGCGGCTCGAGGTCGGGCCGGGCGAGCATCGCGGCGTAGATGTGGCCCCAGAGGTGGTTGACGCCGGTGATGGGTTTGTTCCACGCCGCGGCGAGGCCTTCGGCGACCCCGACGCCAACGAGCAGACAGCCGACAAGGCCCGGTCCGCGGGTGACCGCGAGCAGGTCGACGTCAACCGGTCGCACGGCGGCCTTGTCAAGCGCCCCGTCCAGAAGGGACGGAAGGCGCTCCAGGTGGTCGCGGGCCGCGAGCTCGGGGACGACGCCGCCGAACTCCTTGTGCACGTCGACCTGGGAGTGGATGAGATTGGCGAGCACCCTGCGGCCGTCCTCGACCACCGCGACGGAGGTTTCGTCGCATGAGGTTTCGATGCCGAGGGTCAACGACATTGTTCTTTCACGCCCCTCACCCCTCTCCCCTGAAGGGGAGAGCGGCTTTACTGATCCTTGGTCAGTAAATCGCGGCGAAGGCCGCCGACCTCGGCCTCGATGCGCTCCAGGTTCGCCTCATACGCCTTGCGGAAACGCGGCGAGTGGATCGAGTCCGACCACATCACGATCGCGTCCTCGCCGTTGTCGGTGTAGTAGCCCTTGCGCCGC
>JBKPCF010000036.1:0-17272 GCA_046727235.1 Candidatus Dormiibacterota bacterium
AGGAACACGATCACGTACAGGGCGGCGAGCAGCAACCCCGGGCCCAGGTCGTATGAATACGGCAGTCCGGCTCCGACCAGACCCCTGAGCACCAACCCGAGGACGACCGCGACGATGAGGTTCGCCGCCGGTCCGCCCAGCTCGTAGAGAACCTGCTGCTGCCTGGCCCGGATCCGGTTCGACTGGACCGGAACGCGCCTGCCCCAACCGACGAGGCCCAGGAAGACCGCCAGCACACCCACCGGTTCGAGGAAGCGGCGGGGGTCGGCCGTGAAGTACCCGTAATACCGAACCGAACGGTCGCCGAGGACGTAGGCCGCCGCGGCGTGGCCCATCTCGTGCACCGGGATGGCGATAAGTAGGGCCGGCACAAGCAGCGCCAGCCCGATGATCAAGCCGAGGAGCGGGCTCACTCGATCGGGATCTTTCTGTCGCGGGTCGTCGTTCGCCGCCGTGTTCGGGCTCGCCGCGCGCGCGTTGCCGACGGCGTGGGCGCGACCCGGTTCTCGTAGATCAGCATCAGCGCGGTTATGAGCTCACGCTGCGCATTCAGGAGGTGGACTTGAGCCGCCGGCGGGATCATGTCCGACAGAAGGTGTCCGGCCCGCGAGGCCAGCTCGTTGGCGAGCTCGATCACGCGCTCGCGGTCGCCGCTCACGATCGCTTCTCTTTCGACGGCTCCGGCCGGCGCGCGAAGCGCACCCGCAGCTCCCCGTCCTCGATAGAGGCACCCGCCGTGTCACGTCTGGCCAGAACGCGAGGCAGGGTGATCTCGCGCCGGTAGTTGCCGACGGTCACGAAAAGCTCGCCGTCGTGGCGGCTCAGGTCGACCGCCGACTTCTCCACGAACGGAACCTTCAGCGCAAGCACGTAGTCCTGGCCGTCCTTGTCGATGCGCTGGGGATTCGATGTCGCGAACCGCGCGGCTGGATCCGAAGCGCCATAGATCGCATCCGCCATCCGCATGAGCATCTTCTCGCCCACAACCTCGCGGTCGAACAGCGGCACGTTGAGGATCGGAATCCCGGCAAAGGACCGCTCCACCTCGAGCTGGTAGCGATGGTGGATGCGCTGCCACTTCTGGAACAGCTCGTCGTGCAGCTCGCCAGGCAGCAGCCGGTTGACCACGACGGCGTCGGTGACGTAGCCGAAAAGGCTCAGGTAGGTGTACGCCCGCTTGGCCTCTTTGACGACCATCTTCTCGAGGTTGAGCACGATGCGGACGGTGGTCACCTCTGGGTCGGTCAGCACCTTGCGCATGCCGTCCAGGTCGAGCAGAAGGTCCTTCAGTGACGCGTAAACCTCGTCAGAAGGGAGCGGCATGTTCATCATCGGCTGAAGCACGGGCCGGGCAACGCGCATCGCACGCCGCGACCACGGATAGATCTTGTCGAGCCACCATTTGGCGGCGTCCGGAAAGGTGAGCAGCTGGAGCGTCTCGCCGGTCGGGGCGCAGTCGACGATCAAGACGTCGTGCTCCGCGCGCTGCGCGTAGTGCTTGATCCACATGAGCGAGGCGACCTCATCCATCCCAGGCGGGTTGGCGACCTCGTCCGCGAGGACCTCGTCCAGGCCCTGGGTGGAAAACACCTCGACTGCGTACTCGTGGAGCTTCGCCCAGTGCCGCTGCATCTCGTGCAGCGACGACACCTCATGAGCCCAGAGGCGGTCGGCCACCTTAACGGCCTCGGCGCCCAGCTCGATGTCAAAGGAATCGCCGAGAGAGTGCGCCGGGTCGGTGCTCATCACCACCGTGCTGTAGCCGGCGGAAGCACACCGCATGGCGGTTGCGGCGGCGACTGATGTCTTGCCTACGCCACCCTTACCGGTAAACAGAACGACCCGCACGGCCGAAGTGTACGGGCGGCCGATTTACTCGCGCTTTCGGTCGATGTTGTCTTCGATGTGCCCCTGGACGAGCTGCTCGACGTGTTTGAGGATGGTCAGCGTCGTCTCGGTGTTCTTCTCGGTCATCTCGGCGATGTCCTTGATGGCGCGGAGGATCTGCACGTTCTGCCGGTCCGCCTTGTCCGCCTCCGCAGCCGCATGCTCGAGCGTCAGGCGGTCTTTCTGCGCCTGGCGGTTGCCCGCCAGAAGCAGCACCGGCCCGGTGTATGCGGCCTGGGTCGAAAACGCCAGGTTCAGGAGGATGTACGGGAATGGGTCGACGTGGATCCGGCCGGTTATCTGCAGCGTGTTGAAAGTGATCCAGGTCGCCACCAGGACCGTCTGCACGATCAGGAATGCCCACGAACCGATGGAAGATGCGATCCTGTCGGCCAGCGCTTCCCCAAAGGTCGCCTCGTCGTGGTGAACGACGTTTACCGGGTGCCGGTGGTCGGTGACGTCGTATTTCCGCCGGTGCAGAGCCTGCTTGAGGGCGGTACTCCCCGAGTCGCTGGTCCGAACCGCCATGGTGAAGCGAACTCTACCCTTTCGCCCCGCGGTTTCCCGCGAGTTACTTGACGATCAGAGGCATCGCAAGCGAGCCGAGTCCGAGGAGCACGACCATCGCCGCGCCGACCACCACCAGCCGGACCAGGTCCTTGGTGAAGTAGGGCACCCGGTCGAGCGGGATCGAGGGGTCGGTCGACTCGACCGTGAACCGGCCGCCGCGCTGCTTGACGATCTGGTTGCGCCCGCCAAGCGACATCTCCACCGCCCGCACGAGCGCCTGGTCGCCGCCAACCCGAGCCTGTGACACGCTTCGTGAGGCGGTGGCCTGTCCTGCAGCCCCGGTCGTGCCGGCGCCCACCAGCGGCCCCGGCGGCCTCATCGGCTGCCGGAACTTGCCCTTCGCTCGCTTCTTGCCCTTGCGGCTCATCGATCTGCAAGTCTAAGAGGGCATGGACGAAGGGCGCGGTCGGGTGCTGGACAGGCAGGCGGGCTGGGGAGACCGTGCTGGGTCGTGGGGTGCGACTCTGGAAGGGGTCCGCCTGCCTGTCGTTGGGCCGTGGGACTCAACGTGCTGGGTCGTTGGCTACGATATGTTGTGTCCCGGCCGCAGTTATAACCCCGAATGTAGTTGCTGTCAAGACTTTTCCGGGAATAATTGAGGTTGCGGCAGCCGGCCTCGAAATCCAGCTCCACCCTCCGATGGCTGCCCTACCTCTTTGCGGTCGGGGCGGTGTTCTGGCTGGTCGAGCTGACACGCTTTGCCGCCTATCTCTCGGCGCCCAGCGGGCGTGAGGTGCTCCGCCAGACATTGATCGAAAGCGGCGTGACAAGCAACGTGAACGCCGCCCTGGCCGGCGAGTCGGTGATGGTCTTTTTCTTCGGCCTCAGCGCGGCCGCCCTCCACGGCGCGGCGTACTACGGCTTGAGGAGCCGGAAGGATTGGGGATGGATCACCGCCGTGATCGTTTCGGCGGGATGGTCGCTCGTGGTCGTCGGGATCCCGGTGCTCGTCTTCCTGCTGCGCCGCTCGACCCGCGAGGCCTACGGCATCTCCTGAGGCTAGACCTCGGTCGTCAACTCCGCGTACTCCTCTTCGTTGATCAAGTCGTCCAGCTCATGCGGGTCGTCGATCCGCACGCGCAGGAGCCACCCGCCGGAGTAGGGATCGCTGTTGACCAGGTCCGGGTTGTCGAGCGCCTCGGCGTTTACGTCCAGGACCTCGCCCGTGATGGGCGACTCGATGGGTGAGGCGGAATCGTCGGACTCGACGCTGCCGATTCGCCGCGTCGCGCGGATCACGTCGCCGATGTCAGGCAGCTCGAGCGAGGTGATCTCTCCCATCTGGTCCTGGAGGTAATCGCTGAGACCGAGCACGGCCTCCGATCCCTCGACCCTCACCCACACATGCGCCCCACTGAACTTCAGCTGGGCCATGTCGAAATTCTCGAAATCACAGGCCTGGAGCGCAAGACGCTATTTGCCGATTCGGAAAAAGATGACGTCTCCATCCTTCACCCGATACTCGCGGCCTTCGACGCGCAGCTTGCCCGCCGCGCGCAGCGCCTCCATCGAGCCCGCGGCGACCAGCTCGTCAACCGAGGTCACCTCTGCTCGGATGAAGTGCTTCTCGAAATCGGTGTGGATCTTCGAGGCAGCCACGGGTGCGAGGGCGTCACGCTCGCACGGCCAGGCGCGCACCTCGGGCTCGCCCGCCGTGAAGTAGGTGATCAGGCCTCCTGCCTCCCACACCGCCCGGGCAATCCGGCCAAGCCCGGATTCGTCGATGCCGTAGCCCGCGCGCATCTCCGCCTGTTCCCCAGGCTCGAGCTCAGCGAGCTCCGCCTCGAGCCGCGCCGAGAGCGCGGTTGACGGAGCACCTTCGGCATCTGCAAGCTTCCTCACTTTCGCGCCGGCGTCGCCACCGTCCTGCAGGTGCGCCTCGTCGACGTTGGCGACGTAAACCTCGGGCTTGAGGGTGACCGGAAAGACCCCAGACAGAAGCGCCCGCTGGTCGGGCTCGAGCGGCATCGACCGCAGCTGCCGGCCGGAATCGAGATGCACTTTGGCCGAGGTCAGCACGTCCGTCTCCGCCTTCGCGTCCTTCTTGCCCGCGCGAGCCTCCTTGCCGGCGGTGTCGAGACGCTTCTCCACGGAGGCCAGGTCGGCGAGAACGAGGTCCAACGCGAACTCCTCGAGCTCGACGGCGGGATCCGGGTCGGGGCCAAAACAGCGCGCCACCTTGAGGAGCACATCGGCCTGGCGCGCGAAGGCCACGCGCTGGGCCCGGCTCCCAGGGGGTGAGTCCTCGACGCGGACCTGGGCGGGTGTGGCCTTCGCCGGTTTGACCGCCGCCGCGAGACGATCGAGGCGCCGGTCTGGGACGTCGACCATGCCGACGCCGTCTGCGCCCCGGCCTGCCGTCAGGGCGTTGAACAGCGTGGTCTTGCCGGCCCCCGCCGGGCCCACTATGGCGACGTTTACCGGCAAGGCCTAGCTTTCAAGCGAGTTCCTGGTCCAGCTCGAACGCCTGATGAAGGATGCGAGCGCCCTTGTCCACCTGGTCGCGCGCGACGAGGCACGTGATGCGGATCTCGGAGGTGCTGATCATCTCGATGTTGATCCCGCCGTCGGCCAGGGCGCGAAACATGCGCGCGGCGATGCCGGGCATGCCGAGCATGCCGGTGCCGACGATCGACAGCTTGGCGATTCCGCCCGCCGACGACACCCGCGTGGCGCCGACCTTCTTGGTCGCTGCTTTGACCAGCTTCTCGGCAACGTTCAGGTCCGACTCCGCTACCGAGAAGGTCAGGTCCGTATGGCCGGAGCGGCCGATGTTCTGGACGATGACGTCGACCGAGATGCCGGCGGCGGCGAGTGGCTCGAAGATCGTCGCCGCGACCCCGGGTCGGTCGCGCACGCCGACGACGGTGATCTTTCCGACATTCTTCTCTTGCGCGATGCCGCGCACTCGCTGGCGATCTTCCATCGGAACGTGGGCGACGATCATCGTACCCACGCCATCCCTGAAGCTTGAGCGCACGTGGATGGGCACGCCGTAGAGCTCGCCGATCTCCACCGCACGGGGATGCATCACGCGCGCGCCAACTGCCGCCAGCTCGAGCATCTCGTCGTACTGGATGTACCTCAACTTTCGAGCCGACTTCACGACGCGGGGGTCGGCGGTGAAGATGCCGTCCACGTCGGTGTAGATCTCGCATGCCTCCGCCCCCAGCGCCGCCGCGAGCGCGACTGCCGTCGTGTCCGACCCGCCGCGTCCTAACGTCGTGATCTCGAGCTCTTCGGTCACGCCCTGAAAGCCGGCGACGACAGGAACCTGATGCCTGGCCAGTGCCTCGAGGATGCGGTCCGGCTTGATGTCGCGGATGCGGGCGCGGGAGTGATGCTCGCTAGTCCGCACGCCCGCTTGCGCTCCCGAAAGCGAAACCGCCGGCACCCCCATGCCCTGCAAGCACATCGCGACCAGCGGCGCGGTAATCGTCTCGCCATTGGCGACGAGCATGTCGAGTTCACGGGCCGGAGGCTCCGGGTTGACGCTCTGCGCCAGCGCGATCAACCGGTCGGTCGTGTGACCCATCGCGGACACGACCGCCACCACCTGATGCCCCCTCTTGACGGTTTCGGCGATGCGGCGGCTGACGCGGCGGATGCGGGCGGCGGAACCGACCGAGGTGCCGCCGTACTTCTGGACGATCACAACGTGCGGAACATGCCCTTGTCGGTGATCTTCGTCACCAGCGCGCGACCGCGAAGAGGATGGGCCTCTTCCATCGCTTTTGCGATTCGGTTTGCCTGCGACTGGGCGCAAAAGGCAAACACGCTCGGCCCGGCGCCGCAGATAGCCGCGCCGTACGCGCCGGCTGCTTCGGCGACATGTATGACCTCCTCCACCCACGGATAGAGGTGCAGCCGGTACGGCTGGTGGAGCCTGTCTCGCAGCGCCTCGCCCAACAGGGCGGACCGCTTCGACACGATGGCGCGCACAAGCAGCGCGGTCCGCGCGGCGTTGAAGGTCGAGTCGTCGAGCGGCACCGAATCGGGCAGCGCCGACCGAGCCTTTTCCGTCGGCAGCGGCTGGTGCGCGATGAACAGAGCCAGTCCCCACCCTGGGTTGGGGAGCTTTTCGTCGACCTTCTCGGACACGATGCGGATCCCGCCCGACGCCGACGCCGCGACGTTGTCGTAGTGCCCCTCATCGGCGCCCGCGTCGACGACGTGGCTCTTGACGTCCCACGGGCTGCTCAGCGCCGATGCTGCGAGCCGCGCGGCCGCGCTGCTGCCCAGACCCACGCCCATCGGGATCTCACTGCGGACGCGTCCCTTCATGTTCAGGCGCGTGAAAGGGTTCTCGTGCGCGTACAGGTAGTCGGCGCCTTCGCCTTCGTAGTCCCAGGCCGGACGATCGGCTTCGTTGGCCTCGACCTCCAGCCAGAGGTCGATTGCCATCGCCATACAGTCGAAGCCAGGGCCGATGTTCGCGATGGAAGCTGGGACTTTAATCCGCAATCTTTTACAGCTTCAAGACCTTAGCGAGTGTGCGGGCGTCTCCGTCCAGCTCAATGGGCGGTTCGACGTTCTTCAGCGCCACGTCAGGATCCTTGAGCCCCGACCCGGTGAGCACCACCACGGTGGTGGATTCCTTCGCGATCTTCCGATCGCGCGCCAGGCGGAACAGCAGCGCGAGCGGCGCCGCAGATGCGGGCTCGGCAAACAACCCCTCGCTGCCTGCGAGCCGGATCTGGGCGGAGAGGATCTCGGTGTCGGTGACCGCGGCGATCGTCCCGCCTGACTCGTCGCGCGCGGAGGTCGCCCCTTCCCACGACGCCGGGTTCCCGATCCTGATCGCGGACGCGACCGTGCGCGGGTTGGCGACCGGCGATCCGGAGACGATCGGCGCGGCCCCTTCCGCCTGCGCGCCAACCATGCGCGGCAGCCGGGAGGCGCGTCCGGCCGCGTGGTACTCGCGAAATCCCTTCCAGTAGGCCGTGATGTTGCCCGCGTTGCCCACGGGAAGCACCAGGTAGTCCGGCGCTTCGCCGAGCTCGTCGACGATCTCGAACGCGGCGGTCTTCTGGCCCTCGATGCGATTCGGGTTGATCGAGTTCATCAGCGCGACAGCGTATCGGCTCGTCAGCTCGCGGACGGTCTCCAACGCCAGGTCGAAGTTGCCCTTGAGTGCAACGACCTTGGCCCCGTACATCAGGGCCTGCGAGAGCTTGTTCAGGGCGATCTCGCCGGAGGGAACGACAACGATCGCGCGCGCTCCGACCTGGGCCGCGTACGCCGCCATCGATGCGGACGTGTTGCCGGTCGAGGCGCACATGAAGACACGACTGCCGCCCTCGAGCGCCTTTGCGACGGCGACCACCATGCCGCGATCTTTGAAGGACCCGGTCGGGTTCAGCCCCTCGTACTTGAAGTAGAGATGCTCGAGACCGAGCGCGGGGCCGATGTTGCGACTTCGCACGAGCGGCGTCGAGCCCTCGCTGAGGTCGACCTCTGGCGTGGACGGCCCGACAGGTAGATGGTCGCGATAACGCGCGATGACGCCCATGCGGCACCGCCTCTAGAAGACGCGCAGGAACGTGGAGACGGCGTGCACCGGCTCGAGCCTGGCGATCCGTTCGCGCGCCCGCTGCAGGCTCGCCTCGAGCGACGGATGCGTCGTGACCACGAGCTCCGCGGTCATGTCGTGCGACCACGCGTCCTTCTGAATGAAGCTGGAGATGCTCACGCCTTCCTCGGCGAAGACCTGGCCGGTCGCGGCAAGCACGCCAGGCTTGTCATCGACGCGGATCCGGTAATAGGCGCGTGTCTTGACCTCGCCGATCGGAACCACACCGATTCGATCGTCGAACGTGAACGAGGGACGGCTCTGCACGCCGCGGCGAATCGAGCGTGAGAGATCGATGAGGTCGCCGACGACCGCCGACGCCGTCGGCCTCCCGCCGGCGCCCTGTCCGACCAGCAGCACCTGGCCGACGAGGTCGCCCTCGACGAACACCGCGTTCTCCGCTCCCTCGACGCGAGACAGTGGATGGTCGAGCGGGATCATCGCCGGGTGCACGCGGGCCTCGACGCGACCCAGATGCCGCTGCGTGTGCGCGATCAGCTTGATTGCGTACCCGAGCTCGCGGGCGTAGCGGAAGTCGACGGGCTCGATGCTTTCGATGCCCTCCCGGTAGACGTCCTGCGGGCGAACCTTGATCTCGTATGCGATCGACGCCAGGATCGCAAGCTTGTACGTGGCGTCGTATCCACCCACATCGTCGGTGGGGTCCGCCTCCGCGTAGCCGGCTTCTTGCGCTTCGCGGACGGCGTCTGCCATCGGCAACCCTGCCGTCGCCATGCGCCCGAGCACGTAGTTCGTCGTGCCGTTGAGAACCGCGGACACGCTCTCGATCCGGTTGGCCTGCAGATCCGTGCGGAAGGTGCTGATCAGGGGGATGCCTCCGCCGACGGCCGCCTCGAAATAGACATCGACGTTTTTCTCCGCAGCCTGATCGAGCAGCTCCGGTCCGTGCTTCGCCATGACGACCTTGTTGGCCGTGATGACGTGCTTCCCAGCCTGGATCGCGCGCTCCATGTAGGACCGCATTGGCTCGTCCCCGCCGGCGACTTCGATCACGACCTCGATCGAAGGCTCGTCGAGGATGGCCGATGGATCGGTGGTCAGGAGCTCGGACGAGACCTCGACCGCCCGCCGCTTGGCCAGGTCGCGCACAAGGACCTTCTGCAGGCAGAGCTCGACTCCGGCGCGCCTGGAAAGCTGGGGCCCCCAGGACAGCATCCGGTCGGCGACCTGCGCGCCGACGGTGCCAAGGCCGATCAGGCCCACGTTCAGCGGTCGAGAGCTGGACATCTAGAGGCCGTATTCTCCCTGCCGTGGCGCTGATCCTGCGCGAAAGCGACGTCCAGGACCTGATCGAGATGGACGACGTGATCGATTCAGTCGAGGCTGCGATGCGCGAGCTGGGCGAGGGTGAGGCGCAAAACGTGCCCCGCCGGCGGGCGTTCGCCCCGGGCGGCCTGCTGAACGGGATGTTCGCCTCCTACCCGGGCGGCAAGATCACAGGCTTCAAGGCCTACACGGTCTCGGACGGACGCGTGCGCTTCCTGGTCGCGATCTTCAGGCTGGACGGGGCGCTCGAGGCCTTGATCGAGGCCGACTTCATGGGCGCGTACCGGACCGGCGCTGCCACGGCCGTTGCGGCCAGGGCCCTCGCGGGCGGGGGGCCGTCCACGGTCGCCCTGATCGGGACTGGGTGGCAGGCCTCGACCCAGGCTCTGGCGCTGTCCAAGGTCCTCGAGATCTCCGAGCTGCGGGTCTTCAGCCGCAGCCCGGAACGACGGGCTGTTTTCGCTGCCGAGCAGGAAGAACAGCTTGGAGTGCACGCCGTGGAGTCGCCCACCGCCGAGGCCGCGGTGCGTGGCGCGGACATCGTCGTGACCGTGACCACCAGCAACACGCCGGTGCTGGAGGCGGACTGGGTGGAGAAGCACGCCCTGGTGGCGGCGGTCGGTTCGAACTATCGCAACCGGGCCGAGGTGCCCGGTGAGCTGGTCGCGCGCGCCCAGACGGTGGTCGTCGACCAGCTCGAAGCCGCCCAGCTGGAAAGCGGCGACCTGATCCAGGCCCACGACGCCGGGAAGTTTGACTGGAGCGAGGCCGTGGAGCTCGGGGCGGTCGTCGCGGGCCGCTGGGAGCGGCCGGAGCGGCCGGGAATCACGCTGTTCGAGTCGCACGGGATCGCTCTCTGGGACCTGGCGGCGGCGTCGGTCGTCGTCTCTGCGGCTCGCCGCAGGGGCGGGTACGAGGAGATCGAGTTCCTTACTTAGGGATGTGGCTCTCGATCGGCTGCGGCGCCAGGGCGCCGATCTGCAGCCAGGAGCCGACCAGGAACGCAGTGACGAGGATTACCACCAGCGCGGCGCTGGCCGTCGTGTAGACAACCCACGGCGAGGGCCCGGCGGCCGCAAGACGGATCATCAGGTCCGACCAGTCCGGGCCGCGCCGTGGCTTCCAGGTTTCGACCTTTGCCCGGATCATCCGGCTGACCTCTGCTTCGGAGGGTGTGTGTTCCCCTCCCCGTGTGGTTTTATCTTCCACGTAGGGCACCTTCACTTCTCGAACGCGCGGCCTCGTCTTGCTGATCGCTGCCCATGGTTTTTCTCATGATCGCCACCGCCTTGGCGATCCTCGACGCCACCGTCCCGGCCGGCACTCCGAGGACGTCGGCGATCTCCTCGCGCGTCAGGCCCTCGTAGTAATGGAGGACGATGGCGGCGCGGAGCTTCGGGCTCAGGCCGGCCAGCGCCTTCTCGACCACGTCACGCGCCTCGGCCCGGTCATAGTCCCGGCGGTCCGGGGCAACATACAGACGCGCGGGAAGGAACCGGGCCAGCTTCTGCCGGCGGAGGTAGGAGATGGCGAGATTGATGCCGATCCGCCGGAGCCATGCGCCCGGCGGCGCGGTCGGCGTGTAGCGGCTGCGGGCCCGGTAGGCACGGACGAAGGTCTCCTGGGTCAGGTCCTCCGCCGAGGCAGAGTCGAGCACGACGGCGCGGATGGCCCGGTAGACCGAGGTGTACTCCTGGCCGTACAGCTGCTGGAATTGCGTCTTGGGATCGAGCTGTTCGGCCTCGGCCACGGCGGATAGTTTGAACGGTTGACTCGGCTTGATTACCTCAGTCAGGTCGGAATCCGTGTGTTAGACCGTGAAAGAGCAACCGATGGTGGGCGACCCGGGACTCGAACCCGGATGGGTTACCCCACACGCCCCTCAAACGTGCGCGTCTACCAGTTCCGCCAGCCGCCCGGCTTAGCCGGTTGATTCTACCGTGGGTGTTTCGGCGGTGAGGTCCGACGCAGATCCGCGGCATCGGCGGGCGGAGCCAAGGAAAGGGTGGCGCAGCTAGGAGCGCATCAGTAGATGCGTGACGACGCCGCGCCGGGCCCCTTGACGTAGGCTTCGGCGCCGCAGGCGCCCGCCCGCCTAGGCCGCGCAGCTGCAAGGACCTTCTCCGCCGAGACACCTAGGTCGATGGCTTCGCCATCTCGAGCAGCGTGGTCACGGTGGTCCAGTTGCGCGACGTCGCGTCGATCCCCGGCACCTTGCTGCCAAGCCTTTCCCAGAGCGGTGACCTGCCGACGCCTGTGGGATGCCAGGAGAAGACCTCGCGCCCGATCACAGTGAACTTCTCGTGCGGGCCGGCGGCCGCGCGAATCCGCCCGACGAGCTCCGCCGGGACTTTCTTCGACATGAATGTGACGAGGTAATGCTTCGGGTCCGCCGCATCTCTGGACAGCGGGTTCCGACGCACGATTTCCGACAGCTCTTTGTGAGATCGCACGAGCACGGCGATGTCGAGCCCGAACCGGTTCTTGATCAGCGCTCGGACGTCCCTGGAGATCCGCTCCGGTGAGGCTCGGCTCGTCAGAACGACATTGCCGCTCTGCACGTAGGTGCTCACGTCCCGAAATCCCTCCGCTTCGAGTGCAGAACGAAGCCCCGGCATCGACACGCGATTGCGCTTGACGAGGTTGACCCCGCGCAGCAGGACGACGTGTCGAGGCATAGGCAGCGATTATTGTTCGCGCCCTACGGCGTTGGCGATCCTCGAAGGGCCCCTGCCAGCATTGCTCCGCACGCTCCCAGAACTATGAAAGCCAGGATCCACACAACGATGCTGGCTACCGCTGCCCCATAAAACCCGAAGAACCCGATTTTGAACGCGGTGCCGGCAGATATGACCACCTGCTGCTTTGATGGCGCTCCGACGGTCTGCAAAGGCACCCATTCCCGCCCGTCCCACCGGTATCTACCATCCGGTGACAAATCTCCAATCGCGATGGATATCGAGCTGTGTTGTGGAGACAACAGAGGTGCTTCGCCGCTTTCACGACTCGGCGAAGTCCGAGCCAACTCCTCCGGGGGCAAGCTCACGGCGCGACGACGAAACGCAAGTCGCTCATTCGTGTGTCAAGCGTAGGTGCAAATCGACTCGGGAATCAGGCTCCCTCCGGCAGCCCCAGGAGAAGTTGGTACCCGCTGCAAGACTCGAACTCGCAACCTCCTGATCCGAAGTCAGGCGCTCTATCCATTGAGCTAAGCGGGCCTAATCAAATGTTATGTAACCAGGCGATATGCGCAGGCCGGGTTCATCCCGGCCGTCACCCAGGCGTGCACTCCTACAACACTGCCAATCGCCACTGCGCCACAGGAGGGGGTTCCGCGGGGGAGGACTTGTGTCCTCACCCGCGCTTTTCTCAGACTACCGCCACGTATCGCTCGTGGTTCAATCCCCAGGCCGCGTAGCGCATCAAACCCATCGCTCGATACCGCCGCCGGCCGGCCATCGTGGTCCCCGCCTCGATCGCCGCGCGCAGCGCCGCCGGCGTCCTGCCAGGAAATTCGGTGAATGCCCGCCCCACCGCATCGAGGATGTGCGCGTCCGAGCCGCCTAGCTCGGCCCGGCCGAGGCCCATGTTCAGACGCCGTGCCAGCTGATTGAAGACGTAGAAACCAGGCGTCGCGTTCTCGACCTCGATTGCGTCAAAGTCGAGCTCCGCGGCGAGCCAGCCGACGCCGTGCACGACGCCGCCGCGCGCGCGGCGCTGCGTACGCCAGAAGGGGTGAACTGCGACCGCCAGACCGTCCTGCTCGTGGATCGCGTGGACTGTTGCGGCCGCCGACATGCCGGGTCGTATGCGGCGCTCGAGGAAGAGCCCGACGATGTGGCCGTCGCGACTCGAAACCTCCTCACCGACAACCACTTGCACCCTCGATGAGGCTCCCGCATGGTCCGCCGCGCGAAGCGCGCCTTCGATCGTGTCGTGGTCGGTGACCGCGATCACGTGCAGACCTGTGGCGCGGGCCTGGTCCACCAGCTCACGGGGTGACGGCCACCCATCGGAGGCCGTGGTGTGCATGTGCAGGTCGGCCCTGCCCCACTGAGTCACGGGTGTGCATCCTACCCCTGCCGGGCTTACCATCGACCTCTTAGAACCTGCCTCGGGGAAGGAAAAGCTGGAGGTGGCGGCCGTGGAAGGCTTGATGCAGGACTACGAGCTCAGTCTGCAGCACGTCCTGTGGCGGATTGAGCGACTGCACCAGAAGAAAGAGGTGGTCACGAAGCGCGATGAAGGCATCCATCGCACCACCTATGGCGAGATGGTGCCGCGCATCAACCGCCTCGCCGGTGCGCTGAAGAGGATCGGCGTGAAGCCGGGCGATCGCGTCGCGACGCTCGCCTGGAACACCAACCGGCACCTGGAGCTCTACTACGCGGTGCCCTGCATGGGTGCCGTCCTGCACACGCTCAACCTTCGGCTCTTCCCGCAGCATCTCGAATTCATAGTCAATGACGCTGAAGACAAGGTTTTATTTGTCGATCAGTCACTCTTGCCGCTGCTCAAGCCCCTGGCCGGCAAGATCCCGAGCATCAAGACCATCGTCCTTATGGCCGAAGCCACCGCCCCGGCGGCGAAGGATCACGGCCTGCCGGACATGCTCGATTACGAAACGCTTCTCGCCGCCGAAAGCGACAGCTACCCCTGGCCCAAGCTCTCGGAGCGCATGGCCGCGGCCATGTGCTACACCTCGGGCACCACCGGCAACCCGAAAGGGGTCGTGTACTCCCACCGTTCCCAGTTCATCCACACGATGGGCGTGCTCCAGGGCGACAACCTCGGCCTGACCGAGCGCGAGACGCTCCTGCCGGTCGTCCCGATGTTCCACGCGAACAGCTGGGGCCTCCCGTACGCGACCGGCATGGCGGGGGCCAAGATCGTCTTCGCGGGACGTTTCTCGGCAGATCCAAAGGCGCTGGTGGAGCTGGCTGAGCAGGAGGAGGTCACCTACCTCGCCGGAGTGCCGACGGTCTGGATCGCGCTGGCCGCGTACCTCAAGGAGACGGGCAAGCGCCTGCCCAAAGTGCGCACCGTCGTTTGCGGCGGTTCGGCCGTGCCGCGGGCGCTCATGGAGACCATGGACTCGCTGGGGCTGCCCATCCTGCATGCGTGGGGCATGACCGAGACGTCTCCGCTCGGCAGCGTGGCCCGCGTGTACGCCGACGCGACGCCCGACGAGGAGCTCAAGCTCCGCCTGACTCAGGGCCGGGTCGCGCCCGGCGTCGAGATCCGCATCACGGACCCCGCGAGCGGCGAGGAGCTGCCGTGGGATGGCGTCGCGTTCGGCGAGATCCAGGTGCGCGGGCCGTGGATCGCGCGCGGCTACCACAATGGCTACGACCCCGACAAGCTCACCGAGGATGGCTGGTTCCGCACGGGCGACGTGGCCAAGATCTCGCCCGACGGCTATATCCAGATCGTCGACCGGACCAAAGACGTCATCAAGTCAGGCGGCGAGTGGATCTCCTCGGTCGAGCTCGAGAACGCGGTGATGGCTCATCCCAAGATCCTCGAGGCGGCCGTGATCGGCTTGCCGCATTCCAAGTGGGACGAACGACCGGTGGTCTACGCGGTGGCGAGACCTGAGTTCAAAGGCCAGGTCACCGAGGACGAGGTCAAGGACTTCCTCAAGAACAAGGTCGCGAAGTGGTGGCTGCCCGACGAGGTCCGCTTCATCGACGAGGTGCCCAAAACGTCGGTTGGCAAGTTCGACAAGAAGGTGCTGCGGGCGAGCGCCGTGCCGATCCAGGAAGGCGCCACCCAGGCGGCGCGGAAATGAGCATCCGGGCCGGAGTGCGCGAGCACCGGATCGGGCGCGACAAGTTCCACTTCAAGTGGGACAACTCGCTCCCGCCGGCGGCCGAGATCGACCCCGGCGACGTGGTCCACTTCGACACCGAAGAGGTCACCGCCGGCCAGCTCAAAAAGGGCGACCCGGCCTCGAGGTTAGGCGAGCTGGATTTCGACCGCCTCTACCCGCTGGGCGGGCCCGTCTACGTCCGAGGTGCCGAGCCCGGCGATGCGCTCGAGGTCGAGATCCTCGAGCTGAAGCCAGGCTCGTGGGGCTGGAGCGCGATCCTTCCCGGTCTCGGCTTGCTGTCGCCTGATTTCACGTATCCGTACGTGCGCTACTTCGACCTTGGCGATCGCACAAGCGCCGAGCTGCGCCACGACGTGCACATCCCCATCGCACCTTTTTGCGGGACGATGGGTGTGGCCACCGACCAGGCCGGGCCGATCGATGTGCTCCCGCCGACGAAGGGCGCGGGCAACATCGACACGCGCCACCTGACCGCCGGGACCAGGCTCTACCTGCCGGTTTTCGTGCCCGGCGCGCTGTTCTCCGCCGGCGACTGTCATGCGGCGCAGGGAGACGGCGAAGTCTGCGTTACGGGGATCGAATGCCCCATGACGTTTTCACTCCGCTTTGGAGTGGTCAAGGGCGCCTCGCCACGGCCCTGGAGCTACCACTTCCAGACGCCGGCGGCGCCCCTCCAACCACGCAGCGACGTCGCCGGCTACCACTCGGTATGCGCGCTCGGTCCCGACCTGATGGAAAACGCCCGCAACTCCGTGCGCTACACGATCGAGTGGCTCGTCGCGGACCACGGTTTGAGCCGAGAGGACGCCTACATCCTCTGCAGCCTGGCCGGGGATCTGCGGATCAGCCAGATCGTCGACCAGCCGAACTGGGGGGTCTCCTTCTACATGCCCTTGAGCGTCTTTTCCTAGGCCTGCTATCGGGGAGGGTATCCCCGGCGCTCTCCCGCATACTGCTAACCCCGCAAAGGTGAGCACGACACAGCTGGGGAAGTATCCGATCGAGGCCGAGCTCGGCCGGGGCGCGATGGGGGTGGTCTACCGCTCAACCCACCCGCGGCTCGAGATCCCCGTCGCGATCAAAGTCCTGTCCGACCAGTATTCGAGCGACCCGAGCTTCCGCCAGCGCTTCCACCGGGAGGCGGCCACGGTAGCGGGGCTGAACCACCCTGGCATCGTCAGGGTCTACGACTTCGACGAGGACGGTCCCGTCCTTTTCATTGTCATGGAGTGGGTGGACGGCCGGTCGATGCGGTCCTGGCTCGACGAATACGGGCGCTTCAGCGTCGACGTCTCGGTCGACCTCATCCAGCAGCTGCTCTCGGCCGTGGGCGTCGCACACGACTACCAGGTCGTGCACCGCGACCTGAAGCCGGACAACATCCTGATCTCGAACCGCGGCAAGACCAAGATCCTCGACTTTGGCATCTCCAAGCTGATCGACGACAAGCACCGGCTGACCGCGACGGGGAGCATGGTCGGAACCCCCGCGTACATGGCGCCCGAGCAGGTGAAGGGCGACCCGGTCGACGCGACTGCGGACATCTACTCGCTCGGGATGATCCTCTACGAGCTGCTCCACGGCGAGCCGCCTTTCATGGGGCAGCTGCCGGCGGTTCTCCACTCTCAGGTGTTCGACCGGCCGCGCGCCTCGACCGCGATCCCCTCACCGATCATGGAGATCATCTGGAAGGCGACGGCCAAGGACCGAGGCCAGCGCTTCCAGACATGCGAGGAGTTCGCGGGCGCGTTCCACTACATGCCCAAGGCCGCCGTCGCTCATCCGCCCGTCGAGGCGATCGCGGATCAAGAGGTCGAAGAAGAGGTCGACGAGACCGCGCAGCCTCTGCCCGCGCGAACCGACGGACAGAAACCCGCCGGCGTGTGCACGTACGCCGACTGCAACGAGCGGCGTGGGTGGGCGTGCGCATACACCGACACCACCGGACGGAAGTGCAACACGTGGTGGTGTCGCCGGCACATCCAGTTCATCGAGCGGACGCCCTTCTGCCCGCGCCACGCGAGCGTCATCCGCGCCCTGGCGCCGACCGCGAACACCATCTTCGAGATCAAGAACCGCCCCGCGGTCGACGACCGCGCGCTGCCGCTGGCCGCGCTGGTCGC
>JBKPCF010000037.1:0-28460 GCA_046727235.1 Candidatus Dormiibacterota bacterium
GGACGCTGACCCGCTCGGCGTCCACGCCCTCGACTGAACAGCGATGGCAGTGCTCCTCATCATCCTGCTGGCCACGATCGGGCTCGCCGTCCGAGCCGGAATCTACGGTCGCGGCCGGCGCCTGGCGGACTCCGAGACACGAGATGACCCGTCGTTGCGACAGGACTCCTGGTTGCGAGAGGACTCGTGGTTAATAGACACGTGCGCCCGCAGCTTCACACTCGTCCTTCTTTCTCTGCTCGGCCTGCTCGCGCTCGGCATCATGTACGGCAACGTGCTCGGGGTGCAGGCCAGCCGGTAGAGGCGGTTTTTCGGCCCAAAAGCGCTGTGATCCTGCGCATTTAGCCGCAATTCACAAGCTTTGAACGTATTTAACCCACATGCCGTGGGTGCACATGCCTGCCGACCGTAGGTTTCCCTCCGTCATCTCTCGCCACCTGTCTTTGGTGCGCGCGAAACGGGGGTACCTGTGGATTTACTTCGACGGCTTTCATCGAGGTTTCGGCCGCGCCCGAAGGCGCACCTCGCAATCGCGCTCGCCGTCGTCGCCAACCAGCTGACGCTGGCGGCGTTCGCCGCCGCGCCTCCATCGACGGCTTCCCTGGTGCTCGGTCGCCCTGGCGGCGTCGACTCCTGCCAGCAGGCAAGCACCACGGAGAGCTGCGCGAGCGCGCTGGACGGCGGGCTGCGGCTCAGCCTGCCCGACGGTGGGCAGGCATGTCCGGGATCGGGCGCCGGCGCATCGTGCGTGACCGACGCAAGCTCGTCCACGGTCTCACCCGGCAGGGCATCGACGCCGGCGGGCCGGAGCGCGTGCTCGGGCAGCTCGCCGGCCACTCTGGCCGCCTGCTCCGACCCATCCGCATCCACGGTGCAGGTCGGCGGAAGCGCGCCGGCGCCGTCGGCCGGACCCAGCGTCCCGGCTTCCTCACTGCAGCCGGCGGCCGCGGTCAAGAATCTGAGCCTCAGCACCAGCTCGGTCGCGATGCCCTCGGGCCAGGATGTGCTCCTGACCGCGGTCGCCCCGCAGAAAGTCAGTGGCAGCGGGTTGGCGATCGAGATCTTCGATCGGACTACCGGCGCGCTGGCCGGCGCATGCTCCCAGGGAAGCCAGTGCGCCGTCGCGTACTCGGCGCCCACCGGCGTCCACACCTTCGCGGCCTACCTCACCACTCCGACGACGAGCGTTCCCGGCGACGGGGTGCCCGTCTCCAACGCGGTGACCGTGGGCTGGATCGGGCTGACGCTCAAGGCGGTCAACCCTGCGGTGGGTCCGGGCAAGACCGTCACTGTTACCGCCACCTCCACGATTCCGGTCGAGAAGGTGGGCTACGTGCTGGAGATCTTCGACCTGAGCAACATGAACCTCGTCACATACTGCCGCCAGGGCACCAACTGCAGCTTCGCCCTGAGCCAGACCGTCAGCGGTGGCCGCTCGTTGGTGGCGGCGGTGGGCCGGCCCACGACCCAGTTCTCGAACCCCGACATCTGGGCGGTGTCGGACCACCTCGCGGTGACCTGGCTTTCGGTCAACCTCGGGGGCGGGTCGACCTACCAGGTCGGTGGCACCGTCTACCTGTTGGCGACCGCAAACGCCGACCTCACCAACACGCCCTGGAGCATCGGGATCTTCGACGACCAGGGCCACCTGGTCGGTGCCCCCTGCAAAAAAGGAAGCTCGTGCCGGGCGGCCGTGACCCTGACGTCGTCGACGACGCCGCACTACACCGCCGCCATCGGCGCGATTCCGGCGCAGCGCACCCAGACCAAGCTCGGACGCCTCCTCCAGAAGGTGTCTGGACCGACTTCGCTGGTCGACGTCCAGGCACGCTCGGGGGCGGTGCAGCCGTCTCGCGTCCTGTGGGGCGTCGACTCCTGCAAGGCCTTCACCAGGGATCCCAGCGGCAGCGAGGTGTACGCCACCGTGTCCGCCACGCTGGGCGCGCCTGACTTCTGGGGCCGCTACCTGACAGGCACCTATTACTGCCCGGGTCTGAGCTGGGCGGAGATCTACATGGCGGCCAGGGTGCACATGGGCATCCTGCCCATCTACAACGCCTACAACTGCTCGAACGTGGTCGGCTACGACGCGGGGATGGCTTACGCGCAGGAAGCGACCGCGGTCGCGGCGCACGACGGAGTTCCCAAGGGACGGGTCATCGCCATCGACATCGAGCCACCCGGCGCAGCGTGTCCTGGTGCGGTGAACGTCAACTCGTGGTTCATCCGCGGGTGGTACGACGGCGTCCACGACGCGGGCTACGTTCCGGTTTTCTACGGCAACGGCACCTCCGGCAGCGAGTTCGCCAACGCGTGGTGCGAGGCGCAAGGCCAGCTCCCGGCGCTGTCCACCGAGGCGTTCATCTGGTCCTTTGAACCGTCGCTCATCACGGGCGGCTGGTCGAAGGCACACGCCCCGGTGTGGCAGCCGTACGCGACCGGCTGCCCTGATTACGTCGCCGCCTGGCAGTACCAGATCGGCAGCAACGGCGACAACCAGGACATCGACGGGGACCTAGCGCTGTCGACCCTGCCTCTGTGGTACCCGTCCTGACCGGTCGCTGAGCTCGATCACGTCCGCTGAAGCGCCCGGGTGCCCATACCGCTCCGGGCGTTCCCTCCATAGCCCGAATTCATCTCTGTTAACCGGGCAAGAGGAGGAAATCAGGAATGGAGCGCAGGGACCCCGACATCGAACGTGAAACGGTCCACGAACGCGTCACCACCGAAGGTCCTGTGGTGCCCGCCGATTCGTCCGAGGTTGTCAGCGCATTCAACCCCGGCCGCCGCGCGGTCGAGTTCGTCTACCTGGTCTTTGGTGTCATCGACGGCCTGCTGCTGATCCGCGTGGCGCTGAAGCTGCTCGGCGCCAACCCGGCGGCGGGCTTCTCTCGGTGGACATACGGCGTCACGGACGTTCTGCTGGCGCCGTTCCGCAACCTGCTGCCGGCGATCGGCACCGAGCAGTCGGTTCTCGAGCTGTCGGTCATCGTCGCGATCCTCGTCTACGCACTGATCGGCTGGGCCCTGGCCCGGCTGATGGCGATCCTGTTCTTCCGCAACATCACCGTGTCGCAGCGTTCAGGTCGCCTGGGCCCACGCGGCTACTGACCAACCGGACTACTCGGCGAAGCCCTCTCCCTTTACGGGGAGAGGGCTTCTTCTTTCAGCCGGCTCTGAGTCCAGGCGCTGCGGCCAGGTCCCGGATGTCCTGCACCTGGCGCGTGATCCACCTCGCGATGTCGTTGGTCCGCACCACCTGGCGTGCGCCCGCGTTCAAGCGGCGCCTGTCCTCCAGCCCCATGACCAGCGCCTCGTGCATCGCATTCGCCGTCGCCTCGATGTCGAACGGGTTCACCGAAAGCACGTGGGTATGAAGCTCCTCGTGCGCGCCGACGTTCTCCGACAGCACGATCACACCGTCGGTGCGATTGACGAGCGCGCCTTCCTTGGCGACCAGGTTCAGGCCGTCGTATACGGAATTGACGACAAGGACGTCGAAGTTGCGCATCGAAGCCATCGCCTTGCGGACGCTCTCACCAAGCTCGAGCCGGATCGGGTGCCAGCCGTGCGCCCCGTACTGGGTATTGATCCGCTGCACCGTCTGCCGAACCTTACGGACGTAGTTCCTGTAGGCGGCGACGTCCAGTCGCGAGGGCTGCAGAAAGGCCCAGAACTGCACCCTGCCTCTCAGCTCGGGGTGGTGGGCCAGCAGCTTCTCGTAAGCGAGGAAGCCGCGCACGATGTTCTTCGAGGGGTCGGTGCGGTCGATCCGCACGATCAGGTGCTCCGGGCGCCAGTCGCGAAGCTTTCGCTCCTCGACCATGACCCCGTGTGAGTACGAGAGCCGGGTCGTGGTCGCGACGTCGATCGAGATCGGGTAGGCGCGCGCGTAGACGACCCGCCCGTCAATCACGACCGCACGCTCGCGTTCGTCGACCGCGAGGCCGGCATTTTCCTCGCAGGTCATCAGGAAGTTGCGCACGTCGAGGCTGGTCTGAAAGCCGACGATGTCGCAACCGAGCAGGCCGCGCAGGATTGCGTCGCGCATCTCGCCCGGCAGCACCTTCCAGTACTGCGGAGTCGGCCAGGGGATGTGGACGAAGTGCTGGATGATCGCGCCAGGGAGCTGCTGGCGCACGAGCTCCGGCACCAGATAGAGCTGGTAGTCGTGGACCATGACGACGGGACGTCCCTGCAACCCCCGCGCCACCTCGACCACCTTCCGCGCGACCTGCCTGTTGACCTCGACGTACCCATTCCTCCAGGCGCGGTGGATCCGGCCGTTGATGACGGGCTGGGTGGCGAGGTCCCACAGGTAGTGCTGAACGAACCAGAGGACCGGGTTTGAGATCACCGAGTAGTACTGCTCGTACTGCTCCGGCGTGGGTGTCGCGTAGTGGAGCTTCGTCTCGCTCCGGATCAGCGGGGCATCCCAGGTCGTGCCGTGCCGCTCGATCAGCGCGCGTTCGCCTTCGGTGCGCGCACAGGCAACCCATTTGGCGTCGGCGACCTCGGCCAGCGTGAGCAGCGCGGTGATGACGCCGCCCGCGCCGCGCGTGAAGCCGCCCTCTGGCCGGGGCTCGTGAGGAGCGCGGTTGGCGACCACGATCGTGGAGCTGTGGGGCAGCGTGCGCGTGACGTAGGCCCTCAGCGATGTGCCCGGTCTTCTCCGCTCGACGCTGTCCAGAAACGGAACCTCAGGACTGCTCATGGCAAGCATCTAGCTCGGTTGCGGTGATGGCGGAGGCGACGCTTTCGGCGTCGGTGAGGGCGACGGCGAAGGTGAAGGTGACGGCGAAGGCGACGGCGAAGGCGACGGCTTGGCTGACGGCGACGGGCTGGGTGAAGGAGACGGCGAGGCGGACGGCGTGGGCGAGGTGCACGCCCCTGGAAGAAACGGATCCTGCGTGTCGTCGCCGCAGCCCACCACCACTCCCGGAGGTCGCGCGTACCAGTCGCGCATGTTGGAAGGGAGCGCGTTGATGAAGCGCTTCATGATGGTCAGGCCGACGTTCTCGCCGTACGCGCGGATCAGTCCGCCACCGCCATTGGGCGCGGTGTTGCCGACCCACACGCCGACGACGATGTTCGGGTTGTACGCCAAGATCCACGAGTCGGGGATGCCTCCCTTCCCGTTGTCGCTCGTACCGGTCTTGCTCGCCATCTGGCGATTCCAGCCGAAGCCCCACTGGTTCTGGTAGTTCCGGAGCACACCCGTCATCAGGTAGGCCTCGGCCGGCGTGATGACTGTCGAGCTGGCCGGGTTGTTGTACCTGAACGCCTGGTGGCCGCTCGAGTCCTGGACATCCTTGATCGTGTGCAGGTCGACCCGCTGTCCGTTGTTGGCAAACGTCTGGTAGCCCTGAACGTGCTCGTACAGGGTCACCTCACTGCCGCCGATCGCGGTTGAAAGGTAAGGCTGAAGCTTGCTCTTCACCCCCATCGCATGGGCGAGATCGATGACGTTGTTGATCCCTTCCATCTGGGCCACCTCGACCGCGGGGATGTTGCGCGAGTACAGGATCGCGGTGCTGGCTTTGATGTCGCCCATGCCACCGTTGTCGAAGTCGCGCGGCATGTAGCCGTTGAAGTTGGTCAGCTGGTCGTGGAGGATCGTCGACCAGGTGATCTTGTGGTCACGCAGCGCGGCCTCATAGACGTAAGGCTTGAAAGAAGAACCCGGCTGGCGCGGCGAAAGAACGACGTCGAACTGGCCCCCGATCTCGTCACTACCGTAAGCGGCCGAGCCGACCCAGGCCCTGATCTCGCCGGTCTTGGGATCGGCGGCGAGGAGCGCCGCGTTGTTGACGTTGAACCTGGACAGGTCGCCGACTCCGTTTGAAACCGCCTCGCCGGCGATCTGCTGCAGGTCGAGATCGAGGGTCGAGTGGACGACGATGCCGCCCTGCTGGACGGCCGCTGACCCGAAGAGGTTCTCCAACTCGACCAAGACGTGGTCGACGAAGTGCGGCGCCTTGCTCTGGCGTGCGGTCGCCTGGATGTGGAGCTCGGACTTGATGTCTTCGTCAGCGGCCTTGTCGGCCTCGTCCGGAGTGATCGCCTTCGTCGTCACCATGCCGTTGAGGACGTATAGCTGACGGTCTCGAGCGAGGTCGTAGTGGACCAGCGGGTCGTATGCGGCCGGAGACTGGATGAGCCCGGCCAGGAATGCGGCCTGAGCCGGTGTCAGGTCCTTGGGGTCCTTGTCGAAATACGTTTTCGCGGCGGCGCCCACTCCGTAGGCGCCGTGCCCGAAGTAGACGCGGTTCAGGTACATGCCGAGAATCTGGTCCTTGGAGTACCGCTGCTCGAGCACGACCGCGAGCACGACCTCCTGGACCTTGCGAGTGATCGACCGCTCGGGCGTCAGCAGCTGGATCTTGACGAGCTGCTGGGTGATGGTGCTGCCGCCCTGATGCACGCCGCGTGCGGTCAGGTCCACCCAGGCGGCGCGTGCGATTGACGACGGGTCGACCGCACCATGGCTGTAGAAATTGCGGTCCTCGGCCGCCATCACTGCCTTGGGCGCGTACTGCCCCATCTGCTGGATGGTGAGCGTGACGTGGTAGTGGCCGGCCGGGCTCCAGTCCTCGATGAGCTTGCCGTTTCGATCGAGCACGACCACGTCGCCCGCCGCAAGCACGTTCTGGTTGGGATCGGGCAGGTCTTTGATCGCCCAGAGCACGTAAACGGTGGACGCTAAGAGCAGGAGGCCTATGCTCGCCGCGATCCAGGCTTTCTTCGCCCAGAGCCACGCAACCGGGCGGCGCAACAGCGAACCCTGGCCTCCCGAGGCCGGTCTGCCAACCACCCTTCGCGCCCTCCTCTGAGCGCTCTTTCTGGCGCTGATGCGCCGTGTTGTTCAGGGGTCCCGAGAACTCAAATGCAGCTTCGAGTCAGTCGGGCGATCGAGCGCTACGACAGAGACAACGCCCGACTGCGGAGACTTAACCGGCCTGCGAGCTCAGCTGAACTCGACGGCTATGTACGCATATCCGTTCGGTGCGACCACCCACGCGGAGGCGACATAGTGATAGGGGCCCAGGATGTTGGCGTAGTGCTCGGGACTCGCCACGAACATCGAGTTGAGACTGGTGTCGTTGATGCCGGCCGACCAGTAGCCGATGTTCTCGCCCGCCTGCTGGCCCAGGCCGCACGTCAGGTCGACCTGCGGTCCGTTGGTGTGCGAAAGCGAGCCCTGGGCCGCGATTCTCCTGGCGTTGCTCACCGCGACACTGTAGAGGCAGCTGCTCCATGTGAGCGGCCCGAGCCCGCGCGCGGCGCGGTCCTGGTTGATGAGCGCCTGCTGGGTGGAGTTGACGACCAGCGCTGGCCGCGCCGGAGCCGGAGCCGGCGCTGACACCGGCGCAGCCTCGACGGGGGCGGTGGTCGGCACAGGACTGGGGCTGGGGGTCGGCTGGGCGAACTTGTGCGGCTGGTCGGGCCAGATTTCGACGAGGTCCCGCGTGGGTGCGTTGGCGGCCTTCCTGGCGGCGGTCAGCGTGCGCGAGGCGTCCGCGTCGTGCCGCGCGAGCGTGACCGCGCCGACCGTCGCGGCGACGCCGATCGCAACCAGAAACCCCCCGAACCATGAAGCCAGGCGCATGCAGACGGCAGAGTGTGAGGCGGCGCCGGCGGCGGGCCTGTGTGGAAGGGGTAAAGCCTTGTAAAGGAGATCGGACGAATGTCGTCGAGGGGGATTACTCGGGGAGCCGGCTCTTCAATCGTTCGAACGCCAGGACCAGGAAGGTCTCGGCGATTCGCTGCCAGCCGTGAGTCTGGGCCCACATGGAGGCCATCGCCCTCAGCGCGAGCTGAAGGGATTCGTACACACCGAACCGCTGGAGCGTGGCGTTCGGCCTCAGCTCGCGATAGCGGGTCAGGAACTGGGCGCGCGCTTCCTCCGCGGCAACCGATTCCTGCCAGTCCGTCGGCGTGGAGGGAACGAGATAGGCACAGAACTTGCCGAGGTCGTAGCTCGTCTCGGCCGCGGCGAAGTAGTCGAAGTCCAGCAGCGTGAACTGGTCGTTGTGGAAGACGAACTGGTCGTACTTCAGATCGCCGTGAGTCGGCAGCCACGCCTCCTCAGCGGTCTTGCGGACGCGGTCCCGCATGTGCACAACCAGGTCCTTCAGCAGGAAGTGGCCGTCAGGCAGCACGTATGCAAACTGCTCCACGACTCGGTCGAGGCGCGCCAGCTCGCGCTCGATCTCGATCTGCTCGTCACTTTCGACGCCGGACTCGTGGATGACGGCAATCGCTTCTGCCGCCGCGGCGGGCATGAGGGTGAACTCCGTGCTTGTGCGCCGGCTGCTGACGGGACGGCCGCGCACACCCTCCTCGAGCAGGAGCCCAAGCTCTTCGATGTAACCCAGGGGACGCGGCAGGTGCAGGTATCCGGGATACCTCGCGGCCGCCTGCCACAGGCCCTCGACGGCGCGGTAAGTGCGCAGGCCGCGATGGCCCGGCTGCACCTTGCCGTAGACCTTCGTCGCCGTTCCGCCGACGTCGATCGTATAGCAGAGGATCGCACCAATCTCGGGCGTGTAGCGCACGCGCTCGATGTCGATCCCGCGCGGCGGCGCCGGATGGTCGAGGCCGAAAAGGACGGGCGCCATGTGGACGGGGTCAACCGCCAGAGGAAGGTTGGGCATCTTCGGGTCGTAGGGGTAAAACCAGTACGCGTGCTGCGTGTCGGGGAAAAGACGGGGGTAGCCCACGCCGTTGATCGGATCGCAGCTCATCTCGGCGGTTGGGTCGGACAGGCGCTCGGCGAGCTTTTCCCACGCGGCCGCGTTGAGCGCCCCCTTGGCGACCAGGCGCAGACTCCTCTCCTCTTCTTCCTTGCTTATGTCGACGGCGAATGTCGTCCAGTACCAGTCAGGCGGTTCGAGCCTGGTGCCGCGACGGCGGACGGCATCGGTCTGCCACCCGGTCCCGGCCAGCACCTGGTTGACGAAAGCTGCGACCGACTCCTTGTCGGTCGCCACCTCCATGGTTACAAGCGATGAACCTTGCGTTTCCATGTCAGGCGTATTGCCCAGATAGGGAACGCTAAGCGGGGCGTTCTGCGACATATCCCCGGGGCTGCGGGGTCAGTGTCCAGAACAGCGGCGGTGTGGCAATCGCTCATTTCCACGTGGAGGTGGGCATTTGGAAGCGTTCACTGATTTCATCGCCAGTCGCCCCGCGCTCGCGCGACGCCTGGTCTTGAACGCGCTCGTCCTTTCGGCTGGACTTCTCCTCATGCTCGCTCGCACGTCTCCGGCTCTGGCCTCGGACGACTCGCATGGCCAGGGCAAGGCACGCGACCATACGAGTGCTTCCGCCGTGTCTCAGCGCCACGACAGCCCAACGGCGCACAACGAGACGAACATCGGCGGCGGGGACGGCGACGGCAAGGGAGGCAAAGGCAAGGGCGGGGGCGGGACAGGCAGCAGCGGCCACGCGAGTAGCAGCGGCAGCCAGACGAGCGGGAGCGGGAACACCGGCGCAAGCGGTCAGGCCGGTGGCAGCGCCGGAGCCGGCGCGAAAGCCGGAGCTGGTGCGAGTGCCGGAGCCGGTGCGAGTGCCGGAGCCGGGACAAGCGCTGGAGCCGGCGCAAGTGCAGGCGCCGGTTCGCACGACGGCGGCAAAGGCAAGAGCAGCGCCGGAGCCTCCGGTACAACCGGCGGCAAGCACAAGGAAGCCGGCGAAGGCAACTCCGACTCGCGCGGCGATGTAGCCGGCGGCAAGTCGGGCAACGGCGACGACCGGAACAAGGCGAACCACGACCACGAAGAGGGCTTGGGGAGCACCGGCAGCGCCGGAAGCGCCGGAAGCGCCAACGGCTCGACCGGAAATACGACCCGAGTGGGGAGCACTGGCTCCACGAACAGCGCCGGTTCCGCCAACGGGACGACCGGCAACTCGACCAAGGCCGGATCGACGGGGTCAACCAACAGCGCCGGTTCTGCCAACGGCACCACCGGCAACTCGACCAACGCCGGGTCCACCGGGTCGACCAACAGCGCCGGCTCGGCCAACGGCACCACCGGCAACTCGACCAGGGCCGGATCCACCGGATCCACCAACAGCGCCGGCTCGGCCAATGGCACCACCGGCAACTCGACCAAGGCCGGATCCACAGGATCCACTAACAGCGCCGGCTCGGCCAATGGCACCACCGGCAACTCGACCAGGGCCGGATCCACAGGATCCATTAACAGCGCCGGCAGCGCCAACGGGACGACCGGCAACTCGACCAGGGCTGGATCGACAGGCTCGACCAACAGCGCCGGCAGCGCCAACGGGACGACCGGCAACTCGACCAAGGCTGGATCGACAGGCTCGACCAACAGCGCCGGCTCGGCCAACGGCACGACCGGCAACTCGACCAAGGCCGGGTCCACCGGGTCCACCAACAGCGCCGGAAGCGCTAATGGCACGACCGGCAACTCGACCAAGGCCGGGTCCACCGGGTCCACCAACAGCGCCGGCAGCGCCAACGGCACGACCGGCAACTCGACTACGGCCGGATCCACCGGGTCCACCAACAGCGCCGGCAGCGCCAATAGCACCACCGGTAACACCACCAGTGGAGGCGGGGCCGTAAGCGGAGGCGGGGCCGTAAGCGGAGGCGGGGCCGTAAGCGGAGGCGGGGCCGTAAGCGGAGGCGGGGCCGTAAGCGGAAGCGGCGCGGTCTCCGGCGCTACTGCGACCTCGGGCGGAACAGGCGAAGTGCTTGCTGCCACAGGCGCCCCCATCGCGGGCGGCGTCCTGGGCGGCATCCTCGCCCTGCTCGGCGCTCTGGGTTTGCGCAACCGGCGGCGCTAGCCGCCACCACCGGGACCGGGCTCGCCGCGCGGGCCCGGTCTTCTTTTTTCGTGGTCCTCGCCGCAGTAGGCGAGCCGGCCTCCGCGTTTCTTATGCGTGCCTGCCTCGCAAGAGGCGGGCACACCACTTTCAAAGGCGCCGCGGCCGACCCGGATGAGACTCGAAATCTACCTCAGTTGTACGGCGACGAGCCCGCGCCCAAGGCGATTTGATTTGAGGCGAAAAGAAGGGCTGTCGGGGGAAAAGTGGAAACAAGCGCGCTGCCGGTGGCGGGAAAGAAGGTTGCCGTGGTCGGCGACAAGCGCGCGGAGTCAAAGGGCTCGACACCACAGCTGGAGCGACTCCAGGAATCGGCGGTGGCCGCCGTGTCCGCCCTGTCGTCCCACCTCGACTCGGACCCCGACCTGCCAGGCTTTTTCGGCAGGCTGAGCGCCACCGTCGCGGAGCAGACCGGCGCCCGTCGGGCGGCCTTCTGGCGCCTGGGCCCTCGTGGCGCGATGTCGCTGCAACCCAGGCCTCACGGCTTCCTTGATTCTTCGCCGATCTACAGCGCGCGGCTTCACTCCGGGGCGCGCGGAGAGCCGGTGGTCGAGCGCCTGGTCTTCCAGGACGACATCGAGCTGGTGAAAGGCACCGCGCCGCAGCTCGACGTCATCTGGCGAAAGTCCGGCATTCCCGACATAGGCAGCTCGATCGCGGCAGCCTGGCAGGCGGGCGAGCGTCGCATCGGCGTCGTTGCGGTCTATGACTCCGAGCGCGGGTTCACCTTCCAGGATCTCTGGGTGCTGCGTCTCATTGGCATGGCCGCGGGAATGCTGTGGCAGCTCAAGGAATCGGAAGACGAGCTGACCCACACCGCGGTTCGCCTGAAGGACGCGATCGCCGCCCGCCGCGTCCTCCTCAACAACATCGCCGCCGGCGGCGATGAGGCCAGGCGCCGCTTCGCCACCGCCCTGCACGACGACTCGCTGCAGCTCCTGACCGCGGCCGAGCTTCAGTTGGAGCGCCTCCGCGTGGAGTCGGACCGCGGCCGCCAGAAAGTGCAGCTCGAACAGCTGCACCACACCCTTCGCAGGGTCGAGGACTCGCTGCGCCGTCTCCTGATCAACGTGAGCCCTGAGCCATTGCGGCTTCCCGGCGACCTGCGCGAGGCGATCAGCGAACGGCTCGAATCGATGCGGATCCACTCCGGGATCGAGCCCCACATCGATATCCGCCTGCCGGAAATTCTCCCCCAGCCGATCCAGGCCATCGTCCACAAGAACATCGGTGAGGCGCTGACCAACGTCGAGAAGCACGCACGCGCGACGAAGGTGATGGTGGTCAGCGAGCTGTCAGACGGAGGTGTGAGCGTGAGGGTGGACGACGACGGAACAGGTTTCGTCGTCGCCGAATCAGTGCGCGTGCCTGGCCACATCGGGCTGGTTGCGCTGCGGGAAAGGGCCCAGCTCGCAGGCGGCTGGTGCCGAATCCGGAGCGAGCCCGGCACAGGCACGAGCGTCGAGTTCTGGGTGCCCATGAGCCTGTGAACGAGGAAGGGACTACGCCGGCGAAGAGGAAAGGAAGAATGGCGAGCAGGACCATCGCAGTGGAGAGCGCCCGACCCGACAACGGGGTCGTCGGTCTGGACCGGAAAACGTTGCTGCGAGTGCTGGCTGCGGTCCAGCACGGCGATTTCTCCGTGCGCATGCCTGTCGAAGGTTCGGGGGCCGATGCCAGGGTCGCCGCGGCGCTCAACTCCGTGATCGAGTCGAACCAGCTGCTCGAGCGCGAGATTCGGCGCATGAGCCGCAACGTCGGCCGGGGCGCACAGGCCATGCGGAAGCCGCTGGGGCATTCACGCGGCCAGTGGGCTTCGACGCTCGATGCCGTGGACGATCTCGTCGAAGATCTCGCGCGGCCGAACATGGAGATCGCTCGCGTCATCAGCGCGGTGGCCAATGGCGACCTGTCGCAAACGATGGCGCTCGAGATCGACGACGAGCCGCTCCAGGGTCAGTTCCTCACCACCGCCAAGACCGTCAACACGATGGTGGGGCAGCTCAACGCTTTCGCGAGCGAGGTGACGCGGGTTGCCCGCGAGGTCGGCACCGAGGGCAAGCTCGGCGGCCAGGCCCATGTGCGCGGCGTGGGCGGCATATGGAAGGACCTGACCGACAACGTCAACATCATGGCGAGCAACCTGACAAGCCAGGTCCGCAACATCGCCGAGGTCACCACGGCGGTCCAGCAGGGCGACCTCTCCAAGAAGATCACGGTCGACGTCCGGGGCGAGATCCTCGAGCTGAAAAACACCATCAACACGATGGTCGACCAGCTCAACGCCTTCGCCAAAGAGGTGACCCGCGTGGCGCGCGAGGTGGGCACCGACGGCAAGCTCGGCGGCCAGGCCGAGGTCCAGGGTGTCGGCGGCATCTGGAGGGACCTCACCGACAACGTGAACCTGATGGCCGGCAACCTCACCAGCCAGGTCCGCAACATCGCCGAGGTCACGACGGGCATCGCGAACGGCGACCTCTCCAAGAAGATCACGGTCGACGTCCGCGGCGAGATCCTCGAGCTCAAGAACACGATCAACACGATGGTCGACCAGCTCAACGCGTTTGCGGGTGAGGTGACCCGCGTGGCGCGCGAGGTGGGCACCGAAGGCAAGCTGGGCGGCCAGGCCGATGTGAAGGGCGTCGCGGGTATCTGGAAAGACCTCACCGACAACGTCAACTTCATGGCCGGCAATCTCACCAGCCAGGTCCGCAACATCGCCGACGTCACCGCGGCGGTGCAGAAGGGCGACCTCTCCAAGAAGATCACCGTCGACGTCCGCGGTGAGATCCTCGAGCTCAAGCAGACCATCAACACGATGGTCGATCAGCTGAACGCATTCGCCAAAGAAGTGACGCGGGTTGCCCGCGAGGTCGGCACCGAGGGCAAGCTCGGCGGCCAGGCTCAGGTAGAGGGGGTGGCCGGCACCTGGAAGGACCTGACCGACAACGTCAACATCATGGCGAGCAACCTGACCAGCCAGGTCCGCAACATCGCCGACGTCACCACCGCGGTCCAGCAGGGCGACCTTTCGAAGAAGATCACCGTTGACGTCCGAGGCGAGATCCTCGAGCTCAAACAGACCATCAACACGATGGTCGATCAGCTCAATGCCTTCGCCAAGGAAGTCAACCGCGTTGCCCGCGAGGTGGGGACCGAGGGCAAGCTTGGCGGCCAGGCCCGCGTCGAAGGCGTAGCCGGCACGTGGAAGGACCTGACCGACAACGTGAACATCATGGCTAGCAACCTGACCGACCAGGTGCGCGGCATCGCGCGCGTGGTGACCGCGGTCGCCAACGGAAACCTGCAGGGCAAGCTCACGCTCGAGGCGAAAGGCGAGATCGCCGAGCTCGCCGACACCATCAACAGCATGACGGCCACGCTGGCGGTGTTCGCTCAGCAGGTGACCACCGTGGCCCGTGAGGTCGGCGCCGAAGGAAGGCTGGGCGGCCAGGCCAACGTGCCGGGCGCGGCGGGCACCTGGCGAGACCTGACCGACAACGTGAACCAGCTGTCCGCCACGCTGACGACGCAGGTGCGCGCGATCGCCGAGGTGGCGACCGCGGTGACGAAGGGCGACCTGACGCGGTCGATCAACGTCGACGCGAAGGGCGAGGTGGCGAACCTCAAGGACAACATCAACGAGATGATCGGCAACCTTCGCGTGACCACCGAGAAGAACACGGAGCAGGACTGGCTGAAGACCAACCTGACCAGGTTCACGCGAATGCTGCAGGGGCAGCGCGACCCGATGACGGTGTCGAAGATGGTCCTGTCCGAGCTCGCGCCCCTCGTCCACGCCGAGCACGGAGTGTTCTACGGGATGGTCGGCGGGAACGGGCGACCGGCGTACCTCGCGCTCCAGGCCGGCTACGCGTACAGGCCGCGACGGACTGTGCCGATGGAGTTCGCCCTCGGCGAGGGCCTGGTCGGCCAGTGCGCCCTGGAGAAGAAGCGGATCGTCGTCAAACATGTGCCGCGGGACTACATCAAGATCAACTCCGCTCTCGGCGAGGCCGTGCCCGCCAACATCATGGTGCTGCCTGTGCTGTTCGAGAGCGACGTGCGCGCCGTGATCGAGCTCGCCTCGTTCGAGCCGTTCAGCCCGAACCACATCGACTTCCTGGACCAGCTCGCCGAGAGCATCGGCATCGTGCTCAACACGATCGAGGCCAACAGCCGGACCGAAGACCTGCTCAAGCAGTCGCAGTCACTCGCAACCGAGCTGCAGAGCCAGCAGGACCAGCTGCAGCAAACGAACGAGGAGCTGGCGGAGAAGGCACGCCAGCTGGCCGAGCAAAACGCCGAGGTCGAGCAGAGAAGGCTCGAGGTCGAGTCCGCCAAGGCGCTGGTGGAGGAGAAGGCCGAGCAGCTGGCTCTCACCTCGCGTTATAAGTCCGAGTTCCTGGCGAACATGTCGCACGAGCTGCGGACTCCGCTGAACAGCCTGCTGATCCTGGCGCAGGAGCTCGCCGCCAACCCGGAAGGCAACCTGGTGCCGAAGCAGGTCGAGTACGCGACGATCATCCGCTCCTCCGGCACCGACCTTCTGAAGCTGATCAACGACATCCTCGACCTGTCGAAGATCGAGTCGGGCACGGTAGCGCTCGACATCAGCAACTGGCCGGTCGCCGAGCTGAAGCCGATGCTCGAGCGCACGTTCCGCCATGTTGCCGAGGCCACCAGGCTCGCATTCTCGATCGACCTGCGCGAAGGCCTTCCGGAAACCATCCCCACAGATCCGCAGCGGCTGCAGCAGATCCTCAACAACCTGCTCAGCAACGCCTTCAAGTTCACCGAGAAGGGCAAGGTCGAGCTCATCGCCGAGGTGGCAGAGCTGGGATGGAACCCGTCGAACGACAACCTGAACAGCGCGGCCCAGGTCGTGGCGTTCCGCGTCCTCGACACTGGCATCGGCATCCCGCCCGGAAAGCAGCAGTCGATCTTCGAGTCGTTCGCGCAGGCCGACGGCTCGACCAGCCGCAAGTACGGCGGCACCGGCTTAGGACTTTCCATCTGCCGCGAGCTCACGAGGCTGCTCGGCGGCGAGATCCGGCTGCAGAGCGAGGTCGGCGTCGGCAGCATCTTCACGGTCTACCTGCCCCTCACCTCGCCCATTCAGCAGCGGCGGCCGCTCTCCCACGGTGCGAGCGAGAACGGGCGCTCGGAGCCGCAACACAGTCCGGTTCCAGTCGGCGCTGCCGGAGACGGTCCGTGGCAGGCGGAAGCCGTGTCGAGCATTGTTGATGGGGCAGTCGAGCCGGAGAGGTCGCTGCTGGTGGTCGAGGACGACCCGCTCCAGCGGCAGTACATAGCCGACCTCATGTCCCAGACCAACACCAGGACGACGACCGTCGCCAGCGGCGACGAGGCGCTCGCCTTGCTGAAGCGCGAGAACTTCGACTGCATGGTCCTGGACCTGGGACTCCCGGGCGTCAGCGGCTGGCACGTCGTTGAGGAGCTCGAATCGAGCAATGCGCTGGGCTCGACGCCGCTGGTCATCTACACCGCCCGAGACCTGACTCGAAAGGAAGAGGTCAAGCTCGGCAAGGCCGCGCGCAGCATCGTGATCAAGGACGCGCGGTCACCCGAGCGCCTCAAGCAGGAGGTGATGGCGATCTTCCAGGAGGCTGGCGCGGAGAGCGAGGCCAGTGTGGAGTCTGCGCCGAACGGGACCCACACCACCTTCAGCGAGCTGGCAGGAAAGAAAGTGCTTGTCGTCGACGACGACATTCGAAACATATTCGCGCTGACAGCGATGCTCGAGCGGCAGCAGATGGAGGTCATTTCGGTCGACTCCGGCCAGGAAGCGCTGGAGCTCCTGCGTCGGGATTCGGGCGTCGACCTCGCCCTGGTCGACGTGATGATGCCGGAGATGGACGGCTACGCGACGATGACGCAGATGCGAAACCTCAAGTCTTTTGAGGACCGGCCGATCATCGCCCTGACCGCCAAGGCAATGAAAGGAGACCGTGAGAAATGCATCGAAGCGGGGGCATCCGATTACATCGCCAAGCCCATCACCAACACGCACTTGCTTTCCATGCTCAAGTCATGGCTGGATCATTGAGCCGGAGTGGAGCAGCACTGCGGTTCGAAGGCCTGGGCTCGGACCTCGAGGAGATCGAGATCGAGCTGCTCCTCGAGGGCATCCGGCTGCGGTACGGCTACGACTTTCGTGAATATGCGCTGAGCCCGCTGCGCCGCGGCCTCGCCACCGCGATGTCACGCGAAGGTGTGAGGACCGTCTCGGCGTTCCAGGCTCGCATCCTGCACGACGCGGACTGCATGCAGAGGTTCCTGAGCACCGTGGGCATCAGCGTCACCGGCATGTTCCGCGACCCGGACCTGATGCGCGGCGTGCGGGAAGAGGTCGTCCCGCTCCTCCGTACATATCCTTCAACGCGGATCTGGATCGCAGGCTGCGCAACTGGCGAAGAGGTTTATGCATTCGCGGTCGTCCTCGAAGAGGCGGGTCTTCTCAAACGAAGCTCGATCTACGCGACAGACCTGAACGAGGACATGCTCGCGGTCGCTCGCCTGGGCTCCTACCCGCTCGACCGGGTGGGCAGGTATGAGGAGGCTTACCAAGCCTCGGGCGGCCGGCTGAGCCTCGCCGACCACTATTCCGTCGCAGGCCGAAGCGCTCGCTTCCACCAGCCGTTGCAGGAAAGCATCACGTGGGCCCGCCACAGCCTGGTCACCGACGGATCGTTCAACGACTTCCACCTCATCGTGTGCGCCAACGTTCTCATCTACTTTCGTCCCACGCTCCAGGAGCGCGTACACCGGCTCTTCTACGACAGCCTGGTCCGCGGCGGTTTTCTCGCCCTGGGCAAGCGAGAGTCGCTGCTGCACTGCCCTGACCGCGACCACTACGAGCAGGTACGGAACGGGGTGAACCTGTTTCGGAAGACGAGATGGTGACCAAGGCTCGACGCGCGACGCCGGCGGTGAGCGAGCCCGCTGCTCCGCCTGCCAGGATCAAGGTCAACATCCTGGTGGTCGACGACGACGCCACCAAACGCTTTGCGTTGAGGTCAATCCTCGCCCCGCTGGACGAGAACGTGATCGAAGCCTCGTCGGGAGCCGACGCGCTCCGCCAGCTCCTGCGCAGCGAGTTCGCCGTGGTCCTACTCGACGTGCGGATGCCGGTCATGGACGGTTTCGAGACGGCACAGCTGATTCGGCAGCGACCGCGCTCGGAGCTGACGCCGCTGATCTTCGTGACGGCGCTAGACCAGGCCGAGACGGACATGGGTCGCGGCTACAACCTCGGCGCGGTGGACTTCGTCTTCGCTCCGGTCGTGGCCGCGATCCTTCGGGCGAAGGTGAGCGTCTTCGTCGAGCTTTACCGGGCGCAGCAGGAGCTTCGCCGGTACCGGACGCAGCTCGAGACCCTGGTGGAGGAACGCACCATCGCGCTGACGGCGATCAACCGCGAGCTCGAGGCGTTCAGCTACTCGGTGTCCCACGACCTGCGCGCGCCGCTCGTTTCATTTGACGGCTTGAGCGAGGCACTGCTCGACCGCTACGGCCCGCAGCTCGACGCGCAGGCCGTGGACTCCCTGAAGCACATGCGCGAGGCGAGCAAGCGCATGACCTCAGTGTTCGACGGCCTGCAGATGCTGTTCCGCCTGACCAGCGGCGAGATCAGACGGGAGGAGGTCGACATCAGCGCGATGGCGAACGAGGTCGCTGGCGAGCTCAAGGCATCGAGTCCCGACCGCAAAGCCAGCCTCGACATCGGACCGGGTATTGCCGCGTCGGGCGACCAGCGCCTGGTGCGCATCCTCGTCGCGAACCTTATGAACAACGCGTGGAAGTTCACCGGCGCCAGGGAGCTCGCCGTGATCACGGTCGGACGCGAGCTCGTGAACGGCGAGTCCCGGATTTTCGTCCGCGACAACGGGGTGGGCTTCGACATGATCGACACACATCGCCTGTTTGGAGCCTTCCAGCGCCTGCACAGCCAGAGCGATTACCCCGGCGCCGGCATCGGCCTGGCCACCGCCCGTCGCATCGTCAACCGGCACGGCGGGCGGATCTGGGCGGAGGGCGCCGTCGGCGAGGGCGCGACCTTCTACTTCGTCCTTTAGTCGCCTGCAGCGCGTTCTACAGAAGAGATGCACGCCCGCCGTGCGCCTTTTCGACGTGGCCGCGCGTTCGCGGCGCTGTGGATCGCCTGTCTTGTCGCCGGTCTTCTCCTGAGCGGCAACTTCGCCTGGGGGATGTGGCGAGGCGTCTCCGAGCAGAGGCACCTGGACCAGGTCTGGCAGTACCAGCTGCGTTCACCCGCCCCGAGCCAGAAGACGATCGACCCGAACCTGAAGAAACCGGTGGGCGGCGTCGATTTTGCGATTCGCGTGCCCAGGCTCGGTTACTACGCCGCGGTGAAGGAGGGAGTGGACAGCGGAGTCCTCTACGCGAGCCCAGGGCACTACCCCGCCACCCGGTGGCCCGGTGATCCGGGCACTGTCGGAGTGGCCGCCCACAACGTGTACTGGATCAATTTCCCCCAGCTCACGAAGGGCGACGAGATCGACCTCGAGACGCGCTACGGCCTGTACCGGTATCGCGTCACCGACACCGAGGTCGTCGACCCCGACAACAGGACGGCGCTGGTCACCGACATGAACGGGTACCACCTCACCCTGACCACCTGCTGGCCGCTGTGGGCGGGCGCGTTCGCGACTCAGCGCTACGTGATCCACACCGACCAAGTGTGGCCGGTGCCCGTGCGACCGGCGTATACGTGAGACCGGCTAGCGAAGCTCGAGGTGCAGGTCGATGGCCGGCGCGCCCTCCTGGCGCCCGACCAGGATGATCGCGGTCCCCTCCGCGACCCAGATCGTCAGCGTGTTCGACTGGTTGATGAAGTTCTCGTTGCTGGCGAGCCTGCCGTGAACGTAAGGGGGCAGCGCGTCCGCGGCCTTGTCCTTCTTGCCGACGGAGCCGGCAACCGTGACGTTGCTCTCTGTGAACGGAATCCGTACCGAGACGCCGATGCCGACGTCGGCGTTGAAGAGGCTCAGGAGTAGTCCGGCCGTCAGGACGACGAAGATGCTGGCGCAACCGCAGCCGCATCCGCCGCGACCACCGCGCCAGCGGCCCCGGTTTTCGGTCATACGTAACCCGCCCCCGGCATCTCTTCACCAATCATGAAGGTCAGCCTCGGCTCGAGACGTGACTGCCGGCTAGCTCCGCCCGCCCGCGATCGCTCCGATGATCAGCAATGGCTCTTTGCCGGCAGCGACCTCCTCGGGAAGCGGTGCATCGAGCGATGCGTCGGAGAGGTCTTCCTCGCATGCAAAAAACCGGATCATGGGCCGGCGCTTCTTCGACACATGGTCCCGCATCGTCCCGAGCAGCGCCGGATGGCGGGCTTCGAGCGCATCGAGCACGGTGCGCTGCGTGACCGGCCCGCTCACGTCGACCTCGACAGTCCGCCCGACGCCGGCCAGGATCTGAAGGTTCTTCGGCAGGACGACCTGGATCACGTCAGAGTCTGGACTTCCACCGAAAGAACGCCGGGCAGGTCGCGCACGATCGAGGACCACGTGTCGCCGCCGTCGGGCGAGACGTACACCTGCCCTCCGCTCGTGCCGAAGTAAACGCCGCTTGGGTCGAGGGTGTCGACAGCCATCGCATCGCGAAGCACGTTGACGTAGCAGTCCTTCTGCGGAAGTCCTTTTGTCAGCGCCTCCCAGTCGTCTCCGCCGGTGCGGCTGCGATAGACGCGCAGCTTGCCGTCGGGCACGAAATGATGCGAATCGCTCGTGATTGGCAGGACGTAGACAGTGTCCGGCTCGTTGGCGTTGACGTCGACCACAAAGCCGAAGTCGGTCGGCAGGTTGCCGCTTATCTCCCGCCAGGTGTCGCCGGCGTCGTCGCTCCTCATCACATCCCAGTGCTTCTGCATGAACAGCACGTTCGGGCGCTCCGGGTTCATGGCGACGTGGTGGACGCAGTGGCCGATCTCGGCATCGGGATCGGGGATGTGATTCGAGCGCAGGCCGCGGTTGATCGCCTTGAACGTCTTCCCACCGTCGTCCGACCGAAACGTTCCGGACGACGACACCGCGACGGTGATCCGGTCCGCATCTTTCGGGTCGAGGATGATCGTGTGCAAGCAGAGGCCGCCTGCGCCCGGATTCCACTCCGACGCTGTGTGATGCGTGCGCAAGCCGGGCAGCTCACCCCAGCTCTGCCCGCCATCTCGTGACACGAAGAGCGCTGCGTCCTCGGCTCCGGCGTAAACAGTGTCGGGATCGGTGCGCGACGGCTCGAGGTGCCAGACCCGCTTGAACTCCCAGGGATGGGGGGAGTTGTCGTACCAGCGGTGCGTGCCCGGGGTGCCGTCGTACTCGAACTTGTTGCCTACCGCTTCCCATGTCTTGCCGCCGTCGTCCGAGCGCTGCATCACCTGTCCGAACCAGCCGCTCGTCTGCGAGGCGTAGAGCCGTTCGGGGTCGGCCGGAGAGCCTTTGACGTGGTAGATCTCCCAGCCCGCGAAGTGCGGCCCGTCAACCTTCCAGCTCTTACGCGCGGCGTCGGAGGTCAGGACGAAGGCGCCCTTCCGCGTGCCGACCAGAACCCGAACCCTGCTCATTGCGTCACCCCTGTTCAAAGAAACGAGTGGCCTGGTTGATAGTTGAGACTTCGCCTTACAGTAAAACTCATCGGTCTACGTCCACGTGGGGAGCGTGCGGCCCGGAAATCCACGTGTCGGATGGATCTCGTAGCGAAGGACCGTGCACGGCTGCGCCCGAGACAGCGCGTCCCTCAGCATTTCCTCGGTGAGCTTGGGGAGCGCGCTGTCGTCGGTGTACCTCATGCCTTTACTGCGTCACTCCCTTCGAGAGCCCGACCAGGTGGCCCTGGGGGTCGGTGAAGTAGGCGAACGTCAGGTTGTAAGCCGGGATCTCGGTCGGCGGCACGACGGTCCTGCCGCCCAGCTTCTCGACTCTGGCCAGGTAGGCCTTCGGGTCGTCGACCTCGACGAAGAAGGTCACGTGGCCGCCGCCACCGTCCTCGCTCTTGCCAACGCCGCCCCCGATGCCGCCGCCGGCGGCCTGGACCAGCCCGTAGTCGCTGTCGGCCGTCGCCCCGTCGATCTTCCACCCGAAGAGCTCGGTGTAGAACCGCCGCAGCTTCTCGCCGTCCTTGCCCACTATCTCGAACCAAACGACTGGGTTTTGCATCGAACTCGCCTCCACCTGGTAATGTGACCTGATGGTCACATATACGATAGGTGACTGACTAGGCACATGTCAAGCGACGATCCCGCGTTCCGGGCGCTGGCCGACCCGACCCGGCGGCTCCTGCTCGACCGGCTGTTCGAGCGGGAAGGGCGGACGCTGAACGAGCTTCACTCTCAGGTCGACGGCATGACCCGCTTCGGAGTGATGAAGCACCTGAAGATCCTCGAGGCCGCCGGCCTGGTCGCGACCCGGAGAGTCGGCCGGGAAAAGCGCCACTTCTTGAACCCGGTGCCGGTCCAGCTGATCTACGACCGGTGGGTGAGCAAGTACACGAGGCCCGGCGTCACCACCCTCGTCGACCTGAAAGATGAGCTAGAAAGAGACGCTGCGATGTCCACACCCCCGAGCCAGGTCTACCAGGTGTTCATCAGGGCGACTCCAGAGCAGGTCTGGGACGCCATCACCCGGCCGGAATTCACTGCGCGCTACTTCTACGGCTCCCGCGTGCAGACGACCGGCGAGGCGGGCACCCCGATCCGCCACCTTGCGGCGAAAACCGACGAGCTGTGGGGTGACGACATGGTCCTCGAATCGGACCGGCCGCGCCGCTTCGTCCATACCTGGCGCTCCCTCTACGACCCGGACCTCGCGGCGGAGCCGCGCAGCCGAGTGACATGGGAGATCGAGCCCCAACCCGGCGGTGTGTGCAGGCTGACTGTGATCCACGATCAGCTCGAGGGCTCACCCAAGACCGCGGCCAGCGTGTCGGGAGGCTGGATGTTCATCATCAGCGGGCTGAAGACCCTCCTCGAGACGGGCGAGCCGCTGGCGCAGCGGAGCCTGGGCGGAGAAGCCTAGATCGCGTCGGCCTCGGACAGAGCCTCGTCCTCGTCGACGCCGCGCGGCTTGCCGGGCGGCGCGAGGGGGGACGTCTCCAGGGCTCCGCTCGCGGGCAGCTGGAGTGTGAACGTGCTTCCCTCGCCGGCGACCGAGGCGACCGTGATGTCGCCGCCTTGAAGCCGAGCCAGCTGTCGCCCCAGGAACAGGCCGAGCCCGGTGCCTTTGAGGTGCGCGGTCTCCGGAGTGATCACCCGCCCGAACCGGGTGAAGAGCGTGGCCATGTCCTCCCGCGATATCCCCAGGCCGTGATCGGTGACGGCGACCTTTGCAATTCCCGCCCTGGAACGAACCTGACACGTTATCCGCCCGCCCTGCGGCGAGTACTTGATCGCATTGCTCAACAGGTTGGCGACGATGGTCTTGGTCCGCTCAGGATCGACTTTGACCCGCACGCGCCGCTCCGGCAGGTCGAGGACGAAGGGGTGCTCGTGGTCGAGCAGAGGCGAAACCATCTCGGCCGCCTCGCGCGTGATGTCGCGAAGGTCTGAGTCGACCGGTCGCATGGTCAGCCCTCCTTCTTCGAGGCGGGCTGACTCGATCATCTCTTCGATGAGCTCGTTCATCTCGGACACCTTCGCCGCCATCACCGCGGCCGCCTTTCGCCCCCGCTCGTTGAGCTGGCCGAGGAGACCGCCCTCGAGCATCGACACATAGCCGCGCAGCACGGTGATCGGGCCGCGCAGCTCGTGTGATGCCAGGTTCAAGAACTGTGACTTGTTCTTCTCGATCGCCGCGATTCGTTCGGTCACCCGCGCGCGCTCCAGACCCGCGGAAACGGAGCTCGCGTACGCCTTCAGCTGGGCAACCTCATCGGAACCGAAGACGGGTGTATAAGGCCCACCCACGATTGCGAGGTAGCCACGTCCGTCCGAGAGGTGCAGCGGCACGCGGACGATGTCGCCGGCCCCGTCCTGGAGCCGGACGCGGTTCGCCGCCAGGTCCGCGGCCCGCTCTCGCTCGATGCCGCTGCTGGCGATGACGTTGCCGCCCGCGTCGACGATGAATCCCGCTGTCGCTCCGACGAGTCGTGCAGCCCAGAACGCGGCGCGGTCGGCGAGCACCTCACGGCTCGGGCTGAAGATCAGCAGGTCCTGCATCGCGGCCCTGACGGCGTTCTCCTCGCCCATTCGCCAGATCCGGCGGAGCAGAGGCGGCGGCGCGAAGCTGACGTAGATCGCGGGCACGACGGCGAGAGCGAAGAGCTGGGTGACCAGGATCGCGGCCGGAGTTCGCAGCGCGGCGCCGCCGAGGACGGCGACGAAGAGCAGCAGGATCAGGACCCCAAAGCCGAAACTGAGAAACCGCAGGCGGATCTTCTGCACGGCCGGGAGTTGGACGCTCGCGATCCAGAAGCGCGCGATCGGCTCCCCTGTGAAGACCGCCCAGGCCGACACCAGCTCGAGCTGGATGGCGAGAACGACGAGGGGATCACCGTTCGCGAACACAGTCGCGTCGAGCACCGCCACGGTGATCGATGCGACCAGCAGAACATTGGCCGCGCGGCGGGCGGCCCGAGACAGCGGGATGAACTCGTCCCGGAACAGCAGGACGAAGTAGCCCGAAGCGACGAAGAGGACGAGCGTGAAGGCGGTCACCACCGCCGAGGGACGGCCGGGACCCTGGAGGCGACCGATCGCGGCGACCACCCCAAGCGAGATGAGGGCGAGGGCAAGCTTGCTCTGCGCGCGCCCACGCTCGCGGTACCAGTGATAGGCGATTGCAGCGCCCAGCGCGACGAATGCGGCCGCCGTCAGGTCCTGGGCGATCGTCGCCGCCAGGGTCAAGAGTCGGCCTTCCTGCCCCTCCGGCCTCGTTCTACCCACACGGGGATCTGCCCGGAAATCTCTGCCGGCGTGACTCGCGACTTGACGAGGTACTCGACGGCTCCGAGCGACATCCCCTTGTCGATCATCGAAGGCTCGCCGTAGTTGGAGAGGATCACGACCGGGGGATGATTCGGATAGCGCTCGTTCAGGAGGGCCAGGACCTCGAATCCGCTGCGGTCCGGCAGGAGCAGGTCGAGCAGGATGACGTCAGGCGCCGAGCCGGTCATCGTCGAGACTCCGAGCTCGCCGGTGGTCGCCACGCTTACGCGATGGCCGTCGTGCTCGAGCTGCAGCCGGTACATCTCGGCGATCGCTGGGTCGTCCTCGATCATCAGCACGTGGAGCGGGGGACCCTCTCGGGCCTGCAGCCGGAAGGGGAAGTCGGGTTGCTCCAGGCCGCCGTAGCCGGTGATCCAGGAGGGGTCGGGAAACCAACCAAGACGGAGCGTGGCGACGTCACGCACGCCATCGGCCGATCCGCGTCCCACCCAGCGTGATCATAATGTCCGTCCTCGCGCCTGTCTGCACGGAGTGCCGACGCGCTGGAACATCGTGGGATCGGGCCTAAGCCCTGGCCGCCGCATCCTCCCGCAGCCGCCGGCCCATCGCCATCAGGACTTTCACCATCAGACCGTCGCTGGCCTTGATCGCGTCCCGGAACTGGCTGTGGCTCATGACGAAGAGGTGGCTTGCTGTCAGCGTGGTCACCGTCGCCGTCGCCAGCCCTCGGTCCATCATGCTGATCTCGCCGAAGAAGTCGCCAGGCTTCATAAGACGCCGGCTCTTGCCGTCGATCTTGACCTCGGCCTCGCCCTTGAGAAGCACGTAAAACGTATCCCCGGGCCGTCCCTGCCGCGTGAGGGTCTTTCCCGAGGGGATGTCCACCTCGTCGCCCTCGCTCGCGATGAACTGAAGCTCCTTCCTCGTCAGGCGCGAGAAAAGCGGAACCTGTGCCAGCGCTTTGAGCTTTGGGTCAGCCACAGCCATGAGCATATTCTGCTGGGATGGTCATGGCGTGCGCAGTCTGCGAGCTGCCGATCCCTGTGGGCGCGCGCTTCTGCCCCAACTGCGGCACGGCGGTCGGCCCTCTGGTGGAGACCGAGGAACGCAAGGTGGTCACGGTCTTGTTCGCCGACCTGGTCGACTCGACCGGACTGGCGCAGCGCCTCGACGCTGAGCGCTCGCGGGAGCTGCTCGGCAGGTTCTTCGACGCCGCCTCAGAGGAGCTGATCGCGCTGCGGGGCCGTCCCGAGAAATTCATCGGCGACGCGGTGATGGCGGTCTTCGGCCTACCCCACGTGCACGAGGACGACGCGCTGCGCGCCGTCCGAGCGGGACTTGCGATCCGCGAGAGCGTCCGGCGCCTGAGCGATAGGGCCGGGTTAGGCAGGCCGCTCCAGGTACGGATCGGCATCGACGCCGGCGAGGCTGCGGTCGGACGTTCTCCGACCGGCCAGCTGCTGGTGACAGGCGCCGTGGTCAATACCGCCGCCCGCCTGCAGGTTGCGGCTCAGCCGGACCAGGTCCTGGTCGGTCAGACCGTACACCTCCTCACCGCGGCGAACGTCTCCTACGGCCGGCGCAGGAGGATCCGGGCCAAGGGGTTCGAGACGGCGCTCGATGCTTTCTCCGTCGAAGGCATCACGGCCCGCTCCGCCCGGCGCACGATCCCGTTCGTCGGCCGGGCGAGCGAGCTGGCGATCCTGGGCCAAAGTCTCGGACTCGCGAGCACCACCGGGCGTCCGGTCCTGGTCACGGTGGTCGGCGAAGCAGGAATCGGAAAAACGCGCCTGGTGGACGAGCTCGCCGCAGGTGTCGGCGCGGCGGTGATGATCCTGCGGGGGCAGAGCCGCGCTCAGACCGACACCGCGACCTTCTCCCCGGCGGCCGCGATCATCGCCGACCTCGCAGAGATCGGTCCGCGTGACGGTCCCGACGAGGTTCGCGAGCGCCTGCGGATCCTCGCCGAACGCACCGCCGGCCCCGCCTCGGCCCAGCGCGCGGCCCAGCGCCTCGCCCTGCTCTTCGGGCTCGGTGAGAGTCGCGACGAGACGGCATTCGTCCACGAAGTTGCGGCCGGTTTCATCTCCGTGCTCGATGGGCTCGCACGCGACCACCCGGTACTGGTCGTGTTCGAGGACGGCCACAGCCTCAAGGCGCCGATGCTCGACCTCATCGGGTGGGCCGCCACGCGTGGCGAGGTGCCGCGCCGCGCGCTGATCGTCGTCCTCGCCCGAGACGAGCTGCTCGACGAGCGACCTGCTTGGGGATCCGGCACGAGCAACTCGGTGCTGATCAGGTTGGAAGCGCTTTCACGCGACGAGTCGGTCCAGCTGGCCCGGCACGCCGGAGGCGGGCGCGTCGGGGATGTCGAGGCGCTCGAGATCGCGGAGCGAGCAGGCGGCAATCCCTACTTCATCATCGAGACCACCGGCATGTTGATGCCCGCCGGCGTCGGGGCCGACGGCCACGGCGGCCGCGCGGTTCCGCCCACGGTGCAGGCCGTGGTGAGCGCGCGACTTGACGCAATGCCGGCCAGGCTGCGCGAGCTCGCCAGGCGCGCCTCGGTCTTCAAGTACGCGTTCGACCTTGCGGAGCTCGCCGTCGTGGACTCGAATGCGACGGCCGAAGAGCTGCACCAGCTCGAGGACCTGGAGGTCGTCGTGCGCGACCCGCAGCCGGGTGAGCTGCAGCGGTGGCGGATCCGGCACGCCACGCTCAAAGAGGTCATCTACGCGAGCCTTGCGAAGCGCGATCGGGTGCGGCTGCATGAGCGCGTCGCCGAGTACCTACTCGAGGGCGGCCATCCCTCGTTTGCCGCCGACCACCTCGAGCTCGCCGCCACCGCCGCGGTCGACCTGGACCCGAACGACCGCACGCTCCCCAACCGCGCCGTGGACGCGCTGCTCGTCGCGGGCGACCGGGCTCGACGCCGCATGGAGAGCCGCTCGGCGATCGAGCGCTACGAGCGGGCCCTGGCGCTCGCGGGGCCTGAGGCCGGCTGGGGTGTGCGGGAGGCGCGGATCCTGGCGGGCATGGGAGAGGCACGTTACTGGCTCGCGGAGTACGCCCCAGCGATCGAGGCCCTGAATCGGGCCGTAACTCTTGGAGAAGCCGGGCACGACGCCTTCTCCCTGGCGCTAGCCTTCCGCTACCTCGGCGACATCGCGATCAACTTCGAGGCCGACGTCGAAAAGGCGGAGCGCCTGCTCGATCGCTCGATCCGCGCGGCCGAGGAGCTCGGCGATCCGTGGGCGATTGTTAGATCCCTCCTCTTCGCGGGCTGGGTGCCGTGGACGCGCGGCCGGCACGACGCGGCCGAAGTGATCTGGCGCCGGGCTCTCGACCTCGCCGACCCCAAAGACCACTGGGCACGCGTGCGCGCCATGACCGCCCTGTCGATCAACCACAGCGAGACGCATGACAACGACGGTGCCCTGCGGCTGATCGACGAAGCCGGCGCGCTCGCAGACGAATCGGGTGACCGCTTCAGCGTCGCGAACACGTCGGTCCAGCGAGGTCGAGTCCTCAGCGACCTGGGTCGCGAGGAAGAGGCGCTGCCCTGCTTCGATCGTGGCGTGAAGATTTTCAGCGAGGTGGGTGCGCGCTGGGAGGTCGCCGACGCCCGCGCCGCACGCGGGATCGCCAAGCGCAACCTCGGCCGGCTCGATGA